>CAYZVJ010000019.1:0-38945 GCA_964481765.1 uncultured Rikenellaceae bacterium | reverse complement strand
ATCGTAAATAACATGGAGAACAAACCTGTTTCAGTCTGGAAAGGAACCATAAATGTGGCTCTCATGCTTGCGCTGGTATTGATTATTTATTCCCTGATTCTTTACTTCCTGGATCAGACATTCAACCGAGCGCTGGGATCGCTTTCATTTATTATTTTGATTGCTGGATTGGTACTGGGTATCAGGTCCTTCAGGGATGATTCAAGGGGAGGTGTCCTGACCTATGGCCAGGGTGTGGGTGCAGGTACGGTCATCAGCCTCTATGCCGGTATCATCTCTGCCATTTTTGGAATTATCCAGTTCACCCTGATCGATCCTGATCTCATTGAGAAAATGTATACGTTCATGGAAGAACAGATGATTGCGCAGGGTAGGCTTCCGGAATCGTTGATCGAACAACAAATGGTATTCATGAAGAAGATCATGACACCGGTAACAACGCCTCTTTTTGGGATCATCAGCAATGTATTTTACGGTGTACTTATATCCCTGGTTGTTTCAATTTTCTTCAGACGGGAAGGGGATGCGTTCAAAAAGGCAATGGCTGATGTTGAGGAGGAGCCTGCCGAATAACAGAACTGCCTTACACTATGGACCTTTCCATAATCATTCCACTCTATAATGAGGAAGAGTCACTTCCGGAGCTTGTGGAGTGGGTTGAACGGATCTGTAAAGAAAAGAACTATTCCTTTGAGGTTATCCTGGTTGATGATGGCAGCAACGACTCTTCCTGGGATGTGATCGAAAAGCTTTCCGTGGGGAAAGCTTTTATCCGGGGCATCCGATTCCGCCGCAATTATGGTAAATCGGCTGCCCTGTTCAGCGGATTTGAGGTTGCACAGGGAGAGGTGGTCATTACCATGGATGCGGACCTTCAGGATAATCCGGATGAGATTCCAGGGCTGTATGATATGATCAGGAACGGGGATTATGACCTGGTTTCCGGATGGAAAAAGAAACGGTTTGACCCGGTCACCAAACGAATCCCCAGCAAATTTTTTAACCGGACTGCACGAATCGTTACCGGCATAAAACTGCATGATTTCAACTGTGGTTTAAAAGCCTATAAAAATGCACTGGTGAAAAACGTCGAGGTGTATGGTGAGATGCATCGTTACATTCCCGCACTGGCAAAACAAGCTGGTTTTACACGGATAGGTGAAAAAATTGTCCTGCACCAGAAACGGAAATACGGAATAACAAAATTTGGATTTGACCGATTCATCAAGGGATTCCTGGATCTGTTGACCATCTCATTCATCAGCCGGTTTGGAAAGCGTCCCATGCACCTCTTCGGTACACTTGGCACCGTGATGTTCATTGCAGGTTTCATTGCCGCCGCCTGGCTGGGAGGTGTTAAACTATACAATACCTTCCATGATATCCCAGCCCAGCGTGTTACCCAGAGTCCCTACTTTTACCTTGCCCTGACTGCGATGATCATTGGTACACAGCTGTTCCTTGCCGGGTTCCTGGGTGAACTTGTATCCAGAAGCTCCAGTGACAGAAACGTTTACCAGATTGAGAAGAAAATTAATTGTTAAGTTTTGAAGAACCTGATCCTTGGTCCGGCCTATCCCCTGCGCGGAGGAATAGCCACTTTTGGTGAAGCGTTGTGCAGAGCATTCCGAAAAGCAGGAAAAGAATCATCCATCATCTCTTTTTATTACCAGTACCCCGGATTTCTCTTTCCGGGTAAAACTCAATTCGCCGAAGGACCACCTCCGGCGGACATTCCGATTGCATCCCTGATGAGCTCTGTGAATCCCGTATCCTGGTCGCGGACAGTGGACCACATTCTGCAGGAAAAGCCGGACTATATCATTGTCCAGTACTGGATGCCCATTATGGCTCCTGCCTTAGGGTGGATTATCAGACGGGTGAGAAAAAAATCAGCCATCAGGGTAATATCACTTACTCACAATGTAAGACCACACGAGCAGCGGTTGCCGGACAGACTGCTTGCCCGTTATTATTTCAATTCATGTGATGCATTCATCACACTGTCCGGTTCTTCTCTCGCAGCATTAAAGGATATCAAACCAGAGCACCCGGCTGCCTTCATACCTCATCCCATCTATGATCATTTTGGCGAACGGGTTCCCCGCCAGGCTGCACTGGACCATCTGAACCTCGATGCTCAGCATCAATACCTCCTGTTTTTTGGTATGATACGAAAATATAAGGGACTGGATCTGTTGTATCGTGCTCTGGCAACTGAGAAACTGGAAAAGCTGGACCTGAAACTGATCGTTGCCGGGGAGTTTTATGAAGAGAAATCAGGGTACGAGAAGCTGGCCAAAGAACTTGGTATAGAAGAAAAACTGATCATTACCGATAGATTTATTCCGAACGAAGAAGTGAAGTTCTATTTCTCGGCAAGTGATATGGTCATACAACCGTACCGGTCGGCAACCCAGAGTGGGATTACACAGATCGCCTATCATTTTAACAAACCAATGCTGGTTACCAGGGTTGGTGGTCTGCCTGAAATTGTTCCCGATCAGAAAGTTGGATATGTCACAGCAGTGGATCCGGGTGCCATTGCCGGTGCCATTCAGGATTTCTATGAAAACAAACGAATGGTTTCTTTTGAAAAAAACATTGAGGAGGAGAAGAAACGATTTACCTGGGAAGCAATGGTGGAAGGAATAGAGGAGATGGTTGATAAGATTCACAAATGAAATTTCGAATTGCGCCTGCCCTGCCGGCAGGGCAGGCGGGCGATTTCGTCCAAAGGACTCTCCCGAAGTGACTCCTATGGAGAATTGCGGATTTTCTGCCTGCCGGGTGGAGGACGGATGACGTTAATCGGTAACGAAACCCGTATCGAAGCTCGGTTACGGTAACGGAAAAAATAAATGACCTAAGTCCGTGAATCGGAAATGTAAAAAAGACGATTGACGTAGGACGTTTTACGATACCGGCCCGGTCTGGGCGACTTCGTAACCGTTTTACGAAAGCGATTCATCTGCAGGGTGCTTCAGCAGAAATTCTTTCCATGGACAGCAACGCACCAAACTATTCAGTGAACAGATACGAATACCGAACAACGATAACCGAAACGGGCTTCGTGACCGAATATCGTTAAACCATTTTTATCTTTTCTCCTTCAGCAACCTCACCTCCTTTTTATCGATTGGAAAGCTAACATCCTCTTCCGTTAATCACCAATCCGTAAACACGGATGATGAAGTGTTTAATTTTAAAGATTGCGATTTATTTGATATTTGTGTATTGGAATTTTATTGGGTGGATTGCAATTCTGGATTCAGGTTAAGCACTGGTTTTCTTTTCAATAAAGTGGATGATCTCCTCCCTATCATCCGGATGAAACCAGGCAATTTCCTTGTCTCTGGAAAACCAGGAAAGTTGCCTTTTCGCATACCTTCTGCTATTTCTTTTAATCAATCTGATCGCCTCTTCCAGTGTATGTTTTCCTTCAAAATGTTCAAAAAGCTCTTTGTATCCTACCGTGTTCAATGCGTTGATTTTACAGTATGCAAACAGGGTTTTCGCTTCTTCTGCCAGGCCTGATCTGACCATGCTATCCACACGCTGGTCAATGATCTCATACAACTCCCTGCGTTCTCTGTTCAGCCCGATCTTCAGGATCTGAAAATTCCTGACTTTAGGCTGTTTGGTGAGAAAAGAGGAATAGGGTTGTCCGGTCATTAAGGATATTTCAAGTGCTTTAAGGATCCGCTTATGGTTTTTCAGATCAACGTTACTGTAATATTCCGGATCGAGGTACTTAAGTTGCCTGCGCAAACTTTCAATACCCTCCTTGTTATATTGATCGACCAGGTTCTTTCTGACCTCCGGATCGATGGTCGGTATATCATCGATGCCTTTACACACGGCATCAACATACAACCCCGAACCTCCAACCAGCAGTAGAATATCCTTTCTCAGGAAGAGTTTCTCCAGAAGATCAAGCACCTCCATCTCAAACATACTCGCATTGTAATAGTCATGAATTGAACGGGTTTGAATAAAGTGGTGTTTTGTTTTTTTTCGTTGATCTGCTGAAGGTACTGCAGTGCCTATCTCCATCTCACGGTAGATCTGCCTGGAGTCGGCAGATATGATCTCGGTTTTGAAGTAATTAGCCAACATGATTCCCATTCCGGTTTTGCCAATTCCGGTTGGACCAAGGATCACTACCAGCGTTTTTTTCATGGATTACATCGGAGCTATGGAAAAACAGGGAAGTGTAAAAATAGAGGATTTTTCGGTAGGAAAAAAGGATTAGGATGGAGGAAATCGTTGCCGGATCACCCGGTTATCCGTTCTACAATTGATCATAATCATCAAGATTCTCAAAAGAGAGATCATCATCGAAACTTTCCAGGTTATCAAATTCTTCCACCGAAAACATATCGATGTTATTATCCTCCATGATGATCTGTATTGGGATTTTCCCTTTCGCCTTGATACATCGCGGATAGTCGACCCCGGGATCTTCATCACTTATATTTACCAGTTCAATAAAAAAGCAACGATCAGAAAAGAAATCGTAGACATAGAGTAATTTTTGTTTCAGATCCTTACACACCTCCCCAATGTTGACTTTATCCATAATCAGCGCATCTTCCGATGGCTCATCCCTCATATCGAAAAGGGTGATTTCTGTTTCCCTTTCCCATTTTTCATTGGTCAGGATAAAAGATGCCATGTGTGACTTATCGTACCCCAGGTTTTTCTGAATGGCAAGATGCAGGTCGAAAAACGTCTGATCTGGACGTACTTCAAAATCCCTTCTGAAGTTATCCTCCTCGTTAGATATCATTCGGAATGTATAAACCAAATTGTCCATGGTATTTTAAAATTTTATCCAACAGCTTTTTCCTGAAGACAAAACGGTAAATAGGTATATACAATTTACAACTTTTTACTCAATTATTCAATGATAAAAGAAATTTCATGGTATCTATTCCATCAGCATATTCCCAGAGATCAGGGTATTGAGATTTTCCGAAACCAATGGAATTGAAATGGTTGTTGTGACTGACAATGCACTGGATCTTTTCCCGGAGCAGGTTGAGTCTTCTTTTAAGTGTTTCCGGTTTTGAGTAGTATTCGAAATTGACAACACCGGGAGGTGAAGCCATTTCATCTTCTTCCCTGAAAAGGAGGAATCCTGCATCAATGAATGCCATCTGCTGCAGGGTATATCTTGCCCGGTTATAGGTAATGTTATTCTGGAATTTTCTGTGATCCGCCACGTGATTGTATGCTTTGAGAGCCCTGATCAGGGGATTGAAGTCATAATCTCCGGGAACAAAAAGTTTTGAAATGCTTCGGCAACCGAGACCAAAATAACAGAAAATATCCTCTCCCAAAGCGTTTAGCTCTGACCTGCTCTCCAATCCATCAAGGATTGCAATCCCGTTTCTGTTCCTTCGGATGATGTTTGGATAACGGGCAAAATAGTAGTCAAAATAGCGTGCTGAGTTATCGCTGCCCGTTGCAATAATCGCATCAATAGTTTCGAAATGCCCTATTGTAAAATCTATCAGTCCACTAAATCCCGGTTCTATTTCGGTGAACAGACTGGTGACAGCGGGCAGTAACCGGTCGTCCTTTGAGGAGAGTTTCCCGGTAAAAAAATGACCTGCCATCAGGACGGAGAGAAAGTCGTGAAAGCCGACCAGAGGAATGTTCCCTGCCATTGTTACTCCGATTCGTTTAGGGCTCGTTTCATTGTTAAGTTCCGGATACATGGATGTCCAGTTTGCCAGGTTTTCAGGTGTTAATGATTGTGCTATGGCTGACAGGGCGGTTGTCACATTATCCGGTGTGAACCAGGGATTTTGATCCTGAACCGTATGGATAAGCTGAATCAACTTGACAGCAGATACGGGAAGGTCTGATTGATTCGCTTCATTATCCAGCACCTGGCTGATCTTTTTTCCAAGTCTACTGAACGCTGCTATGCGGTCGGATAACTCCATACACTTTGAAGAATGATTTTTCTAAAATTACGAAAAGAAATGGTGTTAGCATAACAGTCTGTGAACTGGTTGGCTACATAAGCCCCAGCGGGACTAATTGTCAGTGAGAATGGAGGTTTCTGGTAGCTAACAGGATACGTAAACAAAGGAACATTGAAGAGCAATTCCTTCGTGAATGTTTTATTGTATCTACGAATAACGTTAAACGACTACCGATACTGGTTTCGTTACCGTAAAACGCATAACGAAACTGGGATTCCTGAATGATCTGTTTTACTGTGCTGTTGGGAGTGTAAATGCTCCAATGGGATTTATCTACAACATCTTCATCACTTATCCAGCTCCCCTCTAAAATGGAGTTCTTCCCGGATGGCTTCAATCCGTTTGGCAGCAACGGCAGCCAGGGAAACAACATTGCTCTCTTCTCCTGTTTGTGTAATCTCTCCGGCACCTTCCAGAAACATGGTGTAGTATTGCAGTGCTTTTTTAAGATCCTCCATGCGGTAATCATAGAGGCTGGCGATCCGAAAAATCAGTTCCCGGTCACCCGGATCGTTTTCAAATGCCAGCAGGAAATACTTCAGGGTATTTTCCCAGTCAGCAACGTGGTTGTAATTGTCACCGATTTTTTTGTAAATGGTTCCGAGAAACTGATAATTGGGTTGCTGCAATTCGATCGATTTTAGCAGGTATTTCGTTGATTCCCGTTTTTGGTAATCTTCACTCAGGGCGAGTGCATAGTAATAACAATTTTCTGCACTGGTAGTATCCGCGAAATAGGCTTTTTCAAGATAATGCACCGCTTTTTCAAACTCATCGTTTCCGAAATAGGCAAGCCCGGTGTATTTGCAGACGAAGAGGGATGAGTCACCCGTTTCCAGTACCTTCAGGAATCCATCAATAGCTTCCATGTTCTGGTGTGCCAGGACATGGGCATACGACTTCACCTTAATGATGGCAGCATCGGTGGAATCCTGCTCCAGTCCTTTAGCCAGGAGATCAATGGCTCCCTGGAAAACTCCTTCCCTGATATAAATATTGGCAAGCGTGGGATATAATCCAATATCCCTTGGATTGAGTTTCAGTGCCCGGTCAAGATACCATGCAGCAGAGGTGGGATCATCGATCTTTTCAAAACAGATACCAAGCTGCTTGTAATAGTAGAAGTTCGCAGAGTCCAGGCTGCAGAGATACTGGTAGATCGGTATGGCACGCAGAAAATCATTCTTCCGCTGGTACAGTTTGCCCAATTGAATATATCCATAATAGTCGGTGGAATCGAGCTGAATGATCGCATAGTAGGTATTGATGGCATTGTTTAATGCTCCGAGTGCTGACCAGGTCTCTCCGATTGCATTCAGGATGGTAATGTTCCCGGGATCAAGCAGGTTAGCACGCTCGAACACCTCCATCGCTTCCGGGTATTTGAGCAACCCGATATAAGCCTGTCCCATGTTGAAATTAGCCCTGGAACTCAGCGAATCTTCAGCCAGTATCCGTTGGGCTTCCTCTATAGCTTCTGCGTATTGGCGGTTTAGTAAATACAACTCTGTTTGCGTATGCCGATCATCTTTCTGTGAATAGAGAGAAAAAAACATGAAAAAAATTAAAGCAATTATAAAGGTTATTCTTTTCATTCTTGTTTATGAATAAATACAACATAAATTTTCAGGCCCAAAGATAAAAAAACATCATAGTGATGCATCCCTTCTGATGTTACCTGTATGGAACCGGGAATAACTATTATTTCATTTTGATCTTAACAACACCCTCCTTGCCGGCATCTCCAAATTCCTTTTCGGCTTTTTCCCCCTTTAATACTTCAATGCTTTGAATATCTGCTGTATTGAGCAGTTTCACCTCCTCCAGCGTTGACTTCTTTCCATCAATATAAAACGGAATATCTGAATCGGACTGAACACCACTTACCCTGAATGACAAACCACCGGGTTTATTATCCCCACCCTTCATCGTAACATATATGACACCGTTTTTCCCTTTTTCGCCATACTTTTCAATTGCAGATTCTCCTTTTATGATTTCAATACTTTCAATATGATCGGGATTCAGGGTTGAAAAAAGATCATGACTCACGACCTTGCCGTCTATCAGGAACAAAGCATCGTCACTTACTTTTGATTTGAGCCCAACCCCTGCTGTTTCATCATGAGCATTATCAGATGGGATCTGCGGTAATTCAAATGCAACAGGGAAAGTAAAAGCAACGTTCACATTTTGTCCCTTCTGTTTTCCAGGTTCCCATTCCGGGCTGCTCATTACCACCCGGAGTGCTTCTTTGTTTAGTAAAGGATCTGCCCCGCGGATTACTTTAACATTGTCGACTTTCCCCTCACTGGTGACAACCATTTGGACAGAGACCGTTCCCGAAATGTTCTTTTTCTTAGCTTTTTCCGGATATGCCAGATTCTCCGCAATGTATTGCATGAATACATCAATGTCATCCGATCCCTGGAACCTGGGCATCTGTTCCACGACATAGAACACCGGTTCCTCAATTTCGGGATCTATAAAATCCTGCTGAGCCGGCTCCTTTCTTTCATCCGGAAGAGTGAATACGATCGGGAAGGTATATCTTACCTTCACACGTTTTCCTTCATGTTTGCCGGGAGTCCAGGCCGGACTATTGGCTACCACTCTGATTGCTTCCTTGTCCAACAGGGGATCTAAACCCTTCACTACCGTAACATTCTCTATCAATCCCTCTCTGTTCACCACGAACTGAACAAAGACTTTACCGGAAATGCCTTTCTCCATTGCTTCTCGGGGATACCTCAGGTTTTCACTCACGTAATCACGGAAAGCCTCTCCCTTACTCCCCCGGAACGTGGGCATCTCCTCAACCAGGAAGTAGATATTGGGATTGTTTGGATCCACGCTGGGAATCTGTGGTTTTGATCGGCTCTCTTTTTCACTCAGAACAAATGCAACAGGAAAGGTAAACGCTACGGATACCTTTTTCCCGTTTTTTATCCCCGGCTCCCAGCCAGGACTGCTTAACACCACCCTGAGTGCTTCTTTGTCCAGCAAAGGATCGACTCCACGACCTACCCGGACCATGTCAACTTTCCCTTTGTCAGTGACAACACACTGGATGTAAACGGTACCTTCTATTTTTTTCTCCCTTGCTTCCTCCGGATACTTTAAATTCAGGGTGAGGTATCTCCTGAATTTTTCCATATCACCACCCTGGAATTTCGGCATGGTGTCGACTATGGGATAAATGGTAGTATCCTGTGGCGCATTGATGGATGGATCAGGGAAGAGGGTAGGGGTGGTCCTAACTGAATGGTCCGGGGCGTTATTGGAAAATGAGAAAAGGGCAATAACAAGTAATGCTGCCGGCATGGCAAGAAGAATTTTATACCGGGCAACCTTTGACGATTTAAATTTTGTCATCATGACAATCCGTTTTTTAATGAGTGATTGGTTCAGGTTGTGGGCAATCCGGAAAAACTGGTTCCCAAAAACCTGGCTGAGAACCAGCTCCTGGTAATTCAGGGTATTGTAACCTCCGCGAATAACGGCTTCGTCGGCCTGGTATTCATGAACTTCTTTCAACGACCATTTGTAAAGCCATGCAACCGGATTGAACCATTGAATGATGGTCAGCAATTCAAAAACGATCAGGTCAAGGGTGTGCATGTTCCGGATGTGATTCATCTCATGGGCAATGATCTTTCCCCTGTAATTGTTTCCGGTCAGGGATCTGTTCAGAAAAATGATGTTGTAAAATGAAAAAGGGGAAATGTTCTTTTTCATGTAAACGATCCGGACTCCGTCCTCCCGTTTAATCCCGTATTCCCGGATTAACCAGGCTATCTGCCCCGTATTGAACAGAAATTTTAACAAAAAGAATCCGGCACCCGCGAAATAAAACCACGAGAGCAGGTTCCTGGGTAAATGTCCGGTTGGGGAGGAAAAGGAAGAGGCAGGGACAATAACTGCCGAATCAAGCATGGTTTCAATGGTGTATATGGGGGCGGGCTGAGGGACTGAAATAGTCAGCAAAGGAAAAACCATCGACAGGAAAATGGTCAACGCCAGGTAGAACCGGTTCCTGGCAAAGAAGGTATCTCTTCTCAGGAATACCCAATATATCCCATAGAAAAGGCAAAGGCTTACCCCCGATTCGATCAGGTACTTCCAGAGATCATTCATTATTGCCCTTTGTTTTGTTTTTCAATCTCCTCTTCCATTATTTTCAGGATATCCTCCATCTCATGAACCGAGAGATTTTTCTCCCGGGCAAAAAAGGAGACCATTTTTTCAAATGAATTGGAGAAATAGTTCTTTATGAAATTGTTCAGATGAACCTTAGTGTATTCCGCCTTGCTGACCAACGGAAAATACTCATGCGTTTTTCCGTATGCCTTGTAGGATACAAATCCCTTCTTCTCCAGGATCCTGACGATCGTTGAAACCGTGTTATAGGCAGGTTTCGGATCGGGCAACCGTTCGATGATGTCTTTGACAAATGCTTTCTCCAGGTCCCACAGGATCTGCATGATCTGTTCTTCGGCTTTTGTTAGTTCAAGCATGGCTGATCTGGTTAAAAACAAATTTCATTCCGTTATTAACAAATATACAACTAAACGTTTAGTTTTACAACTAAATTATTAGTTATTTTAAAAAAAGCCTTACACCAATTTGAAGACCTGTCATATTTAAGGGGTTTATTTATTCACCTGGTGATTCCAAATCACCAGGTGAATGGCGATTATTGGGCCAGTTTTTTTACTCGTCAGATTCACCCTGTGAAATAACCTTTCCCTAAGTGGCTTTGCTTCTATTTCACAGGGTCGTCTGACGAGGGTTAGCGGTTTTGTTTCCGGATGAGGTTGAGCGCGGATCCGGCTTTAAACCATTCGATCTGGTTTTTATTATAGGAATGGTTGACCGGAATTTCATTGCTGGTTCCGTCCGCATGGTGTGCAATCACGGTCAGGTTCTCACCCGGTGTGAAGCGGGTTAAACCGATTATATCCAGCGTGTCATCCTCCCTGATCTTCTCATAGTCCTTCGGGTTGTCAAAAGTCAGGGCGAGCATACCCTGTTTTTTAAGGTTTGTTTCATGGATCCGGGCGAATGATCGTACCAGGATGGCTTTGATCCCGAGGTTACGGGGTTCCATAGCGGCATGTTCGCGTGATGAGCCTTCACCATAGTTCTCATCGCCAACTACAATGGATTCGATTCCATGCTCTTTATAGTAAAGCGCGGTATCGGGTACAGGACCATATTCACCGGTCAGCTGGTTTTTCACCAGGTTTGTTTTCTCGTTGTAGAAATTTACAGCTCCGATAAGCAGGTTTTTTGAAATGTTATCCAGGTGTCCGCGGTACCGCAGCCAGGGGCCAGCCATTGAGATGTGGTCGGTGGTACATTTCCCTTTTGTTTTCAGCAGCACCTTCAGTCCTTTCAGTTCTTCTCTGTTCCATTCCGCAAACGGTTTCAACAGTTGGAGTCGCTGGGATTCGGGATTAACATTCACTTCAACTGAACTGCCATCCTCCGCAGGAGCCAGGTATCCGTTGTCTTCCACATCGAATCCTTTCACCGGGAATTCCAGTCCTTGCGGTTCATCCAGTTTTACCTCTTTCCCCTCTTCATTGATGAGTGTATCGGTGACGGGATTAAAGGTAAGGTCACCTGCTATTGCCAGGGCAGTAACGATTTCGGGTGAGGCAACAAATGCATATGTATTGGGATTGCCATCGTTGCGTTTTGCAAAATTGCGGTTAAAGGAGGTGATGATCGAGTTTCTCCGTTCTTTATTGGCTTCATGTCTTGCCCATTGTCCGATACAGGGACCGCAGGCATTTGCCAGGACTACCCCTCCTATATCCTGGAAGGTTTTCAGCAGTCCATCCCGCTCGATGGTATATCGTACCATTTCTGATCCGGGAGTTACGGTATATTCGGCTTTTGCTTTCAATTTTTTTTCTACTGCCTGTTTGGCAACGAAGGCCGCCCTGCTGATATCCTCGTAGGATGAGTTTGTACATGAGCCGATCAAGCCAACTTCCAGTTTTTGCGGGTAGTCATTTTCCCGGACAGCATCGGCAAAACGGGAAAGTGGCCATGCTTTGTCGGGTGTAAATGGTCCATTGATGTGTGGTTCAAGTTCTGACAGGTTGATTTCAATCAGTTCATCAAAATAGGGTTCAGGGTTTTGATACACTTTCGGGTCTGCTGTAAGGTAAGCGGCAATCTTCAGGGCTTCATCAGCCACATCGTCTCTTCCGGTTCCCCGAAGGAACTCTTCCATTTTTTTATCGAAGCCAAACAGGGAGGTAGTGGCTCCGATTTCAGCTCCCATATTACAGATGGTTCCTTTTCCTGTACACGAAATGTTCAGGGCTCCATCCCCGAAATATTCGAGAATTGAACCGGTTCCACCTTTTACGGTGAGTATACCGGCAACTTTCAGGATAACATCTTTGGCTGATGTCCACCCGCTAAGTTTCCCGGTAAGTTTAACACCGATTATTTTCGGGAATTTCAATTCCCATGGCATATCGGCCATAACATCCACAGCATCGGCACCTCCGACTCCAATGGCGATCATTCCAAGGCCACCGGCGTTCGGGGTATGGGAATCTGTGCCGATCATCATTCCACCCGGGAAGGCATAATTTTCAAGGATCACCTGGTGGATAATTCCTGCTCCCGGTTTCCAGAACCCGATACCATACTTGTTTGAAACGGATGCAAGAAAATCGTACACTTCCTTATTGGTTGTTTGAGCTTCCTGAAGATCCTTCATTGCCCCCAGCTTAGCCTGGATCAGGTGATCACAATGGACCGTTGCAGGAACAGCTGCCTTGTCCTTCCCGGCTTGCATGAACTGCAGCAGTGCCATCTGTGCTGTTGCATCCTGCATGGCGACCCGATCGGGCCGGAAATCAACGTAATCTTTTCCCCTGGTATACAGTTGGTCCGGGTTGCCTCCATTCAGGTGGGAACAGAGTATCTTTTCTGTTAGTGTCAGGGGTCTTCCTAATCGTTTCCGCATGGTGTCAACCCGTTCAGGGAATCGTGCATACACGGACCGGATCATATCAATATCGAATGCCATCGTTGAATAATTTATTAGTTATAAGAATATCTGCAATATTAATAAAAAAACGGCTACTGTACCAGTCCATATATCGATTCCACCAAACGGCGGGCCAGTTTGGAGGAATAGAGATTTAAAGGGTGAAACCTCATGTATCAGGAAAATTTCTTACTTTTATGGATTCATTAACAGTGCAGGGAAAGGACAGAAAGAGGATCGTACCTGATCGTAACCTGGTTACATACATGCCATGAAACTAAGTTTAGTAGAAGACAATTTTCGAATATCATTTTCATCCATTAAGGCAAGTAAGATCAGAGCTGTCCTTACCATCTGTATTATTGCCTTTGGGATCATGGCGCTGGTTGGCATCCTGACAGCGATCGATGCGATTAAACATTCAATCACCGATCAGTTTACAAGGATGGGAGCCAATTCATTTGTTATTGAATCCAGGGGCATGCATGTTCAGATCGGGGATTCTCATCACCGGACAAAAAATCACCCCTACATATCCTATCGGGAAGCTTCTGAGTTTAAGGAGATCTTTCACTTTCCGGGGAAAGTTTCGATTACGGTAACTGCGACCGGAATAGCCACCGTTAAGTACAAGTCAGAAAAAACCCATCCCAATATCAGGGTATTAGGGGGTGATGAGAATTATTTAAATGTCTCCGGCCTGAATCTGGGTATCGGGAGAAATTTTACCGCCCAGGATATTGAGATGAATCGTAATTTTGTAATCATTGGCTCAGAAATTGTCTCCTCAATTTTCGAAGAGGGGATTGATCCACTGAATAAAGTCATTGCTATTGGAAGCGGGAAATACAAAATCATTGGTGTCCTGGAAGCTCAGGGTGCAAGTTTTATGAGTAATGATAACATCTGCATCATACCTGTGACCAATGTCAGGCAATATTTCTCACGGCCGAACATGTCGCATCAGATCAATGTCATGCCTGATGATCCAAGGCTTCTCGATATTCTGGTAAGTGAGGCAGAAGGATTATTCAGGGTCGTCAGGGGGTTAAGCGCAAGGGATGAATCTGATTTCAACATTACCAAGAGCGATAACCTGGTAAATCTCTTAATCGAGAATATCAAATACGTTACTCTGGCTGCAACATTGATCGGTGTGATCACCCTCTTTGGAGCGGCCGTTGGTTTGATGAATATCATGCTTGTATCGGTCACGGAACGAACGCGGGAAATCGGGATCAGAAAAGCGATTGGTGCAAAACGAAACACGATCAAACAGCAATTTTTATTTGAAGCCATTTTGATCGGTCAGTTAGGGGGAGTATTTGGTATTGTTCTTGGAATATTGATCGGGAACCTGATGTCTCTGTTGATGAGATCGTCGTTTCTTATTCCCTGGTTTTGGATTTTTACCGGAGTTCTGGTCTGTTTTTTAGTTGGCCTTGCCTCCGGCTATTTCCCTGCCGAAAAAGCTGCCCGGTTGGATCCGATTGTTGCCCTGCATTATGAATGAAACGATCGTTTATTGAATGAAACTGATAATACCTTGATTTATGAAGGAATTAATTATTGAGAAGAGCTTCTCCTCACCCGAGGTTAATTTTAACCCAAACACCGGTGAATTTAAGCTTGGAGGAAGATCGATACCCGAAAATCCGGATGACATCTATCTTAGAATGCTTGAATGGATCCACGAATATTTCAAAGATCCGTGCGATCTTACCCGGGTAGTTGTTATGCTTGAATACGTAAACAGCGGGTCATCCAAATTTTTACTGGAAATCTTCAGGGTTATGAAGCGGTATCATGACCAGGGACATGAGTGTGTAGTTGATTGGTATTATGAAGAAGAGGATGAACGAATCATGGAGTTGGGAACCCATTATGCATCAACCACCGAACTCCCGTTCAATATGCATGTTATGCATTAAAATAAAAAGGCTGTATCAGAAAAATGCGATTGATACAGCCTTATTAGTATACTTTCTATTACCGGATCCTTTAACCCGGTTTACAGGGAATCTTCGAATCAGGCAAACAGTTTTTCAATCAGGTCAATCACCCTGCAGGAATATCCCCACTCATTGTCATACCATGATAGTACTTTAACGGTTTTGCCATTGACCATGGTTGACAGGGCGTCAAAGATGGAGGAGTGAGGATTATGAATGATATCAACAGAAACAATCGGATCTTCGGTATATTCCAGGATACCTTTCATTGGTCCTTCAGCAGCCTTTTTCATGGCGGCATTCACCTCCTCTTTGGTCACTTCCACTTTCAGGTTGGCTACCAGGTCAACCAGTGAGCCGGTCGGTGTAGGTATCCGAATAGCCATGCCATCCAATTTCCCTTTCAGGTCTGGAATGACCACACCAACAGCTTTGGCAGCACCGGTGGTTGTTGGTATCTGGGATAACGCGGCGGACCGGGCTCTTCTGAGATCGGAATGCGGAAAATCCAGCAGTCTCTGATCATTTGTATAGGCGTGGATAGTGGTCATTAAACCGTTTTCTATGCCAAAGTTATCGTTCAGTACCTTTGCAATGGGAGCAAGGCAATTGGTGGTGCAGGAAGCGTTGGAAATGCACTGGTCTTCAGGCTTCAATTCATCGTTGTTGACCCCCAGGACAATGGTGTTGTCAATGGTATCCTTTGCGGGAACGGTAAGGATCACTTTTTTAGCCCCGTTTTTCAGGTGATCGCCATACCCCCCTTTTTCACTCTCCTTTTGCCTGAAAATCCCGGTGGATTCAATAACAATGTCAGGCGTCTCTGCCCAGGGAATATTAGCCGGGTTTTTTTCTTCTGAAACCTTTATCTGTTTCCCGTTTACTATAATTCCGTATTCATCGTAACTTACCTTCCCATCAAACCTCCCCTGTGTGGAATCGTATTTGAGAAGGTGAGCCAGCGTTTTGTTATCGGTGAGATCGTTGATCCCGATAATTTCCAGGTTGGATCTTTCAAGAGCTATCTTGTAAACGGTCCGACCAATCCGACCAAAACCATTTATTGCAACTTTTATCTTTGACATGGTAATAAAATTATGGGTTAGTTAAATGCAGCATAAAAATAGAGATTAATACTCAAATAGTCAAAAAATTGAATCATAAATAGAATCCTGAAAAACGTTGTCAACTCAAGATGCAGGGTTGTTAGAATGAGTCTTCAAAAGGTTGAGCTTCTCTATCCCTCTTCTTCATTTTCGGGTCCACGATCTTCCCAAAACGATAGCTGACAAACAGGGATAGAAAGATCTGCTGGTTATCCTCAGTAGCCATAATGGGTACTTTTTTTGGATAGGCATCGATGGTGCCTCCCAATTCAATGGAATGAATAAGCCGGTCGTATTTACTGTATTCAAAATTTACCCCGACTTTCCCATACAGACCGGGAAGAAATTTGATTTCATCAAATCCTTTAAAAAACGAAGCCCTGCTATAGATATCCAGTGGTCCATGGATGTTATCATTGAATTTTTCAACCTCAATTGCATAGGTGTTATCTATACCCTGGACAATCCGTTCGTAATAGATGGGTTTGTAAAACCCGAAGGATGGACCGAAGGAGATAAAGCGACGTATTGAAATACCCCCCTGGTCGATCTTTCTAAACATTTCATGTTGAAACCCATAACCTACTCTCAGGTTAAAAAAGAGATTCTTCTTCCCAAAAACAAATCCTTTTGTATTCGGAAAGTAGGGATTCGTCGTTTTATATTCCTTGGGGTGTTTGATGTTGTTGAAGTCTACTTCGATCAGCCGTTTGTTGAGATAATTGACCCGCTTAGCATACCGGTACCCCAACCCCCAGCCGGTGGAATTAAGGAAAAGACCAATCGATTGTTCGTTCCGGTAAAAGATCCTCTGCTGCTCATCAATTTCTCCCTGCCCGGATATCCGGGGAACAACGAACAACAATCCCACAAAAATCAATACGGTCTGTTTCATGGATAGAATGAAGCATTACTTAAGCAAAGGTACCAAAAAGCTTTTACTTAAGAAACAGCATTGGGGTGGGCATAAGCAACAGAACTAAACGATCTCTTCCGGTTGCTCAACGTCAGCCTGGCTATATGCCGGACAGACCTCTCTGTTACATGAAGAGATGATGGTGCCAATAAATAGACACACTGCTATAATGACAATTATTTTTTTCATAGGTATAATTAAGAGGTGTTTTATAACATATGCAAGAAACAAATATATATTATTTCGATGGAAAAACAAACAGGTTTTGATATTTAACAATAATTTAAATCAATACCCGATAGTGATAACGCTGCTACACTTCTTTCAGTATATTCAGATTGGCAGAAAGAACGATTGAAATTCAGGTAAAACTGCATTCACCGGATGGATTTGTTTCTTCCGGTGAATGCAGCTGGTTTTGATTTCTACTCCATCTGTTATTTAGAAAGGATCTGTTACGATCACTTACAATTCAGGGAATCTGCCCGGGGTCCAGGCAATACCTGCCTTTTCAAGTTCAGCTTCAAGGGCTTCAAGATCACGACGGATCTGGTTCACTCTGGCATGAGCCTCAACAAACTCTTCCTGAACGATATCATAGGCATCGATTGAGGATTGTGTCAGGTAATTGAATGATCTTGAACTCATTCCATAAACCCGGCTCATCAGGCTGGTTGGTGGATTTTCATTTCGGCTACTGATGGTGCGGTCACCACTAAAGACCAGTAACACAGCATCCAGTTCTTTTTTCAGATCAGTCGCTCTGGTCATCCATTCCGGGTTTGAATCAGGAGTTGTGAATAGTACCTGTCTGATACTGGCCACACGGTTTACATACTCGTTTGTAGCAAAAAGTGTACCCTGAACTTTTGCAGAAAGTGCAGCTGCTTTTTTCTGGAATTCAACAATCTCTTTCCTGCTCTCATCGGACACCGGTATGGCTGAATTGTTCAGAGGAACCACCTTGAATTCAACCGGTCCGGCCAGTTCGGTGGTTTCCCCGCGGACATTTTTAGACAGTGAAACCTGGTAGGTTCCGGGAAGGACATGGAAACCTCCTGCACCCCCTCCGCCATACCGTCTGCTCCCGCCTCCTCTGCCCATCGGATTAAACTCCTGGGTATTTACAGGACGTGGTACCTGGTAGGAGAGGTTCCAGGTTATCCGGCTAATTCCTCTTCCTGCTCTTTGTGTAAGCCGGTTAACCACATTGCCCTCCATATCTTCAATGGTAAAAATCAGGTAGGAAGGTTCCTCGTTATCTTCAGCCCTCAGTTCTTCCCAGCTGGGATAGGGAACCGGTTTCCCCGCTCTGATAAGCTCCCTTTCTTTCCTTTGCCGTTCCTGCTTCAGGGTAGATATCCCATCTTTCAGGTAGTAGGTAAAGGTTGCGCCATAGGCCGGGTTCTCAGCCGCGAAGTGGGTTGATCCCTGGCTGTCTGCCCCTCTCTTCTGCACAAACATCAAGGCATCCTTAACCGGAAAAATCGCCGCATCTTTTTTCAGAATATCCGGAGTGAAATTGCGTAGTGGTGTATAATCGTCAAGTATATAGAATCCCCTTCCGAATGTAGCGATTACCAGATCAACTTCCCTGTCCTGGGTAACAATGTGCCTGACCGGTATGGTGGGCAATCCCGATTTTAGCTGAACCCATTCCTTTCCTCCATCGATTGAGGCAAAGATTCCAAATTCGGTACCGACAAAGAGCAGGTTCTCCTTTTCCTTATCCTGTGCAATACAATGAACTGTGCCATTTTCCGGGAGGTTATTGGAGATGGATGTCCAGGTCACTCCTTTATCGGTACTCTTCAGAAGGTAGGGTTTGAAATCGTCTCTTTTGCGGTTATCGAAGGATGCATATACAACATTCGGATTATGGCGGGATGCCAGAAGATGGCTGATGTAGGTCATCTCCGGGATGCCTGGAAAGGAGGCAATTTTTCTCCAGGCTTCACCGGCATCTTCAGTTACCTGTATCAGTCCATCGTCTGTGCCGACATAGATCAGGTCCTCCTGGACAGGTGATTCATCAAGGGCAACAATGGTTCCAAAGAGGGAGGTGGAGGCATTTTTTGCCACGGCATCCACACTCCAGACTTTACCCATTACAGGCAACGTGTTCCTGTCAATCTGGCGGGTCAGATCATCACTGATCACTTTCCAGGTATCTCCCCGGTCGTCACTTCTGAACAGTTTGTTCGCGGCAAAATAGATCCTGGTATGTGAATGGGGACTGATGATAAGGGGAGCATTCCAGTTCCATTTATAGGTATATTCACCTTTTCTGGGATCAGGCTGAATGCCAATGCTTTCACCGGTTTTCTTGTCGTACCGGACCAGTCCACCGTGCTGGGATTCTGCATAAACGACATTGGGATCAGTCGGGTCGACCTGTGACCAGAATCCATCGCCACCATTGGTAACGAACCAGTCATCATTCACTACTCCAAGTGAACTGGTGTTCCTCGATGGTCCACCCATGCTGTTGTTGTCCTGGGTCCCTCCATAAACATTATAGAACGGATAATCGTTATCGACAGCAACACGGTAAAACTGGGTGACAGGAAGGTTGCATTTGAAGATATAGTTTTCACCATCATCAAAGGTTTCATAGATACCTCCATCTCCTCCGATCATGAAGTGCCGGGTATCATCCGGATCAATCCATAGTGCATGATCATCCACATGTCTGTTACTAAGCCCAACTCCGGTCCAGGTTCTTCCACCATCGACTGTTACCTGTGTTCGTGTTTCAACGGAATAGACCTTATCCTCATCTTTCGGATCGCAAAAAATCTCGTTGTAATATTGTGGGCTACCCGCTACATGTGGGCTCATTTTCTGCCATGTTGCTCCGCGATTTATAGTACGGAAGAAACCACCACTTTCACCTTCTGCTTCGATAATGGCATAGACATAATCCGGGTTAACCGGGGAAATAGCCAGCCCGATCGCTCCGACATCTCCTCCCGGAAGCCCCGATTTTAATTGTTCCCAGGTTTTTCCGCCGTCGGTTGTTTTGTAAATGGCCGATTCCGGACCGCCGTCGATTTTTGTAAACACGTGGCGTCTCCGCTGATGGGCGGCTGCATAAATGACGTTGGGATCTCTCGGGTCCATAACGATGTCGCTGACACCCGTATGTTCACTGATGGTAAGTACGGCTTCCCATGTTTTTCCGCCGTTGGTGGTTTTGTACAAACCCCGCTCTCCACCAGGCCCCCACACAGACCCTTCAGCAGCAACATAGACGATGTCGGAATTGGTTGGATCAACAATGATCTCACCAATGTGCTGCGAAGTTTTTAATCCCATGTTTTTCCAGGATCTTCCTCCATCGATCGATTTGTACACGCCATCTCCGTACCCGAGAGCACGCTGGCTGTTGTTCTCACCGGTTCCTGCCCAGACCACATAATGGTTATTGGGATCAATGACAACACAACCAATGGAATAAGATCCATAATTATCAAAAACCGGGTTCCATGTTGTTCCGTTATTCACCGTTTTCCAGATATGCCCGGATGCAACAGCAACATAATACTCGCTGTGATTGTCCGGGTTAACTGCAAAATCACCGATCCTGCCCGAGGTAAATGCAGGTCCGATACTTCTGAACCTAAATCCGGAAAATGTGGATGAGGAGAGCGAACTCTTTGCAGCAGGCTCCTCTCGATTCCGTTGCGCTTCAAGTGTTGTTGAAGCAAGTAAAAATAACATTGCCAGAAGGATGCTGCATGTTGCAACACTCCGGCTGTGAGAATAAATTTTCATAGTGCTTTTGATTTTAGTTTATTTTGATTACAAGATAGGAATCTTTACAGAAAGATAATATGTCAGGCAACACATGAATGGTACCCGGCACTGCCTGCAATGAATGAAAAGGGCTGTTTCAAAAGTCATTGTAGACATGCTTCTGAAACAGCCCCTAAGATTGCATCATCTCAGTCAAACAGCCCCGGTGTTACGTGAACCGGATCAGTTGATCAGGATCTTTTTATACTTCGTCTGTTTTCCGTCGGTGACACGGATGAAATACAAACCCGAAGGAACAGTGGAAATATCTACCGGTTCATCCTTTGTTGAAGATACCTGGATGCGATCCCTGTAAATGATCTGCCCCTGGATGTTCATGATCTCAACATCAACCAGTTTCCCTGCTTCAATACCCACTCTGAGCATGAATTTACCATCATTCGGATTGGGATAAACCTCCATAAACGAATTGCTCTCAATCCCCTCTACAATGGAGAGATCATCAACCGTAGTAAAGGTGAAACTGCTGAGTATTGTTGCATTATCAAAAGTATCTTCAACCGGAGCGATGGCAACATAGTACACCTGGGTGTAGCTCAGATCGGCATCCGGTGTAATCGTAATTACCAGTTTGCCCGCATCAATCGTGGCAGTAAACGCTACATCCGCTCCGGCATCATCGGTTTCCTTAAATGTAATTAGCGCAGCAACATTTACATCGGTAATTTCACTGTCGTCACTATTCCGGATGGCTTCATCAAATGTAATGATAACGGTTGCATCCACTGCCACATCCGTTGCTGCATTTTCCGGAACAGTTGTAAAGGCCGGAGCAACCAGGTCAGCCACAGTGGTGAAAGTGAAACTGGAAGCGGTCATGGCATTGTCATTGGCATCTTCAACAGCAGCAAATCCAACATAATATACCTGTAAATAGTCAAAATTAGCATCCGGTACTATCGTGATGACTTCCTTTTCAACATCGATGGTTGCCGTAAATGCAACATCGGCGCCTGCATCATCGGTTTCTTTGAATGTGATCAGGGTGGCCACATTTGCATCGGTAATTTCACCGTCATCAAGGTTCCGGATGGCTTCATTGAAAGTGATGACAACGGATGCATCGATGGCAACATCGGTGTCGCTGTTGCCCGGAACGCTGGTGAAGGATGGTGCCGTCAGGTCAACAATATCATCTGCCGATATCGGTAAGATCTTATCACCGTATTCATCGTGCCCGATCCCGGTGACACCGATCGTCTCATTAAGTGTGGCTGTGTAGGCATAGATCTTGTCATCCACAACCAGATCGCCTGATCCGTCATTAATTGTGAATTCTCCATAACCGACGTTAAGACCCACTACGTCAGCACTGACGATTTTAACCAGCACTCCTTCGTAATCTTCACCGTAGGTACCGGTGGTAATTACTGTTGCTTCAGGCAGGGTGTTCCCTGAGGAGTTGACCACCAGGTTGGATACATTACCTATTTCCGTTTCGCTGCTTCCCGAAGTGGTGTATTCAGTAACGTCAGCATCCAGGGTGACATTGTCCCCAACAGCGATCAGTTCCACAGCATCGTAGTCGTAACCCATGATGCCGTTCCACGCCCCGGCTCCGTCCTGCAACCAGAAATTCCCTCCGTCGATGGCAGTTACCACGCCTGTTATTTGAACTCGTTGCCCTTTGTAGTCACTGATATCGACAACCGTCATGGTTGATTGGATATCATATATGGTGGGTCGTGCAATCAAGGTAAAGGTTGGACTCTCATCGAAAACCAGGGCATCGGTTACATCAATGACCCTGATTTTATAAAGATTACTGGCCCATGCATCCGCAGGGACGGTAAGGATTTCGCTTCCGTCGGATGGAGTGTTGGCAACCTGGGTAACCCATTCTGCACCAATAGGATCCCACGCGTCAATGTTTACATTGGCCACATTGGCTGAATACCATTCAATGGTAGCCTGATCACCGGCATAATATACTTCTCCACCTTCCGGTACCTCGACATGAATCTCTTTGCCGGCTGCATCAATGGTCGTAAACGTAACGCTTTCACCTGTGAATTCATTATCCATACCATCTTCAACCGGAGCAATGGCGACAAAGTATACCTGGCTAGTTGCCATGTAAACATCCGGGACCAGCGTGATCACTTTTCTATTGGCATCAATGGTTGCAGTAAAAGCAACATCCGCCCCGGACCCATCGGTCTCTTTAAAAGTGAGTATACTAGCGACATTCGCATCGGTAATATTCGAGTCGTCGATATTACGCACCGGTTCGTCGAACGTAATGGTGATCGCTGATGTCACAAATACACCCGTAGCAGCATCTAAGGGATCGAAGGTTGCTACCGGGGGATCAGTGTCGGCAAATAGAATTTGGATGTTGTCCAGGGCAATGTCTTCGTCACCAGCATCCAGGGAGAAAATTATTTTTATATCCAGGGTAGAACCGGTACCAGCAATTTCGGTGATAAATTGCGTAAATGTATTGGTTATAAATGATTCTCCATCACCAGTACCATCAAAGTCTGCATCAATTGAGGGTTCAAAATTTGTGCCGGTACCCGTTGCCATGATCCAAATTAAATCGGTAAAACTCCCGGAATTATCAATGTCGTATTGAATTTTAACATAATCCACGTCATCCCAATCCTGGTTTGTCCCGTCATCATCTTCAGCAAGAAAGATTCCAAAGTAGAGATCACTTCTGCCTGAAATATCAATATCGTCAATGTTTAATTCCAGAGGTAAAATAGCTCCCTCCCCATCCAGGTCCATGCCAGCAAAATAGTACGACCCCTGGATATTTGAATATTCGACATAAGCACCGAAGTCGGATCCATCTGTCCGGATAAAAAAGTCACCACTTCCATCAGTAAATTCGGCAACACTTGTGGTATACCCGCCGGCAGATTCAAAATCAAGCGTCCAGAACGCTGTTTGCGCTCTGAGCCCCATCATGCTGAATAGAACGGCAACGCCCAGAACTGAAATCGTTTTAAAAAGTAGAATTTTTTTCATATGCATAGAGTTAAGGTTAATAAATAAGGTTTATTCAACTGGATAAACAGAGGAACTAAAGGTAATGAATGCTGAAGGAAAATAGAAAGGAACGGGGGGTATAATTTTTTCAACGTAACCGATTGTTAATAACAAAATCCCGGATCCATGGGCTTTCTTCTTTGTTTTCAAACAGATAACAAGACATGTTGGAAAACCGGTCGGATTGTCCTTGTTGAAAAGTAACAATTTCGTAATATTGCGCTTTCAACCAAACGCAGCACAATCATGATTGACACCCTGTTATCTCACCGTTCCATAAGACAATACAAGCCCGACCCGATTGACGACGGATTACTGGACCAGCTGCTCGAAGCCGGTACCCGGGCATCCACAACCGGGAATATGCAGGTATACAGTATGATCGTTACGAAAGAGGAGAAAATCAGGAAGCAGCTCTGGGAAGCGCATTTCAAGCAGGATATGGTACTGCAGGCGCCGGTGCACATTACCTTTTGTGCCGATTTCAACCGGTTTAACAAATGGTGCCGGCAGCGAAATGCCGATCCGGGGTACGATAATTTTCTTTCCTTTTTTACGGCAGCCATTGACGCCCTGCTGGTCTCCCAGAATGTATCGCTGGCAGCCGAAGCACACGGACTGGGTATCTGTTACCTGGGAACAGCGACCTACATGGCCGACCGGTTGACAGAAATCCTCAACCTGCCAGAAGGTGTTGTACCGGTTGCTGCGATTGTTGTGGGTTATCCCGATGAAGATCCCGGACTGACCGACCGGCTTCCACTGAAAGGAGTGGTGCATCATGAGACATACCATGACTATTCGGAGGAGGATATTGATGCGGTCTATAAAGAGAAGGAGTCCCTGCCTGAAACGGCAGAATTGCTGGCAGAGAACCGGAAGGAAACTCTGGCACAGGTCTTTACGGAAAACCGCTATACAAAAAAGGACAACATCTATTTCTCAAAGCAGTTCCTGGAAGTGATCAGGAAACAGGGATTCATGCATCACGGGGAGGACGAATAAACGAAAAATAAGAAAAATTCAACCCCTTCAGGGTTGCGATTTATTACCGTCATTATACCCGGCACAACGCCCTGACATTCATTGTCAGGGCTTGTACCGGGCTATTCATTATTCAATCCCTCCGGGAATGTGTTCCTTTTATTACTCCTTAACCTCGAAATTAACACCCAGCTCTTCTGCAACTTCCTTCAGATCTTTCTGGATACCGGGCAGAATATGGATCCCATCCTTCCTGATCCGTTCTTCTGCTTCCCGTTCGATATCACCCGGGATCAGGACTTTTTTGCCTTTGATGGGTTTTGCATTCCGGAAGGTTGTAATCCATTGATCCATCCTTTTTTTGAACTCTTCAGGAGGCATGAATCCATCGATCCGTATGGCTCCGAAGAAGTGCCCCATTCCTTTCCCGACCTGTATTTCAGGCATGGGCATAAAGGCAAGGTTTGGGGGAATGAAGGGACCAAAATTTGCTCCGGATAAGACACCGCAGAGAATATCAATAATGGCAGCAAGCGCATATCCTTTATGGCTCCCATGCTCCAGGTCGCTTCCAAGGGGTAACATGGCACCCCCTTTGGTAAGAATATCCGGATCGGATGAAGGATTGCCCTCTTGGTCCTGGACATATCCAAACGGGATCTCTTCTCCCTTTTTCGCCGCTACTGCCAGCTTCCCCCTGGCAATGGGCGTGGTTGAAAAGTCGGCAACAAACGGTGGTTCTTTCCCTGCCGGTATGGCAACGGTAATGGGGTTTGTGCCGAGCAGCCGGCTTACTGAATTTGCCGGTGCCACAAGGGGGTTGGCATTGGTCATGGTTATCCCGATCATATCGTAATCGAGTGCCAGCATCGAATAGTATGCTCCAATGCCCAGGTGGTTTGAATTTCTTGTTGCAACCCAGGCTGTACCCGTTTTCCGTGCTTTCGAGATCGCGATCTCCATCGAGCGTCGTGCCGGGACCATACCGATCGCTCCGTCGGCATCAACAACCGCGGTTCCAGGGCTTTCATGAACAATCCTGATATCCGGCGTTGTATTGATCCGGTGTGCTTTCCATAACTCGTAATGATCTTTGATCCGGATCATCCCGTGAGAAGGAAGTCCCCTTAATTCAGCCCTCAGAAAGACATCGGAGATGGCATCGGCATCCCCCGGACTACACCCCATTTTTTGAAAAAGATCGGATGTGAATTTTTTCAGGTATTCGTGCGTATACATGGTTATGACTGTTATATCAGGGTCGGTAAATGCATGGTGTGTTCAATCCATCTAACTCTTCATGAGCCGGATCGATTTTGTCAGGGGTGTAAAAGTAGTAAAAATGCCGGTTGAGTATGAAATAATCGAATAAATCAACCAGAAATGGGGCGAAAAGTGATTAGTTAATTATATTTGTTTGATCATTTCAAAAACAATCCATCGTTTTATGATGAACATTGAGGTGAACCAAAAAGTGGCGGCAAATCTTGGTTTGGAACCACAGGAATACAAAGAGATCCAGCAGGTCCTCGGGCGGAAACCCAATTTTACAGAATTGAGTATTTATTCGGTAATGTGGTCTGAACATGCCTCGTATAAAAACTCGGTCAAATGGTTGAAGACATTACCGCGTAAGGGAAAGCATTTGCTGGCAGAAGCTGGCAAAGAGAATGCAGGACTGGTGGATATAGGAAACGATCTTGCCTGTGCATTCAAAATAGAATCCCATAATCATCCCTGTGCAGTGGAGCCATACCAAGGTGCAGCAACCGGGGTTGGGGGCATCAACCGGGATATATTTACTATGGGTGCAAGGCCAATAGCCCAGCTCAATTCACTCCGGTTCGGTGACCTCTCGCTTGAACGAACTAAATACCTGTTGAAAGGTGTTGTAAAGGGTATTGGCGACTATGGAAACTCGTTTGGGGTGCCTGTTGTCGCTGGCGAAGTCTATTTTGAACGGTGTTACAACAGCAATCCCCTGGTAAATGCAATGTCTGTCGGGATCATGAAAAGTGACCGCATGATTTCAGCCATTGCGAAGGGTGCAGGCAATCCCGTCTATATCGTTGGCTCTTCAACAGGAAAAGACGGTATACATGGAGCAACCTTTGCATCTGCCGATATTACAGAAGATTCTGCCAATGATATTCCCTCCATTCAGGTAGGTGATCCATTCCAGGAAAAGCTGCTGCTCGAAGCAACCCTCGAATTGAACAAGACAGGAGCTGTTATAGGGATGCAGGACATGGGAGCAGCCGGCATCATCTGTTCAACATCCGAAATGTCAGCCAGAGGAAACCATGGCATGAAGATAGACCTTGACAAGGTGCCGCTTCGCCAGCAGAACATGGAACCGTTCGAAATCCTGCTCTCCGAATCACAGGAACGAATGCTTGTGGTTGTTAAGAAAGGAAGGGAAAAAGAGGTGGAGGAGATCTTTGATAAGTGGGACTTGAATTGTGTCATCATCGGTGAGGTGATCAGGGAAGATAAACTCTATTTTTACAGGCACGGTAAACCGGTTGCTGAAGTTCCGGCAAAGAGCCTTGTCCTTGGAGGTGGGGCTCCGGTGTATAATCGGGAATACAAGGTTCCGGCATACTATAAGGAGACAAAAAAATTCTCGATTGATAATCTTCCGGAACCGGAGGATATAAAGGAGGTAATGCATACCCTCCTGAGGCATCCGAATATTGCGTGCAAAAAATGGGTGTATGAACAGTACGATACCATGGTCGGAACCAATAACATGAGCACTAACTTCCCCTCCGATGCCGGAATGGTAAATATAAAAGGGACACGGAGTGCTCTGGCAATGACCGTAGATTGCAATTCACGGTATGTTATGGCAGACCCGAATATCGGTACACAGATTGCCGTATCGGAAGCAGCCAGAAACATCATTTGTAGCGGCGGTGTGCCCATTGCCATTACAAATTGCCTGAATTTTGGCAATCCCCATAATCCGGAAGTCTACTGGCAGTTTGTTCATGCTATCAAAGGCATGGGTAAAGCATGCCGGAAATTTGAAACCCCCGTCACCGGTGGAAACGTCAGCTTTTATAACCAGGCATCAATCGATGGGAAGGTGGAACCGGTATTTCCAACACCCACCATCGGAATGCTGGGCTTACTGAAAGAGAAAAACAACCAGATGTCGATGGCATTCAGTAATAAAGGGAACATGATCTACCTGATTGGCAGGTCACAGAATGATATTGCCTCCTCCCAATACCTGGTCTCCTGTCATGGGATAGAAAAATCTCCACCTCCACATTTTGACCTGGATGTTGAATACATGGTTCAACAGGCTGTAAAAGACCTTATCCGTTTCAGCCTTGTTCGGTCAGCACATGATGTGTCAGAAGGGGGGTTGTTTATTACCCTGGTGGAGTGTGGCATACCCAGAGGCCTTGGATTCGATATAACAACAGATGCTGAAATTCGAAAAGATGCTTTTCTTTTCGGAGAGGCTCAGGGCCGGATTGTGGTTTCTGTAGCACCCTCCCGGGAAACCGAGTTCATCGACTATATGATAAAAACCGAAGTGCCGTTTTCTGTGCTTGGCCATGTCACCCGTGGCGATTGCCGGATCGATGATATTTCGTATGGCTTTATTTTGGACCTCATGAAGGAATACAATTCTGCCTTACAGGAGGCAGTTGAATAAGAGAAAAGATTTAAACCGGATCATTTCAGTTTTTTTCGAATACCTGCAGACAGTTTGTGATAACTCCATACCCCAGCCACAATAGAATAATAAAATCGGGATTGATCAGTTACTATTGTATAATGATCGGGAAAAATTGAGAAAAACTTTTATTGCCATATTGCTTGTTTTATCTTCCGTCACTTTTGCACAAAAGCAAAAGCTGAAAAATGATCCGGCATACGATAAAAAACCGTTGCATTTTGGTTTTACCATCGGTATCAATACCATGGATTTTACGGTATATCATGCAGGGGATAAATACCCGATCGATACCGCTTTCCTCTATGCAGATGTGAGCAAGCTTAATCCTGGTTTTAGTGTAGGAATTGTATCAAACCTCAAGCTTACCGAATACCTTGATCTCAGATTTCTGCCAGGTATCTCCTTCGGACAGCGGAATCTGATGTTTTATGATATGGATAGGAAACTGGAGAATGACAATCATAAACTCGAGTCTTCATTCGTTGAATTTCCGTTGCTGGTAAAGTATAAATCAAAACGGCTGAATAATTGGAGGCCTTACCTGATTGGCGGAGTGGCTTACCGAATCGATCTCTCAGCCCGGAAGGAATATGATCAGGGTAAAAGAGGAAAAGATGAATACATCAGGCTGAAACGATCCGACGTGTATGGCGAGATTGGATTTGGCATCGATCTGTACCTGAAATACTTCAAGCTCAGTCCGGAGTTGAAAATGGCTGTCGGATTTCGCGACATCATGGTCCATGAACCGGCAGCCGGTGACAACAGGAAATACGCTGAATCCATTGACCGCCTTATGTCAACCCTCTGGATCCTTTCTTTTCATTTTGAATGAATCCTTACAGGCAATAAGAGAACAGATCGCATGCAAAAGGAGCTCCAACTTATTCTTTCACCAAAGAATGCTTCCCATGAAGATCTTTTTAAACCGATTATTGCCAGAGAACTAAAGATCTCTCCTGAACGAATTAAAACCATCCGGATCCTTCGCAGGTCCATTGACTCCAGGAGAAAACATGTCAGGATCAACCTCCTCGTTCGGGTGTTTGTTGATGAAGAGGAGAAGACCGCTGTTGCAGCCGAACCACAATATCAGGATGTATCTGCCGGTGATGAAGTGGTCATCATTGGTTCCGGTCCGGCGGGACTGTTTGCTGCTTTGCGCCTGATTGAGCTTGGATGCAAGCCGGTGATCCTGGAGCGGGGAAAAGAGGTCTCCGAACGGAAAAAGGATATTGCCCTGATTACAAGGGAACACCGGGTAAATCCGGATTCCAATTACTGTTTCGGCGAGGGAGGAGCAGGAACATTCTCAGATGGGAAACTCTATACACGGTCAAAAAAAAGAGGCGATCACAGGCGAATCCTCAATACACTTCACTGGCATGGAGCCGGTGACTCAATACTATACGATGCCCACCCTCATATCGGGAGCGATAATTTGCCTGTGATCATCAGACACATCAGGGAAACCATACGGAACGCAGGAGGAGAGATACATTTTAACACCAGGATCACCGGGGTTAAAATAGAAGACGGGAAGGTTGCCTCCGTAACCACAGGCAGTGGTGATAAAATAACGGGTGTGGTATTCATTCTCGCAACAGGTCACTCTGCAAGGGATACCTGTTTTCACCTGGAGAAGATCGGGATACCCCTGGAAGCGAAATCCTTTGCCATGGGTGTACGGGTTGAACATCCTCAATCCCTGATTGATACGATACAATATCATGGTATGAAACGGGATGAGTACCTTCCGCCGGCAATGTACAGCTTAACCCATCAGGCAGCAGGAAGGGGTGTTTACTCGTTCTGCATGTGCCCCGGCGGATTTATTATTCCTTCTGCAACTTCCGGTGAAGAAGTGGTGGTCAATGGTATGTCGCCTTCAAAAAGAAATTCTCCCTTTGCCAATTCGGGAATTGTTGTCGAGATCAAACCCGAAGATACTATGGAATTTGAAGAGTTCGGGGCTTTGAGAGGATTGAAATACCAGGAGGCACTGGAAAAAAAGGCATGGATCGCAGGCGGGAAAAGGCAAACTGCACCGGCTCAGCGTTTGTCCGATTTCATTTCAGGAAAAGTCTCCCATTCGCTGCCCGCTTCTTCATATACACCGGGAGTGGTTCCATCCGACCTGCACAACTGGCTTCCCGCTTCACTGGTGGAGCGGTTGAGGGCAGGATTCCTGGCTTTTGAACGGAAAATGAAAGGTTTCAATACGAATGAAGCCGTTATCCTCGGAGTTGAATCCAGAACATCCTCCCCGGTGAGGATCCCCAGGGACCCTCTTATGCTGAATCACCCCGTGATATCAAACCTTTTTCCCTGTGGGGAAGGTGCAGGTTATTCAGGAGGGATTGTATCTTCCGCTATAGACGGGGAGAGGGTGGCGGAAAAGGTGGTGGAGATGTTTGGGGAAAAATAATTGGGTCATCCATATACATGCGAACCGTTTTAACGGATTATACGGGCATGCCCGGTAGTTATTTTAACGTGAGTTCGATATATATTTCATTCATGTTCTTTAATTAAACTTATGGTTCCTTTCCAGTGATGGTGTGAATTAGGATCTTCCGAATTATTGTAATCATCTGTTTTGCCCTTTCCTGTGGCTCCTTCAAATTTCCCGGTCCCCCCAAGTATCTCAAAATCATCTTGCCAGTATTCTATAACAGAGGATGGATGCCCCTCCGTTTTTCCTTCTATTACCCTGCCTTCACATGACACAAAAAGAGTATCGTTGCTTTTATCAACAAAATAACTATATGAGTTACCATAATATCCTTGCTCGTTACCACAAAAATTGAAATATATGGTTTTAAATAAGAATTTTTGGTTATAAATATTTAATGAATTACAAGTTAACCCGTTGTGCGGTTTGCATTTCTAATAAATTGATTTAGTGTAATTTGGTGTTTTCGTGCCTTGTCCCATGGGCATCTCTTATGGGAGTGGCAATTCTTTTTAGCCACTAAATCACTAAGACGCTAAAGAATCACAAAAATGCGTAAACAGTCAATTATTAATTTTTTACAATTACTATAAATAATTCCCAGAGCAATATTGAAATGATGGTTTAAACCACACAACGCGTTACAAGTTAATAAATTAATTAACGTTCAGTATATGAAAAGTAGGCGGTTGCTTTGCAATTCGCTGTCAAATTACTCACAGGTTGAAGCGGGCTACAACCGTTAAATTTACTGCTATTTACTACTATCTCGCCTATTTTTTATATACATTGTTAGCGTTTCGTTGGTTCTTCTTTCGAAAATCACTTTAAACATAGTATTACATTATTAAAAAGCCCTAACTGCCCTTACATAGTAGGCAGAATTTTTATAGTAGCCGCCAGTGGGTAGGTATCCATCATTGCCGTATTGGGAGTAAGCAAGGTTATAACTTGCCTCCGTTGAACTCCAGTAGAGTGCATCTGGTGCCTCTCCAAAATCGCCGATGTTTTTCATTATTTTCAGGTTAAAATACATGTAAAAGCATTCCAACTTTGATGGTAAAAACCAATCGCTGTAACCATTCAAAGTAAGATCGTTACAAATTTGTGCAGCATAGTTACCTGCTCCTTGAGCTGCTACTATTGCCTCTGTATTTGACTTGCCTGTACTTATATCGGACCCAAAGGCGCCAGTAACAACATTGCTCCCATTCCACCAAGGAAGGGCTGTGGATTGATCGGTTGGTGCGCATACTAATCCATGCTTTTTTGTATTATCGAGATAAAAAATAATGCCGCCACCATAGCTTTGACCAATGGTGAGCGTGATAGGGTCATTGTCTTTTTCACAACTGTTCGTTAACAATAATACTAATCCTATTATTAATACTAATGAGTAAATACAAATTCTGCGGTTCTTTTTCATAATTATCAAATTTAAAGTTTACGACTCATTTTTTTTATCTGATATTTTTTTTACCAATGAACGTTCTGGTGCAAAAGCCGTTACTCCTGCCTCCGGCAGGCAGGGATGGCGTTTGCACTGTGTTATGCTGCGTTTTCTTCTCTTTTTTTAATATTTTGAAAATCATCCTGGTTAGCAAGTAATTCCTCTTCCAGGTCGTAGTCATCCTGCAATCCCAACCAGAATTTAGCAGAGTTGCCAAAATATTTACTAAGTCTTATGGCAGTGTCAGCCGTAATACGTCTGTTCCCTTTTAGTATTTCACTTACCCGTGTTTGAGGAATTCCAAGGTCCTTTGAAAGGCGGTAAGCAGTAATTTTCAAAGGTTTCATAAACTCTTCGAGAAGAACCTCTCCAGGATGTATGTTTTCAAGTTTTTTCATCAGGCTTCTATTTATGATAATCAATAATTTCAACATCAAATGAGTGACCATTCCTCCATTTGAAGATAATCCGCCACTTATCATTTATTCGAATACTGTAAAATCCTTTTCTTGTTCCGCCAAGTTTTTCAAGTCGATTAGCAGGAGGAATCCTTAAATCATTCAGATCGACAGAGCTATTCATCATACGCAGTTTCCTTCGTGCAATTTTTTTCACTTCAGGAGGAATTCTCGGAGACCGATCCCCATTCCATATTTTTTGGGTCTCCTTTGATCCGAATGATCTGATCATAGTAATGCGTTACGATACTAACGTCAAAGGTAAGTAGTTATTTTGAATCTTGCAAGTTATATGCGGTGTTAGGGCACGTTTGTCTATTTTTTATTATCAACTATTAATTCAGGTGTTGAACTTGCAATTTCTTCGGCAGTAGTAAATACTAAAGATGAGGCGCTAGCTTCAGTATGATCCTTTAGATAATTTTCAACTATCTTCCACCCAATTGAATAACCTGTCCAATACGGGATTTGGTTGTCCCCATCTCTACCAAACATCCAAGGAAAAAAGTACTTCTCATTGAATTCTGTATTCCATGATTCATGCTCAATCCGTAATACAGGTTTAACCAGAATCATGTATTCTTTAATATCTTCTTCAGAAAGTGCTCTACTCCATTCAGGTTGTTCACAATTAGTTACTTCAACCATAAAATGGTCAGCAAGACCTTCCCTAACCATAAGTTCCAGCAATGTTAATGGCCAACCAGGCAAACCCAAGCGGCTTGCATGGTGGCACTCATGAACTAATCCATTAATTAATAACTCTAAATTAAAGTTTGGATTTTCCGGATCGAAATAATATTCTATTGTAATACCAAAATCATCCATGTTTGTTCTGCCTCCCAATCCAAAAAGAGGCAATACATTTGTACTACTAATTGCCAATTCAATGGCTATACTATCTATAGGTATTAGAGATTGTAAACGTGGGATGATATTGCGTATTCCATTTATTATATCAATCGAAAGCGGATCATTTAAATCAATATTTGTATCTAAAACTAATTTACATTCTTGAGGAAGTTCGATAACTTTAGACTGAATAGTATCTTGACATTGTGCTATATCATTAAATCCAATGCACATTATCAGGATAGATAGAATCTTGGTTAGATAGTTAAATTTTATTTTCATTTTTTTGTCAATTATATAAATATGACGATAATCTTTCATAGTTGTTGTGTAGTTTTCTTTAAATGTGCCCTAACGTTTCAGTGCAAAACACGTTTCAAATGTGTTTTGCACCTTGTTGTAGCCAGTGCCAGTATATTATCTATATATTAAATTTATCTCTGATAGTTCTTTGCCTATTTGATGAATTCCAGAAAGGATTTTCTCTGTTTGTTTCTCAGAAGGTTTTTTGTGGCCTTGTACGTACTGAGATAACAACGTCGGATTCATACCAATTTTATCAGCAAGAAATTTAGAGTTCAATACTTTGTAGTACTGAAAAAACTGTTTAAAGTCGATTTCGAATTTTACGTTTTCGTGTGTAACCTGAATGCCAGCCTCCTCATAATAAAGATTGGCCGCTTCCAAAGCATTGTTAATTAATTCAGGAATAGTCCTACCTGTAGTATAAATGGGATATTTATCAGAATATGCTGAAAATCCAGTATCAGTTTTCTCAACAATCATTTTTAATTTACCTGCTGTTGCTTTCATGACTTACGTAGTTTATCTTCAATTATCTCAAACCCGCATCTTTCCTCAGTTTATTCTCAAGTTCTTTTCCCATTTCCTGACTTCCATGGTTTGGAAAAACAAGTATTCCTGGCTTTTTATCATGTTTCATTTTCACATGTGAGCCTTTCTGCGAAATAGGATACCACCCATCATTTAACAAAATACGATAGAACTCAGAACATTTCATAGAAACTTAAGCAAGGATCATGCCACAAAGGTAAATAATTATTTACCTTTTTACAATTTTATAACGGAGAATTTATTTTTGACATTGGTGCCAACGTTTGGCGGTATGGGTAGTCCCGCCAACGGCGGGATTACCTATGACCGCCTGTTGGGTGTAGTGGTTTAATTTGAAATATCTTTTAGAATATGATCAATTTGTTTTTCAAATGCAATTAAATCCTTTGTAATAATGGTCCAAATGATGTTTTCATCTACCCCAAAATATTCATGAACAAGAATATTCCTCAGAGCAATAATTCGCCGCCAATTGATATTACTGTACAATTGTTTCGTTCCTTTAGAAATATTGTTTGCAGCCTCACCAATAATTTCTATTTGCTTAATTGTAGCGAACTTTGTTTTTGAATCCTCTTGGAAAGAAGAAAAATCAAGGCCTTCAAATAAGATTTAATCTCTTGAATTGCATCTTTGATATGAAGGAATTTTGTTTTATCTGCTTGATCGCCTTTCATATATTAATACTTTATCATGATCAATAAAAGGCCTAATATATTTTGAAAGAGCTTTTTCAGTAACCAAGTCAACCTTTTTTTTAAGCAACTCCTCAAGATCCAATTGCATTTGAAAAAATTCAAGTCCAATTGGTTTAGAATAATCTAGCTCCACAAGTATATCGATGTCACTCTTGAGATTTGATTCGTTTCTGGCAAGAGAACCAAATAAATATGCTTTAAAGACCGGTTTATCTTCAAAGTATTTTACAAGTAAGTCAATATTTCTGCTTGAAAGTTTCATTGAATCAAAGATATCAAAAAAAGAGGAATTACTTAATCTACTTATTTGAATTAAACCATTACACACAACGGTGGTGGTATGAAAAGTTGCCGATTTCGAAGCGCATTCTTATCCCCCGTTGCTGAGGCTTAGTATATGAAACCAAGTCAAAACCTTTGTACTACTCGCCAAATGCACTATACACGATGTTGTGGCGTCGTAGGGTCTATAAATAAGTCAATCCAATTTTTCTCCCAAGTCCCTCTTCGAAAATTTTAAAAAGGGTTGAAATCTGTATGTCTATCTTCCCATTTTCTAATCGAGAAATATAACTTTTTTTCGTACCTGTCTTACGTGCTAACTCTTCTTGTGTAAGATGAGCTTCTTTTCTTGCTTCCTTAATCATCTCACCAACGACAAATGCTTTGGCTTTGGTTTCAAATTCATCTCTCTTCGGTGTTCCAAGTTTGCCGTATTTGATGTCCAGTAACTCATCGAATGTCTTTGCTTCTTTAATTGTTTTCATGATTCATTCTCATTTTTATTCTTAAAATACTCGTCCATAAGCTTGATGGCTTTTGTAATCTCTTTCTTTGGTGTCTTTTGACTCTTTTTTTGAAATCCATTAAAGAGAATTACAATACTGTCAGCATCAAAGCAACAAAAGATTCGGTAAATATTACTTCCTGCTTTTACTCTTATCTCATAGAGTCCATCCGCACCTTCAAGATGTTTAAAAAATTTCTCAGGTATCCTGTCTACGGTACGGATAACTTTAAAAACATATTCAATTTTCTCCTAGGCAGAGAAATCAAGTGAGATATAAAAGTCTATGAAGTAATTCTTATAAAATCTTATCTCTCTAGTCATTTAGCAAAGTTAACAAATATGTTAACAACGGACAATAAAGTTACAAAGGCAATTTGGTATAGCGCGGCGTTCAGGCACATTTTCCAAAATACCGGGAGTGCGAAGCACGTAGGAATTTTGGTCAGCTTTAGCTGGATGTGCCTGAACGGTCAGCGGTATGACTCAGTAGGCGGTAACGGCTTTCAAGCCGTTATGGCACGAGTTTTTGCTAGTGCTTGTCAGATTGCGCTGTTCCTGTCATACCGATTACTGACCTGGTTTAGTTTACGTTTTACAGACTTTGATTGGTTCTAAGTTATTTATTGTTTTATTCTTTTCCTATAATTGAAACGGTTGCCCATCCGACCGGAGTTATCCGGGCGGGCAAAAACCGTGACACAGCCTATTGATTATACCGCATGTTGGCGTTCGTTTTATTTAATATTTCATTTCTAAGTGTTTCATGATAAATGCCCATTTATCATATTCTGGCATATATGCTTCATGACCTTTTTTATCCATTATATATAATATCACCGGTTCTTTTGTGCTTGATGCTTGTAAAGCTGCCGCGAACTTATATGAATGAGCAGGGATAACACGGTCATCATAGTTACCTGATACGATTAGAGTTGCCGGGTATTTTACCCCTGATATAATATTGTGATAGGGGGAATAGTCTAATAGGTATTCAAACATTTCTTTACTATCATCGCTGGTTCCATAATCACCTTTCCAAGACATCCCTATAGTGAATTTATGGTATCTCAACATATCAAAAACTCCTGCCACAGGAACAGCGACTTTATAAAGATCTGGTCGTTGGGTAATTACAGCTCCAACTAAAAGCCCGCCATTTGATCTGCCTCCTATTGCAATCTTATTCGGATTTGTGTACTTGTTTGTGATTAGCCATTCGGTAGCTCCGATGAAATCATCGAAAACATTTTGTTTATTCATTTTTGTTCCAGCTTTATGCCACTTTTCACCATATTCTCCACCACCTCGCAAATTCGGAACAATATAAATACCACCTCTTTCCAAAAATGGTATTACCCCCTTCTTAAACTGTGGTGTCTGACTGATGTTAAATCCACCATAAGCGCAAATATAAACAGGATTATTACCATTGAGAGTTATTCCTTTTCTGTGAGTAATAAACATTGGAATAAGTGTACTATCCTTCCCGGGATAAAACACTTGCATGGTGACAAATTGTTCTGGATTAAAGGAATCGGGGGAATCAAAATTCAGGATTTCAATTCCATTAGTACTTACATCGTACTTGTAGTTTACATAGGGATAGGTATAGGAAGAAAATGAAAATAATACTTCATTTTCATTATTGTTACTGTAAATACCATCTGACCATCCTTTGGTTGGTAGTGGTATTCTGCTTATTTCCGATCCTTTTTTATCCATTACAAGGATATCGGCACAAGCATCAACCATATATAGAGCAATTATTTTGCCTCCTGCAAGACTCACACTTCTGAGTAGATTATCTTTTTCCTCAATAATGGTCGTAGAATTTGTTTTGTCGGCATTATTGATATCTACGGCAATGAGTTTGTTGTTAGGTGCATGTTTGTTGGTTCGAATCAAGATCTTATCCTCCAATATTCCTGATATGCTGTAATTAAACTCATCGAAATCAACGAGTCTATTTATCTTATTATCTGCCGGATTCAGGTCTTTAAAGTATATTCTTTTATTTCCATTAATATCTTCTTCGTAGATAAACAGGTATTTGCCTTCAGGCATTATTTGTGTCAGAAATGTGTTATACGGTTCTTTAGGATTCTCAAAAATTAGTTTATCCTGCGACTGCTTCTCTCCAATTGTATGATAGTATACTTTGTGATATAGCAATTGCTCATTTCCTCTACTTTTATAATTGTCGTAACAACAGTAGTAAAAACCATCAACCGACCAGGAAATATCTGAATACTTTACATTCCTAATTTTGTCGGCTAATAATTCTTTTGTTGTTATGTTCATTACATGAATGGTATTCCAGTCTTCTCCTCCTTGAGATGTCATAAATGCTAATAATTTTGCATCTTCTGATACCCTTATACCTCCTGCAATCCGAATATTTTCATCCTCAAATAATTCTAAAGTATTTACTATAACCTTTGGGGAAGAGCTTGGTTTTTCAGATAAGCAGTATACTCTTTTTTTAAATGTGCTATCTTGGTAGTAATAGAAGTATTTACCCGCTTTTTTTTGAGGCAACCAATATGTTGGTTGTTTTGAGAATTGATCAAGCCTTGAGCGAATTTCTATTCTGTAATCCAATTCATTGAAATAGTTCTCTGATAATTCCTTTTGAGCTTTTAACCAATCGGAGGTAATTTTTGAAGTATCATTTTCAAGAATTCTGTATGGATCAGAAACTGGTACTCCAAAATAAATATCTTCTGTTTTCTGACAGTTTATTTTGGGGTATGTCAGTTTGACATTTTTGCATGATACCACAATTAAAAAAAGAATAAATGGTACAATTTTAAATTTCATGTTATTTGCTTTCTTTAAATGAACGCCAACGGGAGTCTGTGTAAAAACCCGTTTTGACAAAATAAATTTACGGATAAAA
>CAYZVJ010000018.1:37411-39438 GCA_964481765.1 uncultured Rikenellaceae bacterium | reverse complement strand
AGCAGGTAACTATATTGTTACTGTGAAGGATGTTCCGGGTTGTGCTTCGGATGTGCCGGTCACGATCACACAACCTGCTGCTGAACTGAGTGTTACAGAGGTTGTGACCGATCTGTTGTGCAATGGTGGTAGCGATGGTGAGATTGATATTACGGTATCCGGAGGAACCACTCCTTATATCTTTAGTTGGACCACATCCGATGGTTCGGGATTGAATCCGACAGATGAAGACCAGACGGGCTTGACAGCCGGAACGTATGATGTTACGGTAACGGATGCTAATAGTTGTATAGTGAATACCAGCATTACAGTAACTGAGCCATCCCCATGGACAATATCATCCACGATTACCGATGTTACCTGTCCCGGTAGTGCTGATGGTCAGATAAGTATAACCGTTACCGGAGGAGCAGCTCCATTGACCTATCTCTGGTCAGATGGACAAACGGGTTCGACCGCCATTAATCTATCGGGAGGTGATTACAGTGTTACCATTACAGATGCCATTGGTTGCGAGGATACAGAAGAGTTCACCGTGATTGAACCGTTGCCCATTGAGATCAATGCTGTTGTGACACAGGCAAGTTGTCCGGGTGTTCCCGATGGAGAAATCAATCTGAATGTTACGGGTGGTACCGGACCGTATGCCTATCTCTGGTCCGATTCAGCAATGTCAACGACCATGGATTTGATTGGAATTGCCGATGGCACTTATACAGTGATTGTTACCGATGCCCATCTCTGTGTGAAGGTTGACAGTGTGGAGGTGCCATACGACGGATCCTCCTGTCTCAAGCGAAATATGATTCCAACAGTAATTACTCCAAATGGTGACGGATACAATGATGTCTGGAGAATTCCATTAATCGAGCTTTATCCAAAAGCCTCAGTGGAGATCTTTTCCCGTTGGGGTAAACTGGTATTTAGTAGTAAGAATGGATATACCAAACCATGGGATGGTACATTGAATGGTAATGACCTGCCTATGGATTCCTATCATTATGTAATTGATCTGGGGAATGGTTCAAAACCAATAACCGGTAATATCACGATAATCTATTGATTTTGAAATAAATTTTAGCCGAAGGTTCATGAAAAGACGACAAATCGTATACCTCTTACCACTTCTTTTCTGGTTTGCTGCTGAGACTGGTTATTCCCAGCAAATGCCTCTCTACAGCCAATATATGATGAATGGGTTTCTGATTAATCCGGCACTGGCAGGGAATGATGGATATACAGCAATAAACCTTACGGCCAGGGAGCAATGGCTCGGGTTTGGTGAGGCTCCGATGACGCATGCCTTAAGTTTCCAGACCCGGATTTTAAAAACCAGTTACATTTTAAAATCGACTTCAGTTCGCAAGAAAGTAACGAGGCCTACACGAGGAGGAAGGGTTGGTTTGGGTGGTTATGTTTATAATGACAGGAATGGGATCATTGACCGAACTGGATTCCAACTGGCCTATGCATACCATATACCATTGAAGTCCACCAATAATGCCCAACTATCCTTTGGGCTTTCGGCTGATTTCTTTCAATTCAAGATTGATGAGGATCAGATCAGGACATATGATGCGGATGATCCCCTGCTGCTTGAATACGATAAAGTGCTTTACATACCCGATGCCAATTTTGGCGTATATTATACCACGGTAGATTATTATGCCGGGTTTTCTGCCACCCAACTGTTCAGGGCATCCCTTAAGCTTGGTAAGAACGGTGCTTCGGACTACCGGACGATGCGGCATTATTATTTGACGGGGGGGTATCTGTTTGAACTGAATGTTGATTTTTCATTACAGCCATCCGTTCTTATAAAGACATCCGATTACCTGAGCAGTTTCCAGGTAGACGTCAGTCTTAAAACCTTTTACAAGGAGGATTATTGGATAGGTCTTTCCTACCGAACCACTGATGCAATCATCGTTATGGCAGGGGTAAAGGTTGACCAGTATTATATTGGTTACGCTTTTGATTATACACTCAGCAGTATACGGAAGCACAGCTTTGGTACTCATGAGTTC
>CAYZVJ010000018.1:26347-37311 GCA_964481765.1 uncultured Rikenellaceae bacterium | reverse complement strand
TTTTGATTATACACTCAGCAGTATACGGAAGCACAGCTTTGGTACTCATGAGTTCTTGGTTGCTGTGAAGTTTGGCTCGAATGCAAGAAGGTACAGGTGGTTGAATCGGTATTAGCAATAGGCAGTATGCAGTGAACAGTGAGCCCTGCAGGCAGGTGGGAGTTGTGAGTGGTTAGAGAAAGGTGCTGGTTCCTTGTTGCTGGTTGCTCGGTAAAAGAGGTGAGAAGTGAGAATTGAGTAGTGAGTCAGTTCAGTGTACAGAGTTCAGGGTTCAGAGTTCTGCCAAAGGCCCGCCTGCCGGTCGGGCGGGCATCCCGGGGGAGTACATCTACCAGATAAAGAATCCAATAATACATTGGAAATGCATGGGTGTAGAGACGCGATTCATCGCGTCTTTGCATCCGGTGAAACAGAAACATCAGGATTGTCCAATTATTATTACCCGAAAAGCCTTGTAATTTTATCCATGTAGAGACGCAAGATTCTTACGTCTCTATGTTGAAAACACCCTTAATAATTCAGGAATAGCGATTTAAAAAGTATTTTAGAAGGTCAGTGTAAACACGGTCTCTTTTTCCGGTTCTGAGTAGGCGGAGATGGTACCGCCATGGAGCCGTAAGATTTGTCGGGAGAGGCTTAGTCCAATACCTGAACCCCTTTGTTTGGTAGTAAAAAACGGGATAAAGATTTTATCCAGCACCTCTTTGATAATACCCTGACCGTTGTCAATTACCTGCATAATAACACGCCCTCTCTTATTGAGTATTGCTTTCAGTATTATCTTGCCTTCTTTGCGTCCCTCCAGTGCATAAATGGAGTTTTTAATGAGGTTGATGAGTACCTGTTCTATCAGTTCCTCATCGGCGGAAACTTCCAGATCTTCCGGCTCAATGCTCACATTAAAAGCAATCTCTGTACGCTTGATCTCTTCATCCATCAGGAGCAGGATATTTTTAAAAAGATCTTTCACTTTCGTGATTTTGAAATTGGGTTTCGGTATTCGTGTAAGGTTCCGGTAAGTATTTACAAAGTGCAGCAGGCCCGTACTTCTTTTATTAATGGTCTGCAGTGCCTGCTGGATCTCATCAACGGTTGTCAGATCCATCTTTATGGAGCTGTTTTGATTTTCGCTTGATATTCCCTTGAGCATGATATCCAGTGTAGAAGAGAGAGAAGCAATGGGAGTGATGGAATTCATGATCTCGTGTGTAAGGACACGGATCAATTTTTGCCAGGCTTCTGTCTCCTGCTCTTCCAAAACGCTTTGAATGTTTTTTATCGTGGCAAGGATGATCAGTTTGTCATGTATTTTAAACTCGGATGAATTAATTGCCAGCTGTAAGATGTCGTCTTCATCCTGGACCTTAACCAGTGGATTTTCTCCTGGTTTAATGTTCAGCAGGGTGTTAACCAATTCAGTGCTTAATGGTTCAAGTGCTGTAATATTTTTAAGGTTGTTTATCTGGAAGAGTCTTTTTGCCGCTTTATTGATCATCTCCACGTTACCGTTTTTTTGAAAAGCAATGATACTGACATCAATATTCTGAACGATACTCTGCAGGTAATGATAGTGTTCTTCTTTTTCAGATCGAACTGTTTGAAAATCTTTTATAACTGCATTGAATGCTTTATTCAGTTCATCAAAAGAGGAACCCATACCTTCCACCTGAAATGAACGGGTGAATTCAGCAAATCGAATGGATTCGAGAAAACTGGCCAGATCCCGATTGGTTTTATCGACAAATCGAATCAGTGAATATATTTCGTATACAATGATTACACCAACAATAACAGAAGTAATATGATACCTGGTGGTTAGTGAAAAGAAGAAGAGGAATATGGTTGCTGCCAGCAACAGTATCCTGAAGATAGCAACTACTTTGAATTTTCTAAAGATCATATTTTTCCATCCTTCTGTATAATGATGTCCTTGTTAATCCAAGATCGACCGCTGCCTGTGTGATATTACCCTGGTGGTGTTTCAGCACTTTTTCAATGATTGACCGTTCTATTTCATCCAGATTATATGTATCGATTTCAAGGTCAGTTACTTTTTTTGTTTGAGGTGATAAAATAAAATCATCGGGTTGCAGTGTATCGGAATCACTCATGATGATCGCCCGTTCGATTGCATGTTGGAGTTCACGGACATTTCCCGGCCAGTGGTATTGAGTCAGGGTTTTTAATGCTCCGGCACTTATACCGCGAATAGATTTCTTATATTTTTTAGCATAGCTTTTTAAGAAATGGTCTGTCAGCAGGGGGATATCACCGGTTCTTTCTCTGAGGGGAGGAAGGTGGATCTCAACGGTATTGATCCGGTATAACAGATCCTGTCTGAACAGGTTTTCATCGACCATTTGATGAATGTTGTTGTTCGTGGCACAAATCAATCGCACATTTACTGATCTTGGATTGTTTGAACCAACGCGTATGACCTCCTTTCTTTCAATAACCGTTAATAATTTCGTTTGTAATGGGAGGGATAAATTTCCGATTTCATCCAGAAAAAGTGTTCCCCCGGAAGCGATTTCAAATCGTCCGGACTTTTCCTTTTTTGCATCGGTAAACGCACCTTTTTCATGCCCGAAAAGTTCGCTTTCAAATAGTGTTTCACTTATCGATCCAAGATCAACACTGATGAAAATTTCATCTTTGCGGAGTGAATTCCTGTGCAGTGCTCTGGCAACCAGTTCTTTGCCAGTTCCATTTTCGCCAAGGATAAGCACGTTGGCGTCGGTTTGAGCAACTTTCTTTATCGTGGCAAAGACGGATTTCATTTCAGGTGAATTCCCGATGAATTCATGGAATGGTTGATCCAGTACAGCACTGATCTCTTTCTGTTTATTCCTCAAACTCTCTGTTTCCTTCCGGGATCTTCTGAGCTTGATGGATGAGGAAACAGTTGCCAGCAATTTTTCATTCTGCCAGGGTTTCAAAACAAAATCAGTAGCTCCTGCTTTAATGGCTCTAACAGCTTTTTCTGCATCTCCATACGCTGTAATGAATACCACTACCGATGAGGGATCGATCTCCAGTATTTTAGCTAACCAGTCGAATCCCTCCTGCCCGCTGATGGCATCTTTTGTGAAATTCATATCCAGCAGGATTACGTCGTAATTTCCGGTACTGACATAATCCGGAATTTGTTTGGGATAATTGATGGTATCGATCACCTCAACATGAGGCTTCAGTAATAATTTTATGGCAAAAAGAATGTCTTCGTTGTCATCAATTGCCAGTATTCGTCCTTCCTGTTTGCTCATGGTTTATAAAAAGAGTTTAAAATGAGTAAAAAAGATAACTGACCGGGTTGCTAACACTTGTAATAGTAAATTTAGTCCAAATTTACAATTTTTTTTCATTGTTCGAATTCGTACTATTTCTGTTTCGTATTCGAACACTTTTTTTTTAAGAAGGGATACTGATTAATTGATAAATTATTGTATGTGAGCACATAAGCTGGTTTGGCATAATAAATGCATTTCTGCACACGGACAAACCAATTGCTTCATAGAATGGATAGACCTATTGAAAAAAAGCACAAAGTTGCCAAACGTGTTATTTGGATTTCATCAGCTGGAATCGTTTTTCTCGCATTGCTTTATTTTATTATTTTCGGAGATAAGAGCTCCAAGTTAAATGTTGAAAAGGATAAGGTAACCATTGAGGAGATAACGGAGGATCTTTACAAGAATTACATTGCGGTAACCGGTGCAGTCGAACCAATCCAAACGATTTATCTATCGTCAATGGAAGGTGGAAGCCGTGTGGAGGAAATTGTAATAGAGGAAGGTAATTTTGTGAAAAAGGGGGACGTTATTGTCAAATTAAGTAATACCAGCCTGATCCTCGAAATTTCTAATTATGAGGCACAGGTATCCAGAATATCGAACGAGTTAAGGCAGGCCCGGTTGTTGATGGAGCAGCAGACCCTGAATTCAAAAAGCAGATTGCTTGAGTTACAGACCAATATCTTACAACAGAAAAGAGCGTTTAATAACAATAGAATTTTATATGAGGGGAATCACATTTCGGAAGAAGAGTTTAAAATTTCGGAAGAACAATATGAATTATCCCTTCAACAGCTCGAACTGTTGAAAGAGAACCTGAAGCAGGATTCGGTATTTCGAAGTGTTCAGGTCGAAGCCCTTGAAAGCTCGGTTCGACGAATGCAGCAGAACCTGGAGATCGTGACCCGGAGACTTGAAGGGCTGAATTACCGGGCTCCAGTTACAGGGGAGTTGGCCAACCTGAATCTTGAAGTAGGACAGGTGATTAGTATGGGACTTCGGTTTGGACAGATAAATATTCTGGATTCTTACAAATTGCGGGTCGAAATAGATGAATATTTTATATCCAATGTATCCAAAGGGCTTTCCGGCGATTGTGATTTCTCCGGAACTTCATTTAAAGGCGTTATTACCAAAGTATATCCCGAAGTTACCAACGGGCGGTTTGCCGTTGATATGGAGTTTGTGGATTCCGTTCCCGATCGGATCCGGATCGGGCAAACCAGCCGCATTCGGCTGGAGTTAGGCAGGCCAAAAACAGCGATCCTTATACCCCGTGGCGGATACTACCAAAGTACCGGCGGACAATGGGTGTATGTAGTAGATCCTTCCGGAGATTTTGCTGAAAAACGAAGCATTACTCTGGGTAGTCAGAATCCAAGGTATTATGAAGTACTTGAGGGACTCAACCCCGGAGAAAAAGTGGTTGTCTCAAGCTATGATAACTTCGGAGATGTAGATAAGTTAATATTCAAATAATCACATAATTAGGAATTACAACGTTTATTTAACTAAAATTTATCATTATGATTAAAACAGTTGATCTGACAAAAATCTTCAGAACCGATGAAGTGGAAACCACTGCACTTAACAAGGTTTCAATGGAGATTACCAATGGCGAATTTGTCGCTATTATGGGGCCTTCCGGATGCGGGAAATCAACCTTGTTGAACATCCTGGGTCTTCTTGACAATCCGACAAACGGAGAGCTCTATTTCAGCGAACAGGAGGTTTCGAAATACTCCGAAAGGAACCGGACCAACCTGCGAAAGGGGAGTATCGGTTTCGTGTTCCAGAGTTTTAACCTCATCGATGAGCTGACCGTTTATGAAAATGTGGAATTACCGCTGTTGTATATGAAGGTCTCCGGCTCTGAGAGACGCAAAAAAGTGGACGAAGTACTCGAAAGAATGAAGATTGTCCACCGTAAAAAACACTTCCCGCAACAGCTGTCCGGTGGACAACAACAAAGAGTGGCTATTGCCCGCGCTGTTGTTACCAGGCCCATGCTGATCCTTGCAGATGAGCCAACCGGTAACCTGGATTCTGCTAACGGCGAGGAAGTAATGAACCTGCTGACCGAGTTAAACAAAGATGGTACAACCATTGTTATGGTGACACACTCACCGACTGATGCAGAATATGCACACAGAATTGTTCAACTATTCGATGGCCATATAGTAACTGAGAACATCAAGCAGGTACTGTAGCAGGGAGAATATTACCCGGGGAACACCGGATGGAACCGTCTTTAATTAAAAGAAAGGGATCGTTATGAAAGAACTATGTGTACCTGTACCTCATTTCCAGGAAAAAGAGAATGCTGAACTTGTGCTGAAAATTGGAAAGGAAAGGATCAGCTTTAATTTCAGGGTGGTATCCTTTCCATGGGACGTGGAAGATGAATTTTCGAATGGAAAGGATGAAGTTTCCCGTTCTCTTGCCAGGATTACAAGGTTAAAAAATTCCATCAATTCGTATGATAAGAACTGGGAACTGATCCAGATTTATACCCCACTTGAGGAAGCCAAGTTCATCCAGGTTTTATACCGGCAGAAGAAAAGGGTGTAATCAATTTCGTGAGGGTATTCATCAAACTATCTACAATGAAGAGAAAGTTACTGGTATTGAGTTTATTTTTTGTTATTACCCTGCTTTTTACATTGAGCGGCCAGGAAAACAAATGGTCATTGGATGATTGCATCTCCTATGCTCTGGAGAATAATATCCGGTTGAAGCGGGAGCAGTTAAACGCTAAAACATCCCAGAACAGCCACCTGAATTCGAAGCTTCAGCTTCTGCCTTCTTTTAACGGATTTTCAAACGTATCATATAACTGGGGTAAGACCTTTAGTTACGATGAACTGGCGTATGTTGACCAGAACTATCTGGATTTCAATTTTGGTGTGCGGGCAAGTGTTGAATTATTTAGCGGATTGCAAAAACTCAACACCATCCAGCAGAACAAGTATAATGTAATGTCAAGCCTTGAAAGTGTTGAAGGAATTAAGGATGAGATAACGCTTAATATAGCAGCCGCTTTTCTGCAGATATTGCTTAACAAGGAATTGTTGGTACTGGCTGAGGAACAACATGAATTGACAAGATTACAGGTGGAGCGAGCAGCGAAGTTGGTTGAAGTTGGAAACGAACCAAAGGGGAGTTTACTGGAGATGCAGGCGCAGGAGGCATTGGAGAGATCAAATGTCATTAATGCTAAAAACAGTTTAAAAATATCCATACTTACCCTGGCTCAATTACTTAACCTTGATTCAGTTGGATCATTCGAAATAGAAATACCCCAGGTGCTTGAAATTGATGAAAAACTCGTTCTGGTTTCTCCCGAATCCATTTATGCAGAAGCTGAACTGTTCATGCCCTATGTAAGAAGTGCTGAATTCGGATTGAAAAGCCAGCGGGAAGGACTGGCCATTGCCCGGGGCCTGCGCAGTCCGAGCTTAACCTTGAATTTCCTCGAATACTCACGGTATAATGAACTGGCCGTCCTGCCGGGTGTCGATAACTACATGTTCAAGGATCAGATTTCAGATTTTGAATACAAACAGGTAAACCTGAGCCTTGCAATACCGATTTTCAACAACTGGAATGTGCAATACCAGATCAGCAATGCAAAAGTTGCTCTTGAAGATTCAAAGCTGAATCTGGATCTCGCAAAACAATTGCTGTACGAAGCCATTCAACAGGCTCATGCAAATGCGGTTGCAGCACTCGAAAATTACTATGCCAAGCAGGAATCGGTCATTTCGAGTCAGGAAGCCTTCACCTATACCGAAGAGCGATATAACGTGGGAATGGTGAATTCTGTCGAATACAACCTCGCAAAAAATAACTTGACAAGAGCCCAGTCCGATCTGCTGCAAGCCAAGTATGATTATATTTTTAAAACCAAGATACTTGATTTTTATCAAGGTTTAGAGCTAACGCTCTAACCTGCAATTTTTTTGCGAACCTTTTCATAGTTTGGTTATTTGTGGTACAAAAGGCCCGGAGCGATCCGGGTCTTTTTTTTTTGAACTTACGGCGTGACTCAGAGTCACACCGTGATTAATCTGAATTCCAGCTTGCAGAATCGGAGTATTGTTTGCAAATAAAAATCCGGAAATTCCGTTGTTAACAATGGTTGATGATTTTTGGTTAATTTTACGACCAAGCCAGGATTATGAACAGGTCTATTATCTTCATTTCAGGTTGTTTACTGTGTTGTTTCATCTTCTCCTGTGAAACAGACACATTCAATACAGATCGGGATGTCAGGCTCTCCTTTTCTGTTGATACCCTTTTTTTCGATACAATCTTCACGACCATTGGGTCAACAACCAAGGAGTTTAAAGTGTATAATCATGAAAAACAGAGCATTAAGGTGTCTGATATATTTCTTGCCGGGAGTGATGCTTCCAGTTTCAGACTCAACATAAACGGGCGGGAACAGAATCAGGCAAAAAACATTGAGATTCGAGCCAGGGACAGCCTTTATATCTTTGTTGAGGTTACCGTTGATCCACTGGGGCAGGATGCTCCTATGGTTATCCAGGATTCCATTGTGTTTATAACCAATGGAAATGTGCAGGATGTGGACCTGGTTGCCTGGGGGCAGGATGTAAACCTGATCAACGGTGAAGAGATTCAGACCATGACCTGGACCAATGCGAAACCCTATCTGGTGTACAACTCCATGCTGGTCGATACCCTTCAAACATTGACCATTGAAGCCGGGACACAAATTCATTTTCATAACCAGTCCACCCTTTATGTTAGTGGAACCCTGATTGTGAATGGGACACTGGAAGAACCGGTGGTCTTTCAGGGAGACCGGTTAGAGGAGATCTATGAAGATATCCCGGGACAGTGGGGAGGACTCTATTTCCTGAATGGAAGCAGTAATAACATCATTGATTATGCTGAAATAAAAAATGCAATCAACGGGATTCATCTCGGGAACCTCTACACCTCTTCCTTACCTCCCGATCTGAGCGTTTCAAATAGTAAAATTGAACACGTGAATTATGCCGGAATCTCTTCTATTGGAGCAACCGTTTCAGTAATCAACACCATCATAGCAGATTGTGGTTTTTATGGTCTGCTGCTAACGACCGGCGGGGATTATGAATTTTACCATACGACGATCTGTAACTTCTGGAATTATGCCAACCGGATCACCCCTTCTGTGGTATTGACAAATTATTACAACATCAATGATACAGCCCTGTTCACCGGAGATTTGGTAAGGGCTGAATTTGGCAATTGTATCATCTATGGTGACAGGGAAACAGAGGTTGGCATTGACCGGCTTGAGGGGATTGGTGATTTCAATTATCTTTTCGACCATTGCCTGATAAGGGCTGATACCACAAGAGTGGATCTGTCGGACCCGGTAACCTGCAAAGATCTTTTCATTAACATTGATCCACGGTTCATCTCTGTTGCCGAATACAATTACCAGCTGGACACCCTGTCCGGTGCAAAAGATATTGGATCAATTGATATCGGGAATCGGTTTCCACTGGATATTCTGATGCAGGATAGAACGGTTGACGATGGACCGGACCTGGGTGCTTATGAAAGGGTTGAGAAGTAGAATCAGGGGATGTCACAAAATGTAATTCACAGAACACCACACATACTATGGGTATAGTTTCAAGAATAAAAACCAGGTCTTTCTTTTTGTTGGTGATAACGGTTGTCTTATATCAGACCGGTGTTTCCCAGGAGATAACCCGGGAAGAGAGGGGAGACCTGCGGATCATGTTTTATAACGTCGAGAACCTTTTTGATACCATCGATGATCCGTCAACGCAGGATGATGAGTTTTTACCCACCGGGGAGAGGTATTGGACACCCCGACGCTACCAAAACAAAATCACGCATTTGTATAAGGTTATTATTGCACTTGGTGGGTGGAGACCTCCTGAAATAATTGGTTTATGTGAAGTCGAAAACCGCAGTGTCCTGGAAGATCTTCTACAAAAAACACCCCTTGCCAGATACAATTACCAGATCGTTCATCGGGATTCTCCTGATGAACGGGGAATAGATGTCTCTTTACTCTTTCTCACGGAATACTTTACAGATATTGCTACCAGTTATCTCCCGGTTACAGTTACCGGTGAGCCCGAATGGAAAACAAGGGATATTTTGCACCTCGAAGGAATTACTGCTTATGATGACACGCTACACCTTTTTGTCAATCACTGGCCCTCCCGGTCAGGAGGGCAATTGGAAACTGAAGATTACCGGTTTGCAGCTGCCAGGGTATTGAGAAAAGAGATTGACAGGGTTTTTGCACTTAATCCGGGATCTAACGTGATCGTAATGGGTGATTTCAATGATAATCCGGATGACAGGAGTATTCAGAATGTACTTGGAGTTGAAAACGAAATTGGCCATATAGGGTTTGAAAAGTTGTATAATCTTTCGGTGAATGGGGAAGGTCAAAAAGTGGCAGGTAGCTATAAGTATCAGATGAGCTGGGACTTGATGGATCAGTTTATCGTATCCGGCAAATTGCTTTATAAGAATGGGGACCTGCATGTCAAAGAGAATGGTTTCCGCATTTTTTCACCGGATTTTCTTCTGGAAGAAGATAAAACAAACATGGGTATAAAACCCTTCAGAACTTATTTCGGGTTCAGGTATCAAAACGGCTTCAGTGATCACCTGCCCGTATTCATTGACCTTTGGAAACAGATAAACGTTAAATGAACCGCTATTTCCCCGATTTTTTTAAACCTAACTCAGCTGCTTTCTTCATCATAAACTCATGCGCTTCTTCGTAATTGTTGCCAATCTCCCCTTCCAGAATGGCTTCTTTGATGGCGTTTTTGATGATGCCAATTGTCCGGGATGGCTTAAGATTAAAGGTTTTTATTATCTCATCTCCTGATATGGGTGGCTGAAAATTGCGGATGGCATCTCTCTCCTCGATCTCCTTTAATTTTTGACGGACAAGTTTGAAGTTACGGAGATGGGATTTTACCCGTTTTTCATTTTTTGATGTTATGTCTGCCTCGCACAACATCATCAGATCATCAATATCATCACCCGCATCAAAAAGTAATCGCCTTACCGCTGAATCAGTCACTTCTTCCTGAACCAGGGCAATGGGGCGTAAATGCAACAGTACAAGTTTCCTGACATACTTCATCTTTTCATTCATGGGTAACTTCAGCCGTTCAAATATTCCGGGGACCATTTTTGCTCCCCGAAACTCATGACCATGAAAAGTCCAACCTTGCTCGGGACTATACCGTTTAGTCTGGGGTTTGGCAATATCATGCAGTAAAGTCGCCCAACGCAACCAGAGATTATCGGTTTTTTGACTGATGTTATCAAGGACTGAAATGGTATGGATCAGATTATCCTTATGCTGTTTTCCTTTTTTTACATCCACCCCCTTCAAATTATCCAACTCCGGGAAGAATATCGAAAGCAATCCTGAATTTTCCAGTAAAATAAATCCAATGGAAGGCTTTGGTGACAGTATGATCTTGTTCAGTTCGGTAATAATTCGCTCAATGGATACAATGGTTAATCTTTTGCGGTTTTTCTTAATGGATTGCAGGGTTTTGTTTTCAATTGTGAAATGGAGTTGGGTGGCGAAACGAATGGCTCTCATCATCCTGAGCGGATCATCTGAAAAGGTTTGATCCGGGT
>CAYZVJ010000018.1:20893-26247 GCA_964481765.1 uncultured Rikenellaceae bacterium | reverse complement strand
AAACGAATGGCTCTCATCATCCTGAGCGGATCATCTGAAAAGGTTTGATCCGGGTCTAAAGGAGTCCTGATCAATTGATCATGAATATCCTGTAATCCATTGAAGGGGTCAATCAACTCTCCATACGTTTCCCTGTTCAAGCTGATAGCCAGTGTGTTGATGGTAAAATCCCTCCTGTTCAGATCATCTTCCAGACTTCCGTTCTCAACGGTGGGTTTCCTGGAGTCTTTCCTGTATGATTCTTTCCTGGCACCTACAAACTCTATATCATACCCTTCATGACGGATCATGGCTGTCCCAAAACGTTTGTAAATGGTAACCCCCTTCTTAATCCCTAACTCATCAGCAACTTTGTATGCCATATCAATTCCATTTCCAATGACTACAATATCCAGGTCCCTGTCCCTTAGGTTCCTTTCAAGAATGCAATCACGAACATATCCGCCGATCAGATAACCCGAAACATGTTCACGGGCCAGGACACGGGATATAATCTTGAGAACAGGATTATCAAGACATTTCTTCATATGTATATATGACAATTTATTACTTTTCAATGACAAAATTACAATTTAATGTATTTTTTTGGAATAGTTGGTCTATATTTGGCTTTGGTACTGCATTTGATAAGGGTAAAGCCTCAGGATAAGAGATTTTAAGTAATTATTAATTTAACACGCGAATAATGATTGAACATTTAACAAAAGAGACGTTTAAAGAAAAGGTATTTAACTTTGAGCAAAACAAAAATTGGAAATTTGAAGGTGATTTACCCTGTTTAATTGATTTTTACGCCGATTGGTGTCAACCGTGTAAAATGGTCACTCCCATTCTGGAAGAATTATCCAGTGAATACAACGGTAAGTTGAATATTTATAAGGTAGATACTGAAGATCAGCAGGAGTTAGCTGCAATGTTTGGAATTCAGAGTATACCATCACTACTTTTTATTCCGGTGGATGAACTGCCGCAAATAGCCATGGGTGCTTTGCCCAAAGATTCGTTTGAGAGAGCGATTAAAGATGTGTTGAAAGTTGAAAAAAATTAGACCAATTTTATTTCTATTCGAAAATTAGTATCTTTGGAAGTGGTAAAGGGGTGCCTTAACATAGCGGGCTGAGATCAAACCCAAGGAACCTGATCCGGGTAATGCCGGCGTAGGGAATAGCCTTAACCCCCGGATTTTTACAAAATTTAAATAAGATGAAACGGGTAATCATTTTCTGTTTTGCCCATCTTCTTATTCTGTTTGTTAACGGTCAACACAGACTGGAAGGGGTCATAACAGATGCATCGGGAAACCACCTGACCGGTGCTCATATTGTATTAAAAGGAGAGATCCGTGGAACAACCTCGGATTTGAATGGCAACTTTGTTTTTTCTTCCGTGAAGGAGGGAGGGCATACGCTACAGGTTTCATACCTCGGTTATAAAACGTTGCTAAAAACAATCATTCTCGAATGTGATACTTCCCTTCTACTGGCTTTAGAAAGAGCCAGTATTATGGCTGATGAAGTGACTATTAAAGCATTGCGTGCTTCAGAAAAGGATCCGCTTGCGTACACAAACGTGGATAGGGATGAACTTCATCGGGTGAATACCGGCAATGATATTCCGTTTTTATTATCACTGACACCTTCTCTCATAGCAACCTCAGAGACAGGGACTGGGATTGGATATACTGCCCTGAGGATCAGGGGATCGGATCCTACACGGATAAACGTCACCATCAATGGCATTCCGCTGAATGATTCAGAATCTCAAGGGGCATTCTGGGTGGATATCCCGGATTTTACCGCTTCAGCCGATAATGTCCAGATTCAGCGAGGCGTTGGGACATCAACCAATGGAGCAGCTTCGTTCGGTGGTACCATTAATTTTCAAACCACTGCTCTTAATCATGATCCTTATCTTGAGATACGGAATACAGCAGGTTCATTTAAAACCTTTAAGAATTCAGTAAAAGTAGGTACCGGCATGATCGATGAGAAATTTTCATTTGATGCCCGGTTTTCACAGATCCTGTCGGATGGTTACATAAAGCATACTGCGTCTGATCACACCAGCTTTTTCCTGACCGGTGCCTGGTATTCGAAAAAAAACCTGTTACGGGCGAAAGTAATTTCCGGAGAGGAGCATACCGGGATCAGCTGGTGGGGTGTGCCGGATTACATGCTTGAAACAGATCGGAGATACAACCCTGCCGGAGAGTACCATAACAGTGAGGGGGATTTGAAATATTACGAAGATCAAAAGGATAATTATTGGCAGACCCATTATCAATTGCACTTTTCCCGTGAAATATCCCGGGAGTTAATCGTTAATGCAGCACTCCATTACACCCGGGGAACGGGTTATTATGAGCAGTATATGGATGATGAGAATTCGTATCATTCCACACTGTTTTATGAGTATGGTCTTGATAGCATGTTCATCCTGAACAACGATACAATTTTATCCTCTGATCTTGTCAGACAAAAATGGCTTGACAATGATTTTTATGGTTTGGTGTTTTCTTCCACGTATACCGTTGGAAAAACAGAAGCATCAATAGGTGGGGGGTGGAATTATTATGACGGAGACCATTTTGGAAAGATCCTGTGGGTTGAGAAGAACAACCTGGTGCCAAAGAATCATGAATGGTATTTCAATACGGGCAGAAAATCCGATTGGAATATATATGCCAAACTGAATTATTCACTGAGCAACCGGCTAAATGCTTTTGCTGATTTACAATACCGAAAGATTGTTTACAAAATGTCGGGTCCGGATGATGATTTGACAGACCTGACTCAGAAACATACATTTGGTTTCTTCAATCCCAAATTGGGTTTACATTATACCATTCATCCCGGAATGACGACTTTTCTTTCCTTTTCGATCGGCCAGAGGGAACCTACACGGAGTGACTTTAAGGAAGCAACAGGGGATGAGGAGGCAACACCAAAACCAGAAAAACTATATGATTTTGAAGCGGGATTCTCGCGTTCAGGACAATTTTTGAACATTGCCCTGAATGGGTATTATATGTATTATAAAGATCAATTGGTTCCTACGGGAGAGAAGAGTAACGTTGGAAATGATATCATGACCAACGTAGATATCAGTTACAGGGCAGGAATTGAGTTACAAGGGGCACTGAAGATATCCGATCGGTTGATCTGGGATCTGAATCTAACCCTTAGCAGTAATAAGATCAAGAACTTCGTTGAATACGCCAGCTATTATGATGAGAATTGGAATGAAACGTATCAATCGAAGGAGTTAGGCAAAAGCGATCTGGCTTACTCTCCCTCACTGGTTGGTTCCAGCAGAATCGCTTTGAAACTGTTTAAAGGACTGGAATTGAGTTTATCAACAAAATATGTCGGAAGTCAATATTTTGACAATACATCATCCGATGATCGAAAACTCGATCCCTACCTCGTCACTGATTTAAGAATAGATTACGTGGTCAATCCAGGATGGATGAAAGAACTTGGATTCCAGGTTCAGGTAAATAACCTGTTTAATAACCTTTACATCAGCAATGCGTATGGCGGGAACTGGTATGAACAGGGTGAGGAAAAATCATGGATATACTATTTCCCTCAGGCAGGAATGCATTTTCTTGCAGGTTTATATCTGAAATTTTAGTACTTCGTCTGACGAATAATAAATCACACTGATTTTTTTTTAAAATCTTTGTAACAAATCGGATTTTCGTGCGTTTAAATCTATAGAAGATAACAAAAAGGCACACAGAAAGTAATCAAACTCATTGTTGTTTTCTGGATTTTAGGTTAATTTTTAGGGTATGAATGAAAAATCAGGGCTAAAACCCTGATTTTTTTTTATTAACTTACAGGGCACGAGCGTATCGTGTTACATTATACCTAAGAATCTGATCAGATGAACCAATCGGAAGAGAAATACCCTTACAATGTAGAAATGTTCACCAGGTTTGCAATTGAATGTGTGGATCGTGCCCGGGGGAAAGATATATATGAATTAATTGGTGAAAATCTACTGGAATTGAATCCTGGAGCGATTGTTATTTCGGTTGTAGTGGATCTTGACAAAAACATCATCCGTTTAAAAAAAATCACCGGTCTGGAACCGTTCACGGATAAGGTTACTACAATATTGAATTGTAATCCACAGGAGTTGAAATTAACAATGGAAGGATTGAATATTGACTGTCTGCAAACCCGTAAATTACTGAAAGTTGAGGAAGGATTATATGAATTGAGCCTGCATCAGATCCCAAAGAAGGCATGTGCTGCTATCGAGAAATTATTGAAAATAAGAGAGATTTTTAAAATTGGGTATGCATGGGAAGGTGTTTTATTTGGTGGCGCTGTGATTATATTAAGGGATAGCGTAGCCCTTACGAAACCAGAGATTCTTGAAGCATATATCACCCAGGTTTCCATTGCCTTGAAGCAATTTCAGACGGACGAGGCTCTGCGGGAGAACCAAAAGCAATATCAGGATCTGTTTGATAACGCCCCTGATATGTACTTTCAAGTCTATCCGGATGGATCCGTTAAATCAGTAAATCTTTTTGGAGCTACCTACCTTGGGTATACAAAGAAGGAGTTAATCGGTAAAGAAGTATGGCAGGTTGTTCATCCGGATGACCTTGAAAAGGTAAAGAGCCATATTGCTGAGATCCTTGCCGACAGGAAGGACTCAAGCGAGATGGAATTCAGGAAAGTGAGAAAAGATGGATCAGTGCTCAATGTTCAGGAGAGGATCCATCTGATATTAGATGAAAACAAGAATCCGGTTGAGATCAGGATCATTTGCAAGGATATAACAGAAAACAAAAAGTTTGAGAAGGATTTAATTGACCGGGAATCCCAGATACGAACAATCCTGAAATATTCTCCGGTTCCTCAAATCATTGAAAACTTTGAAGAGGCAAAAACCTATGTCGAGGGATTGAAACAACAGGGTATCACAGGAATAAAAGAGTACCTGAAACAAAATACCGATAAACTGACGGAATGCCGGGATAAAGTTAAAATCATTGAAGTGAATAATGCATTCCTTAAACTCTATCAGGCTGAAAATATTAAGATACTGGAACAAAAGGTCCACAGGATCATTACACTGCAATCTATTGAAATGTTTGTCGAAGGACTGCTTCATCTGATGGATGGTGAAGACTCATTCACCGGCGAAACCGTTTATTATACTCTGGAAAACTCGAAAATTGAAGCAATCACCCGGTGGGCTGTTGTTCCGGGGCATGAAGATACACTCGATATGATTGTTGTTTCCATGGAGGATATGACAGAGCTGAAGAAGAATGAAAAAGATCTCCTGGAGGCAAAGATCAAGGCTGAAGAATCGGATAAGTTAAAAAC
>CAYZVJ010000018.1:19293-20793 GCA_964481765.1 uncultured Rikenellaceae bacterium | reverse complement strand
AGGATGAATCAGTTGAGTTTTTTGTTGCCGATTCGGGAATTGGAATACCGGAAGAGATGCATGACCTGATCTTCGACCGTTTCAGACAGCTGGACAATTCTACCTCCCGGAAGCATGGTGGGACAGGGTTGGGATTGGCAATCTCGAAAAACCTTGTTGAGCTGTTGGGGGGAAAGATCTGGTTGGAATCGGTTACTGGCAAGGGAACCACTTTCTTCTTCAGTCTCCCGAACAAACCTGAAAAGGAGAAGCCTGCAGAATCATCCCCCTATTTGAAGGTTGTTAGGGAAGCCATGAAATGGAATGAAAAAACCATTTTGATTGTTGAAGATAACCATGCCAACTGGGAGTTTTTCAAAGCGGTACTGGCAAAAACCGGTGCTTCACTGGTCAGAGCTTCCACAGGACAGGAAGCTTTAGATTATGCAACATCAAATGATCCGCTGGATTTGATCCTTATGGATATTCAAATGCCGGATATAAATGGTTATGAAGCCACAGAAAAGATAAGACAATTGCATAAAAACCTGCCGATCATTGCGCAAACTGCTTATGCTATGCCATATGACAGGGATAAATCCATTGCTGCCGGATGTGATGACTATCTGCCTAAACCTATAAAACCGGAAGATCTTCTTTCAGTTATCAAAAAATACTTTTGATCTTTTCTTAACGATGTCGCTGTTTCCGTGCAACAATCAACAACTGAATTTATACTATCACCAGGCTTAATTAAAAAAAATGATACTCATTGCAGATAGTGGCTCTACAAAAACTGACTGGCGGATTATTAAGAATGATGGTGAAGTAACAGCACTGGAGAGTTCCGGGCTCAATCCCTTTTACCTGACTGAGCAGGAGATCAGTCATGAAATTGAAGACAGGGTCACGCAGGATATTCAGCCTGGAGATATCGAACAGATCTATTTCTACGGGGCAGGTTGTTCCACTCCGGGGAAAAATCAAATCATAACCGATGGACTGAGGCGTGTCTTTCCTGAAGCAGCCATATCGGTTGCCTCAGACCTTCTTGGTGCAGCCCGTGCTCTTTTTAAGAATCAGTCGGGACTGGCCGTAATACTTGGAACAGGCACAAATACTGCACTATACGATGGACAGGATATTGTACTGAGTATTCCTGCTCTCGGATATATACTGGGAGATGAGGGAAGCGGAGCCTATTTTGGTAAAGAATTGATAAAAGCATACCTGCAGGATGAATTGCCTGGTGCTATCCGGGATGACTTCCGCCATGTTTATAATCTAACAGTTGAAGATATAAAACACGCTGTTTACAAAGAGGCAAAGCCGAATCAGTTTTTTGCATCATTCACTCGGTTTATCTCCCAATACATGAATGATCCCTTTATTCAGAAAATGATCAGGAAGGGTTTCAGTGAATTGTTTGAGAAGCAAATCATGAAAGTGGATGGATGGCAACATCAAAAAATCAGGTTTACGGGATCAATTGCTTATTATTTCGAGCCTTTGCTCATGAAG
>CAYZVJ010000018.1:14868-19193 GCA_964481765.1 uncultured Rikenellaceae bacterium | reverse complement strand
TGAGCGACACGTTTCACCTTCTCGGTGAGATCGTCAACATCAAGGTCTTCATTCTCAATGTGCTCAAGAATCTCTTCAATTTCTTTGATGGCATTGCCATACCGAAACTCATCATTTGTCATGTCCTTTGTGATTATCAGGTTATTTTTTTGTTTATCCGGCGGGTGTTTTTGGAATGGTGAATGCAAATCGGGTGCCTTTACCTTCTTCACTTTCAACCGAAATAGAGCCCCGGTTCTTCAGGATTAATTCATGTGCAATGATCAATCCCAATCCGGTTCCCTGCTCATTAGCTGTTCCCTTGCGGGTAATGTGGGTATCCATTCTGAACAATTTCTTTAGGTCTTCCTGGTTAATACCAACACCATTATCTGTAATGGTAACTTCAGCAAAACCATTCTTATCCGCAATACCGATCTTCACCCATCCGCCGACATGAGAATATTTAATGGCATTGTTCACCAGGTTTCGAAGCACGGTAGTGATATGGCTTTCATCAGCATAAACAATAAGCGCCTCCTGCAAGACCCGTCTGAATTCAATGCTCTTTTTATGTGCCAACACTTCTTCGACAGAGATCATGTGATTAATGGTTTTGTACAGGTCGAAATATCCGGGATGAAATTCAATCATTCCTCTCTGATTTCTTGACCATTGTAAAAGATTCTCAAGCAATTGAAAGAGGTTTTTTGAAGATTGATAGATGATTCCACTGTTTTTCTTTATGGCTTTTGTATTTGATTCTCCAGCATTCTGCTCCAGTAAGTCTGTATATTCAAGCAGTAAATTGAATGGTGTTATCAGGTCCTCCGCAAGGACCGTAAAGATCTTATTCTTTGTCAGGTTGATGTTTTGCTGTACCTTCTGCGATTCAATCAGTTGCAGGTTTGTCTCCTCCTGAAGTTGTTTTTGCTTTTCAAGGATTATATTCGATTTTCTTCTCTGGTACAGATTGTACATGCTAACGGTACTGAATGTTATGAGAATGATTATCAGAACGATCATAAAGTTCCGGTAATACCTGTTTTTTTCGATCTCGAGCTTTTCAATCTCCTCATTTTTCCTCAATAACTGAAGTTCCTGGTCTTTACTTTCAATATCATATTGTCTCTGGAGGGTTATCAGCTTTTGTTCGATCGAATGAGTAAAGAGTGTATCTTCAAACTCACTGCTCATTGTGCGATAGTTATACGCTTTTGGCAGGTCACCGGTTTTCAGATAGTATTCAGAAATAGAGAAATATGCATCACTGATTGTTGCTAAATCATCAGACGCCCTGGCATTTTCCAGACTCGAACGTAAGAAGGTTAGCGCATTCCCGAAGCTGCCGTTTGCCAGGAAGATCTTCCCGATCTGGTTTTCGGCAACGGACAATTGTTTCAGTAAACCAAAACGGATAGATTCTTCTCTTAAAAGGCGAAATTTCTCCAGCGCTTTTTCCTGGTTTCCTGACCTCAAGTATACATCTCCCAGGATATTCAAAACTTCAATCCTTTCAACAAAATTGCTGGCTTTCTGATAATAATCTGCAGAAATTTCTAATTGTGATGCGGCCTCGGTAAGATTTCCCAGGTAACTGTTCAGTTCTCCAAGGTTGTGATAGCTAGCTGCCAGCAGGGTGTCATTTTTCATCTCCTGGCTGCTCCTGGTTGCTTCTTCAAAACAGGAGAGGCTGTTCTCAGTGTCCCCGATATTAAAATATGCGATCCCAAGATTATTAAGGCTTCGAACCAATCCCTTCCTGTCATAAATGGCATTACGCAGGTCCCTGGCTTTTTCGAAGTATGCAATGGCATCATCATAGATCTCGAGCGTTGCATACGCGACTCCAATGGAGTTATATGAATCGGCAATACCCCTCTGATCTTCCAGCCTTTCGGCAATTTCAAGGGCCTGGGTCGCGTATTGAAGACTTTTTTCAAAAGATATTGTCCAGTACAAACTTGCAAGCTCGTTTAGTATTGCGATATGTTCTGATTCAGGGGTATTTTCCATTTCCCGGATGAGGCTATCGGTTAGTTGCCCAACAGGCTCCTGTGCTGCAACCTTACTATTGCAGGTCAATCCAAGCAAAAGGATCATGATTGCCATTTTCCAATGGGAACAGGGTAGTCGTTGATCTCTTATTCTTTCCATTCAGCTCTTTTTTGGCACAGTGAAGAAAAAGCTGCTTCCCTGGCCGGGAACACTGTCAACCCAGATTTCACCACCGTTTCTCTCAACAAACTCTTTACACAGGATCAATCCAAGTCCGGAACCTTCCTCTTCGGAGGTGCCTTTTGTGGAAAAGGTTTTTTCCAGGTCAAATAGTTTATCCAGATGATTTTCCGGGATTCCGGTGCCATTATCGGCTACTTCAATTTGCACGACGTTTTCATCCTCTGCAGATCGGATACGGATCAATCCGCCGGAGGGTGTAAATTTTATAGCATTGCTAAGCAGGTTACGCAAGATTGTATTAAACAGGTTTGGATCAGCATAGCCCCGGATCTCTTTGTTAACCTCATTCAGCAAAATTACCCCTTTCTTTTCAGCACTGGCTTTCATCAGGGAAATGGTCTCTTCCGCATTGCCATGCAGGTTAAATTCAGCGGGTTCAAATTTCAGTTTTCCTGTTTGCACACTGGTCCATTGAAGGAGGTTCTGAAGCAGGTTATAGAGATTATGAGCCGATAAGTTGATCAAGTGACAGTATTTCTTTCGATCCTCATGGTTGATCTCTTCGCTATGATCATGCAACAGTTGAGCAAGTCCGAGCAAAGCCTGGAATGGATTGATCAGGTCGTGACCAATGATGGAAAAAAGTTTATCCTTGGTGGTGTTCAATTCGTGCAAATTATTTTCAGAGTGCCTTAATTCTTTGTTGGCATAATAATACGCTATGTTCTGTTCCCTCAATTGTTCACTGGTATTTTTTTTCCTGCGGTAACTGTGTAAACCCAACAGTCCGAAAACTAACACCAGCAAAGAGGAAAGGATCAAATACCTGATCATGTCGCTTTGTTTTTTCTTCTGAAGATTTCTAATATTCTGATCCTGTTTTAATAACAAAATCTCTTCAGTTTTTCTTTCAGCCTCAGATTTAACCTGCATTGCTGTAATTCGGTCGTTGGATTCCTGGTTGTAAATACTGTCAGCTACCTGCCGGGAAAGATCACGGTACTCCAATGCTTCTGTATAGTCATTTTGAATGTTGTAATAATGAGCCATCAATGAATACATTTCCATGACCAGATCATTGGATTGCAGTTTAACAGCGAGGGGTAATCCTTCCGACAGGTAACGAAATCCGTTTTCATAATCACCGATCTCGAAATAGAGTTGTGCAATATTAAAATTCGAATTAGCAATGCTGAACGAATTATCCAATTCAATATTGAGTTCCAGGGATTGAAGATGACAGGAAAGGGCTTCATCATATTTTTTCGTCTCTTTATAGATGTCTCCTAAATTGTTAAGGGCATCCGAAATCCCCGTCGAATCACCCAATGCATTATACAATTCAAGTGTTTTCAATCCATAATCCAATGCTGCGGGGTATTGTTCTGTCTCGAGATGAAGGTAGGCAAGGTTATTCAGGCAGATTCCCATTTTCTGTTTATCTCCAATTTCAAGGAATGTCTGGTACGATTTCAGGGTGTACTCAATGGCTTTTTGGTTGTCACCAAACTCACTGTAAATCAGGGCAATGTTAGAATATGAGCCGGCTATTCCCTCGTGATCTCCCAGCTCTTCTCTAAGATCAAGGGATTCCAGGTAGAATCCGAGTGATTTCTCGTACTCGGCGAACAGGAAATAGACATTTCCTTTCCGGTTCAGCGCATCGGCTCTTCCTTTTTTGTCATTGATCTCTTCACTGAGTAGCAGTGCCTCTTCTGCAAAATTCAATGCAGCAACTAAAGAAGTATTTAAATAAATCCTTGACAGATCGATATAGATATTGATTTTTTCCGACTTATCAGCCGACTCCAATCTATTTTTTAAGCTATCGGCAACATGATGCTGACAGAGGGCAGGTTTGGTAATTGAGAAAGCAATACCAAGTAGAATGAGTAGTATGGTGAATCGCTTCATCATTCTGTTTTTTCAACTGTACTGATACTCTTTCCGCTAAAATAAGTTGTTTTAATTACATCTCCCGGGCTTAAATCACTTGATTTTTTGATTACCTGGCCATTTGAAGAGGTAATTGAATATCCTCTCTTCAGTACATTTCCCGGGTCGAGGAATTGTGTCGTTTTTTCAATCGTATTTAGCCTGTTTTTCTGGAATCGAATACCATTCTTAACCTGTGGTTGTATTGACCGGATCAGGTTTTTCAGGTC
>CAYZVJ010000018.1:11068-14768 GCA_964481765.1 uncultured Rikenellaceae bacterium | reverse complement strand
CTCAGGTCTGCCTGGGAACCGCCACCACGGATGATAGCAACCACATCAAAAAAATGTTCGTAGACGTGCACACGGTCCAGTGCATTGATGATGGAATGTTCTGCTTCCGATCCCTGCATTGTTGCAGGAAATAGTTTATAGTAGTATTTGAAGCGATAGTCGTTCAACTCCAGCTGGCGGATAAAATCTTCAAAACCAGCGGCTGTTGCAGAAGATATTACAGCTATTTTCTGCAGAACCGGGGGCAGTGGTAGCTCCTGGTTCATGGAAAGCACGCCTTCCTGCTCAAGACGGCGTATTATTTCCTCTCTTTTTCGTGCGAGTTCACCCACGGTATAAGCCGGGTCTATATCCTGGATGTTCAGACTGAGTCCATACACTTCATGGAATTCAACGCTGCATTTGGCCATGACTTTTATGCCTGCATCAAGCTTCTGCCGCGTTGCTGACTCAAAATAGGGTTTTAACATGCGGTATGTATAGGCCCAGATAGTAGCCCTTGCCCTGGCTTTAATGTGCAGGCTGTCCGGATCCTTATCCACCAGCTCAAGGTAGCAGTGTCCTGCGCTGTTGACCTTCATCTCGCTTATCTCAGCCACAACCCAATAGAGATCCTGCAGTGAACCTTTGATCACCTCTTTAATTCTGAGATTCAGATCAAACAGGGAAATACTCTTTTCCATATCAGGGGAGTCGGTGGTTATTTATTAAAAATCAGATATACTTGGTTCGCGTATTTTCCCTTTATTTTTTTCCAACTGGTTCAGAAATTCTTCCTGCTTCCGGTCCAGTTCATCCTGGTTTCTTGCCACACCCATTATAAAATCGAATCGTACAACCTGTTCTCCTTTCTCATTGTAAATAAACCACTCACCGTCTCTCCTGTCCAGGTTGTATTCACCAATAATATAGGGTGCCCCGGTCAGGAAGTATTGTGCATAATCTCCATGAAGTTTGCCCTCTTTGAATGTGCTTTTGAGTGATACACTGCCATTCTCAAAGTACTGAATCCAATCTCCGTGTACTTTATCATAACTGAAATTAAGTATTTCGGACACCTTTCCATTTGGATAATAGACAGTTGAAATACCGTGTTTTTTCCCATGAACATAGTTCTCCGAATAGCTTACGTTTGAGCCGTAAAAGGAGTAGTATTTCCATTCACCATGCTTTAACCGTTCGATGTACTGACCTTCTGCAGCGAGGCTTCCTGTGTTGTAATAGATACGAGCATTGGCTTCCTTGCCATCCTCTTCAAATTCCAGGATAGATTGGGTCCCTTTATCTTCATAAAACCTGGTGAAGGTCCCAACCGGTTTATCATCTTTGAAAAACCCTTCATACCTTTTATTCCCGTTTTCGTAATAGGTTACCCAATGTCCTTGTTTTAAACCGTTCTCATCTATCCGGTTAATCGCCGTATCGGTTTTCAAGGTAACGGATTGAGCAATAGTTAGTACCGGGATAAAAAACAATAGAAAAAGCAACAATCTGGGTACATATTTCATTTGGGGATGTCGGATTAATGCTGGGGTTGGATTACGGTTTTTCATTTCACATAAAACGGGATGGTAATGCATTAATTACAATGCAGGAAGTAAAAATAAAAAAAAAGTCCCGAACCCGGATAGCGGGAGGGACCTTTTTAATTCGTATGAACCGGGTTATTTTACCTCTTCGAAGTCCACATCGGTAACTTCATCATCTCCTTTTGAATCCTTTTTCTTTTCCTCGCCGGGTTGGGCTGATCCGGCACCGGCATCTGCTGTCTGGCTGGATTTATACATCTCTTCTGATGCTGCTTGCCATACTGTATTGAGTTCTGCAGTTGCCTTGTCAATAGCATCAATATCCTGGTTTTTATGGGCTTCTTTCAGGCTTTCAAGTGCTTTTTCGATCGGACCCTTTTTATCAGCGGGCAACTTGTCGCCAAATTCTTTCAGTTGTTTTTCAGTTTGAAAGATCATACTATCGGCAGCATTCAGTTTATCCACTCTTTCTCTTGCCTGTTTATCCGATTCTTCATTCATTTTGGCTTCCTCTTTCATCCGTTTGATCTCATCGTCGCTTAAACCGGAAGATGCTTCAATACGGATTCTCTGCTCTTTCCCGGTTCCTTTATCCTTTGCCGAGACATTCAGAATGCCATTGGCATCGATATCAAATGTAACCTCGATTTGAGGAATACCGCGTGGAGCGGGTGGTATTCCATCCAGGTGAAAACGGCCAATGGTTTTATTGCCAGCGGCCATGGGACGCTCACCCTGAAGAACATGGATCTCTACAGAAGGCTGGTTATCAGCAGCCGTTGTAAAGGTTTCTGCTTTTTTCGATGGAATGGTTGTGTTTGCATCAATTAATCGTGTCATAACCCCACCCATGGTTTCTATTCCAAGGGACAGGGGGGTAACATCGAGTAACAGGACGTCTTTTACTTCACCGGTCAGGACCCCTCCCTGAATGGCAGCGCCGACAGCAACCACTTCATCCGGATTAACTCCTTTTGAAGGAGTTTTTCCAAAGAAATCCTGTACTAATTTCTGAATAGCAGGAATACGTGTTGACCCGCCAACAAGCAACACCTCATTAATATCTGCAGCCGTATATCCTGCATCTTTCAATGCCAGTTTACAGGGTTCAATAACAGCCTGGATGTATTTATCAGCGAGTTTTTCGAATTGTGAGCGGCTTAATGTTTTCACCAGGTGTTTGGGAATACCATCGACCGGCATGATATAGGGCAGGTTTATCTCCGTACTGGTTGAACTGGACAACTCTATTTTAGCTTTTTCAGCTGCTTCTTTCAACCGCTGAAGTGCCATTGGGTCTTTTCTCAGATCAATGTTTTCATCTTTCTTGAATGAGTCCGCCAACCAGTCAATGATTACCTGGTCAAAATCATCACCACCCAGATGCGTGTTCCCATTGGTAGATTTTACTTCGAAAACCCCATCACCAAGTTCCAGTATAGATATATCAAATGTACCACCACCAAGGTCAAAAACAGCGATTTTCAGATCGGAAGATTTCTTATCAAGTCCATATGCAAGGGAAGCGGCAGTTGGCTCGTTGATGATCCGTTTTACTATTAACCCGGCAATTTCGCCCGCTTCCTTTGTTGCCTGCCGCTGCGAATCGCTGAAATAGGCCGGTACAGTTATCACTGCCTCAGTCACTTCCTGTCCCAGATAATCCTCTGCCGTTTTTTTCATCTTCTGAAGAATCATGGCGGATATTTCCTGCGGAGAATAAAGCCTGTCATCAATCTTCACCCTGGGCGTATTGTTTTCCCCTTTCACAACTTCAAAGGGCATTCGTTTTATTTCCTCACCAACTTTCTCATACGTCTCTCCCATAAACCGTTTGATGGAATAAACCGTTTTTTGCGCATTGGTAATGGCCTGTCGTTTGGCCGGATCACCTATTTTTCGCTCATTGTTTTCAACGAATGCAACCATCGACGGAGTGGTTCTTTTCCCTTCACTGTTGGGAATAACCACCGGTTCATTCCCCTCCATAACTGAGACACAGGAGTTTGTGGTACCAAGATCAATTCCAATAATTTTACTCATAGTCGGTATTATTTATAATAAATGCTCAAAATTTTCGTGTTGTATTCCTTTGATCAATCATTGTGCCATATTGAAATAGTGTCAGTTATATGTAATAATGACACCTGATCGAACGATTATAAGAATTC
>CAYZVJ010000018.1:0-10968 GCA_964481765.1 uncultured Rikenellaceae bacterium | reverse complement strand
AAATAGTGTCAGTTATATGTAATAATGACACCTGATCGAACGATTATAAGAATTCGTTGCATGTTGAATGACAAAAAGACAGCATCCCCTGGGCTACTATCATCAATAAGCGGTTAATATATTCCTTTAAATCCAACAAATTTGTAGCTTTGTGCAGTTGATACAAAAAAATCAAACCATGTCACTTCACAAAACAGTCAGGAAGGTAACCACTCATGTTCTAATTGCGATGAAACTGAGAGGGGAAAAAATAGCCATGTTAACCGCCTACGACTATTCAATGGCAAGGATTTTAGATAAGGCAGCGATTGATGTTATCCTGGTTGGTGATTCAGCTTCCAACGTTATGGCTGGTCATGACACCACCATACCGGTAACTCTCGATCAAATGATTTATCATGCTGCAGGGGTTGTAAGAGCTGTCAGGAGGGCACTGGTTGTTGTGGATCTTCCGTTCGGGACCTATCAGGGAAACTCCAGGAAAGCACTCTCCTCGGCGATACGAATTATGAAGGAAACCGGAGCGCATGCTGTGAAACTGGAAGGTGGAAGTGAGGTCCTCAAATCGATACAGCGCATTTTATCTGCCGGAATACCCGTTATGGGACACCTTGGATTAATGCCGCAGTCGATCCATAAATTTGGCACCTATGTTGTTCGTGCAACGGATGACGATGAAGCGGATAAACTGGTCGAAGATGCACATAGCCTGGAAGAGGTAGGTTGCTTTGCTATCGTTCTCGAAAAGATACCGGCGAAACTTGCCGGCAAGGTTGCCCGGGAGATTAAAATCCCCATTATCGGAATCGGTGCAGGGAAAGATGTTGATGGTCAGGTTCTTGTTCTGCATGATATGCTCGGCATCACACAGGAATTTTCGCCACGGTTCTTACGACGATACCACAACCTCTATCAGGAAATTCTTGGTGCAGTGGAGACCTATATTAGTGATGTTCGCACACTTGACTTCCCGAACGATAAGGAACAATATTAACGCAATGCCCTTATCTTCCCGATATGGAGATACTGTATGAGGACAATCATCTGATTGCCGTAAATAAATCATCTTCTGAGCTGGTGCAGGGGGATGAAACGGGTGATAAATCCCTGGATATAGCCATTAAAGAATACCTGAAAGAGAAATACAATAAGCCGGGAAATGTGTTTCTTGGTGTTGTTCACCGGCTTGACCGGCCCGTTTCGGGAGTAGTAGTGTTTGCGAAGACCGGTAAGGCTCTCAGCCGGATTAACACTCTTTTCAGGGATCAGAATATCAGGAAAACCTATTGGGCGATTGTGAAGAATAAACCCGTTCCTTCCTCAGGGGAACTGAATCATTACCTGACCCGGAATGCCAGGCAAAACAAATCATATGCCCATGATTCGCAGGTTCCCGGATCAAAAAATGGCAGGCTTGCTTACCGTACACTCATCTCGTTAAAGAATTACCACCTGCTTGAAATTGACCTGTTTACCGGTCGTCATCACCAGATCCGCTGTCAGCTGGCAAAAATAAACTGCCCTGTGAAGGGTGATCTTAAATACGGATTTCCAAGATCAAACCCGGATGCCGGAATATGCCTGCATGCCAGGGAAATTCGGTTTATCCATCCTGTAAGGAAGCAAGAATTAGTACTTACTGCTTCCCCTCCAGGGGAGAAACTCTGGTCACTTTTTCAGGAAGAGATGACGGGAAAACACTAACCTGTTGAAAAAATTGAACCATCGAAGTAGAGAGGGAGTAGTTGCCTGGCACTCTCAATTACCTGTACCTTCCCCTTGCCTACGAGAATAATCCGCATCGGACTATCCTGTTTAAGCTCGGTTTCTATCATAACCTGCCGGCAAAAACCACATGGGGATACAGGCTCCCGGGTAAGCTCTTCTTTATTTAAAGCGGCAATGGCAATCGTTTGTATCGGAAGATCCGGGAAATTTGCAGCAGCATAGGATATTGCCACCCTTTCTGCACAAATACCGGAGGGATAAGCTGCATTCTCCTGGTTGTTGCCATCCACAATCTCTCCATTCTTAAGCAGAACGCTTGCCCCAACTTTGAATCGTGAATAGGGGGCATATGCCTTTTCTGCTGCTTTCTCAGCCCTGTGCGCCAGTGCCCTCTCCTCCGGTTTAAGTTCGGAAACGGAGCCAAATTCATGAATGATTGTTTTTATTTCCCGGGTCATTATCCAGTTTGTTTGTTCAAATTTACAATTATATTTTTATATTTTTACGCAAATGAAATCCATGAGACGCATTCCGTTTTTTTTGCTGTTAGTGCTTTTTATCGTTTCATGCAAGTCAGCCAGGTATGCATCCATAGCTCCCGGATCTGTTACTACCGATCGGCAACAGTATATTGACCGGTTCGGTGAGTTGGCTGTTTCTGAAATGAACCGTACCGGTATTCCGGCAAGCATAACACTGGCTCAGGGATTGTTGGAATCAGATAACGGCAGCAGCACACTTGCACTGAAAGCCAATAACCATTTTGGAATAAAGTGCCATGACAACTGGAGGGGACAACGCATCTATCATGATGATGATCGAAGGAACGAGTGCTTCAGGAAATATGCATCTGCCTGGGAATCATACAGGGACCATTCCGATTTCCTTCGCGGCAGTGAGCGATATGCGTTTCTGTTTGACCTGAAACAAACCGATTATAAAGGCTGGGCAAAAGGACTGAAGAAGGCCGGATACGCAACCAACAGGGAATATGCGGAATTGTTGATCCGGATCATTGAGGAGAATAACCTGCAGGTGTATGACCGGGGAATTATTGCAAAAACAAATGTTCCTGCCGACCAGGTGGCTGTGTCTGAAAATCAAACTGAGCCTGATCAGGAGAGCTACAATAACGAGGTGACGGATATTGACAACTTTACGGTTGATTTGAATAAACGATCCATTGAGCAGATGAACCGGATAGACTATGTGGTTGTTAAACCGGGTGATACATTCATCGATCTGGCAGAGGAGTTTGAATTGATGTATTGGGAGCTGTTCAAATACAATGAACTTTCCAGGGATGCTGCACTTGAACCCGGACAAATTCTTTTTCTGCAACCCAAACGAAACAGGGCGGAATTTGGATACGATTATCACACGGTTGAAGAGGGGGAATCAATGTATTTAATCTCACAGAAGTATGGTATTAAACTGGCAAGCCTGTATAAAATGAACTTAATGGCAGAGGGGGAAGAACCGGCGGTCGGTCAGAAGTTATGGTTAAGAAAAACCAGACCTGCTCCGGGAGGGGGAGAAGAGGGAGGAGACGGAGATAAGATGTGAGTAGTCCCGAAAATCACGAATATTCTTTGAAAAATTCGATTGATTTTCGAGGATGAGTAGTGAGAGAGGGAGAGATAATGAGACTGTGAGACAGGGAGACTGTCAGCCTTCGCCAAGGCTATGGCTGATGAAAAGGGACGAAGAGAAGTGATTTGTAGGCAGTATGCATTAAAAGATGGTACTGGTTCCTGGTTGCTGCCCGCCCGACTGAATGACATAGTCGTTCGGTGGGGGTTCTCGGTAAAAGAAAACTGAAAACCACTTTAATTTTGAAAGTTGGATGTTGTGCCCACTCCGAAAAGTAATAATCTCGCCACTAAAGCACCAAGATACTAAGATGCACTAAAAGTAAATTATTGATAATGAATTCTTTGTGTAACTTAGTGTTTTTGTGTCTTTGTGGCATTTTTCTATTTTCCTACTTTTCGGAGTGGGCTCAATGTTGGATGTTGAATGTTGTGCCATGCGCCTATGCTGAAGCTTCAGCGCAAGCGTAAGGCACGCCTTTGGCGAATGTTGGTGTCCTACTCCACCCTGCACCCTTCAACCTGTTTTCCACGCAGAAAATCTGAAATTTTCATCCTTTTTTTTCCTTCCAACTGGAGTTCCAGCAGGTGGATATATCCTCCGGGAACAGCTACTTTCAGGTAGGTTTTTTGATCGCTCACAAGGGTCCCGGGAGGTTGATCGTGCTCAATGAATTCTGGAGTTGAGGTAAAGATTTTTAAGACCAGTTTTCTTTCAGCAGGGAATTGGAGCAGGGTCCATGCGGCAGGATAGGGGGATAATCCGCGAATAAGATTATAGATACTTTCAGGATTACGATTCCAGTTAATGGTACAATCCTCTTTGTGTATTTTGGGTGCTCTTTTCAATTCTCCTGTCATCGATTTCAGCAACTCATCCTGATCGGTCTCCAGTACCTTTTTTTCAACAATAGCCCGGGTAGTTTTCAGTACCAGCTCAGCTCCGGTTTTTGCCAGCTTATCGTGCAGCTCCCCGGCATTTTCATCCTCTCCGATGGCTACCCGTTCCCTGAAAATGATCTTACCTGCATCAATCACTTCATTGATAAAAAAGGTGGTGACCCCGGTCTCTTTTTCTCCATTGATAATTGCCCAATTTATCGGTGCGGCGCCGCGGTAATTCGGAAGGAAAGAAGCGTGCAGGTTGAATGTTCCGTATTTGGGAATACTCCAGATCTCCTCAGGAAGCTTTCTGAATCCTACGATGATCTGTATATCCGGTTTCAGATTAATAATTTTTTTTTGGAATTCCGGATTTTTCAGGTCTATCGGTTGAAGAATGAGCAATCCTTTTTTTAAAACCGATTGTTTTACCTCAGATTGCTTCACTTTAAGGCCCCTTCCGGCGGGTTTATCAGGCGTGGTAACAACCGCTGCAATCGTGTAGCCGTTTTCTATTAATGTGCAAAGACTCGGAACAGCAAATTCCGGTGATCCCATGAAAACGATCCTGACATCTTTATTTTCCATCCGTTATCAATTATCCTCATCGTCCTGGTATAATTCCAGAAAATGGCCCATTTTATCCCGTTTGGTTTTGAGGTAGAATTCGTTGTGCGGGTTGGGTTTTACCGGAAGCGGTATATTCCCGACAATTTTTAGTCCATATCCTTCCAAACCAGCCCGTTTAACCGGATTATTGGTAATTAAACGGATTTTTCCCAGTCCCAGTTCATGCAATATATTAGCGCCAACACCGTAGTCCCTTTCATCCGGTGTAAACCCAAGGTCTATGTTTGCCTCCACGGTATCCCTTCCCTCTTCCTGCAGTTTATAGGCTTTTATTTTGTTGAACAATCCAATTCCTCTGCCTTCCTGGTTCATGTAAAGGATTACACCCTGCTTCTCCTTCTCGATCATTTCCATTGCCATATGGAGTTGAGTTCCGCAATCGCACCGCAGCGATCCGAAAATATCCCCCGTTACACAGGATGAATGGACACGTACCATTACTTCATCAGCGGTTGTCCATTTCCCTTTAATCAGGGCAACGTGGACCTGTCCATTCGATTTCTGGAGAAAAGGAATCAGGTTAAACGAACCGTATGTTGTCGGCAATTTGACCATGGCTCCCTTTTCGATGAGGCTTTCCTTCTGTAATTTGAAGGCAATCAGATCTTTGATGGCAATTATCTTCAGGCCGAATTTTTCTGCAATGGTTATCAGTTGCGGAAGTCTTGCCATGGTCCCATCGCTGTTCATAATCTCAACCAGTGCACCACCGGGTTGTAAACCTGCCAGTCTGGTCAGGTCAACCGCAGCTTCTGTATGTCCTGCCCTGCGAATAACTCCTTTCGATTTTGCTTTCAGGGGAAAAACGTGCCCGGGTCTTGCCAGGTCATCCGGTCTTGTGTCATTATTCACCAGTGCTTTGATCGTCATGGCACGATCTTTTGCAGAAATTCCGGTGGTGCACTCTTTATGCAGATAATCCACCGAAACCGTAAACTGGGTTTCATGAAGGGAGGTATTCTGTCCGACCATCAGGTCAAGCTCCAGTTCCTCACACCGTTCTTCAGGAAGTGAAACACAGATCAGTCCCCTGCCGTGTGTAGCCATAAAATTAACAATCCTGGGAGTAATCAATTCGGCTGCAACGATGAAATCTCCCTCATTTTCACGGTCCTCATCATCCACCACAATTACCATCTTCCCATCCCTGATCTCTTCAATGGCTTCTTCTATGGTATGAAACGGATTCCCGGATTTGTTGATTTCAGTCATTTCCAAAGCAATTCATATGGGTTTAAAAAATACACCGCAAAAGTATTATTTGTAAATAAGATTCCCTAACCAAATAGTGAAAAATAAGGAATAATATCTGATTGCCTACTTCACACGGCCCGCTTTTTCCCATTTGACAGACTGACTGCCGCGGATAAATCTCCAGATTCCTGCAATGTTTGAGTAGTTCATGATATAAAGGTAGTAGGGGAGAAAAAAGAATTTCAGCCTGATGCGGCTATCGCTTATTACTTTTCCAGCCAGCACGAAAAGATAAAATATCACCTGTAACGTGAATGTTATAAGGTAGATATCCATGTTAAAATGGTTCTCAACCACGATCATCAGGTTAAACAGCAAAACCAGAAGGATCGATATGGGGACAACTGTCCATCTGAATACCTTGTGCGACAGGAACTGGAAGGCAAAGAAGCCATGTTTCAGGGGATTTAGCATATCCTTCATCATGACCAGCGACTGGATTCCCCCAGTGGCAATCCGAATCTTTCTTTTGAGTTCTTCCTGGATGTTGATGGAAGGCTTTTCAACAGCATAGGCTTCAGGACAATATTTTACATTGTACCCTTTTCTGATAACCTGCATTGAGATGTAGAAATCATCGTTAATCACATTTTTATCAATGGATTCAAAAAGTCCGGTTCGTATACCAAATAGTTCGCCTGCACATCCAATAGACGTGCTTATGTCCGATTCAAGCTTTTTAATGTATGATTCATACCTCCAGTAAATCCCTTCGCCTGTTCCCACCGCATTATCTACTTTGCTGGTATTGATTCTTTTTTCTCCTGACACACAACCCGTGTTACTGTCGGCAAACTCCCCGGTTATCAGTTTTATCGACTCCCTGTTTATCATCGTATTGGCATCTGTAAATATAACAAACGGAGTATCGACGAACTGCATTCCACGGTTAATGGCACTGCTTTTTCCCTCCCTCACATCCTGGTGGCAGACGAACTGATCAGGGTATTTACGCAGGATGTCAGGACTTCCGTCATCGGATCCGTCGGTGATCCATACGATCTTCAGCTTATCCCCTGGATAATCGATTGCGGCGTTGTTCTCAATTTTCTCACCAAGGACATCCAGTTCATTATAGGCAGCTATCAACAGGGTCACGGATGGCAACTCATCAGGCAATGAGGCGTTGGATTTTGTATGTATCATTCCTTTAAACCACCGGATGAACATCAGCAAAAGGGTGTAAAACAGGTAGGTATAGAAGATAAAACCCGTGAATATCCAGAAAAATATTTTTATGGCAGTCATGTAATCTGTTTCGAGTAAAATTCCAGCAGACCCGCTGTCAGTTTATTGTTATCGTAATTTTCACTGATAAAACGTTCTGCGTTTGTGATTATGCTGTTTCTGATTTTGCTTTGGTTCATCAGTGTTACGATGTGATCTTTGTATTCTTCCGGGTTATGGGCAACAAACAGCTCTTCACCCGGTTGTGCATCAATACCCTGTATCCCTTTGGGAGTGCTGATAACAGGAATACCCAGGGCCATTGCCTGTATTATTCTCACCCGTATACCACTACCGGATAACAACGGAACAATCAGCAGCGTGCCCGTACGGATAAAAGCGCTGGCATCTTCCACTTCACCGACAAATTCTACTTTCGCCTGGTTGAATTTTCTGACCAGCCAACCGGGTGCATTGCGACCGGCAATGCGCATTTTTATGTTGGGACAGGCTTCCTGAACCTGTGACCATACCTTGTTAAGGAACCAAACAATTCCTTCCTGGTTTGGTCGCCAGTCAAGGCTTCCGATGTAGACCATGGATTGTTCATGCTGTTTGTTCGTCTGGCTTCCCGCTGCCGGGTCAACGCCAAACCCGCAGGTAAATACCGGGATATCTTTTCCTTTCCCCTTGAAAAAAAGGGAGTCATGTTCCGTAATCGGGATGATCAGATCACAGATTTTGATGAGTTTCGTCTCATACTCCTTCATCCTTGCAGCCAGGGATTGCAGATACAAGCGTTTGGCAATGAACCGTGCACCCGCAGCAAGCTCACCCCATATTTCAGACTCAATATTATGTGCACGAAAAGAGAGTAATGCTTTACTGTATTGTTTTATTAACGGTATATAGAGTGACATGTTTATGCCTTCAACCTGTATGATATCGAAGTTATTTCCGGATATAATCTCCATCAGCTTTTTTCTGAATCGTGCTGATTTGAATCTGATTACATTATAAGGAACTCGTGAGAACAAAAGGTTTATCAGCAGGTTGAGGACAGTTATTCTTGTATTTATTTTTACCGTTTCATATCGTTTCAGGTTTCCGGGATCATTAACCGGGTTAATAGCGATGGAATGGTGTTTTTCAGTGGATATGGATAACACGGAAACTTCAGCACCATGATAAAGCAGCCCTTTAATACCGGCGTTAACCGCTACTGCACCCCCACTGGTAGCGGGCCATGGCGGTTTATCAGTTATAATCAATATCCTCATCTACGGTATGATTACTTTCCAGCCTGAATATCCTGCTGATCTTTCTTAGGAAAAGAGTATACGTTTCTTTGCTCATCATGGATGAGTCAGTTGTTGCCTTGTAGGTGAGAAATATTCCCAATGGCAATAAAATCATGGATGAGATCCACATACCGGTAAATGGGGAGAGAACGTCTTCCCTGACAAATTTTTCGCCGGTCAGGGTGATAACATAATAGATGACAAAGAAAAACACCGAAATGACCACAGGCATACCCAATCCTCCTTTACGGATGATTGCACCCAGTGGAGCACCGATGAAAAAAAAGATGAAACAGGCAAAAGAGAGGGTTAGTTTTCTGTGCCACTCTATCTGGTACCGCCTGATCCTTTTGGTCTGGGCAACAAGACTGGTACCGGTAGTTGAGACGAATCGCTGAGCGTTACGGGCTTTGGTAAGAGCCTGTTCTATTGCATCACTCTGGTCCATATCGTTCAAATTATACAGAATGGTGAAGGGTTCAAATTCTCTTGATAAAACGGAATCGGATGCCTCCTCCCTGGTCGTTCCAGATAGTCTTCGACGGGTTGTATTAAAATAGTGACTTCCCAGCATGGTGTTTGAAAACATGCCTTTACGATCATCCAACACATCTGACAGTGAATCTCTGAAAAAGGCTAACTGGTCGATGTTCATCATTGAATAATTGTCCTTAAACAGATCTTCATCAGTTCGTTGCAATCCGAAACCTGTCAATTCAAGCATGATCGTCTCCTCATCGAACGATTCTCTCCGGTGTGGATAGGTCTTTACATTTCTCCTTATCCCCTTGTTATCCTCCTCAACTTCTGTATAGGAGTACCCATGATAGAGTGTCAGGATCAGTGTGCTGTCACCCTCACTCATTTTCATATACCCTGAATCTGCATAGGTCACTGCAATATTTCCTCTTCTGTCAGTGTGATCATAGATCAATACCTTCCTCAACAGGTTGGTTTTGGGATCCTTCCTGGATATCTTGATGCTAAAGCCTTCAATCCCATTGTAAAAGGTGCCTGCTTTTATATTCAATTCGGGCCTTTGCTGCTGGATATCCCACAACAATGACCGGGATTTCAGGTTTGCACGCGGTAGAACATTATTCGAAAAAAAGAATGCACCGATACTGATGAATATCACCAGGACGATCAACGGAGTCATGATGCGTTGAAGGGATATCCCGGAGGATTTGAGGGCAGTTAATTCAAGGTTCTCTCCCAGGTTCCCGAAGGTCATCAGGGAAGCAAGAAGGATTGCCAGTGGCAGTGCCATCGGAACAAAGCTGACTGAAAAGTAAAACAAAAGCTCTGATAAGGTGGCAAGATCCAGGCCCTTCCCTACAAGGTCATCAATGTATTTCCACAGAAATTGCATGATAAGAATGAACAGGACGATAAAAAAAGTCAGGATAAGAGGCCCGATGAAGGACTTGATTATAAAAATATGCAACCGTTTCACAATACTTTTTTTCTGTTCGTACAATGAAGTAACGGGAATAAAATTAGAAAATTTTCTGTTAATGTGGGTTAACTTCTCGAATAGCATACTTTCCAGGTCGCCTTGTCGACTCGGGAGACCTGCCTCGCCGCCAGGCAGGTTTCCAAGTCGCCTTGTCGTTAAAAATATCATCAATAGAAAAGGAAGGGAATAACTACAGTCCAATAATGTGTTTCAGCTTTGCCACCTGTGTATCCCATAAATCGATGGCATCATCCAGTTCATCTTCTTCTGCAAAGTCGGTGATGATCAGGGCGACATCACCGGTCAGCTCATCAATGTTGATCTTAAACTCGAAATAGCATTTTTCTTCATCTTCTTCTTCACACCATTTAAACCGCACGTATCGGTTATCTTTTTTTAATACCATTTCGGCAGTTTGTTGGGAATTTTCCCAGAAGAAGGTATATACTTTACCTCTGACATGAACATCATCTGCAAACCACTCGGACAGTCCACCGGCAGTACTCAATCGGTTAAACAGAACTTTGGGGGAAGAGTTAAGTGTATATTCCAGTTCTATTTTGGTTTTCATTAATCCGTTGATGGTTGAATCTGTTCAGATGCAATATAAAGAAAAATGTTAAATAAAAAAATTATAGCCCATTTTGCTGAAAATTACTGCATTCCATTCAGTCAGATGCCTTTTGCTCCAATGACAATCTCCCAGCTCCACGGGGGTGTGTCGCAACTAGGTTCTAAGTCATCCTGAACTCCAGCCTGCCGGCTGGCAGGTGGTTCAGGATCTTTAAGTGGTTGATAATGAGATCCCGAAATACCTGCCAGCCAGTTCACCCGCCACAGGAAGGCAGGCTGGAATTCGGGATGACGATCCAATATAATTATGTATGTTGTGACACACCTCCCTCCACTGGGGTATAATCCCAATTAACAATTAACCAATAACTATTAACTGCTC
>CAYZVJ010000017.1:32674-41013 GCA_964481765.1 uncultured Rikenellaceae bacterium | reverse complement strand
GATGTTATTAGTTCTGACATTATTATTACGACTGAGAATCCACCGGCAGCAGTCATTGCAAAATCCACGGGGAAAATTGACCAACTCTTTGTTACCGATACAGAGAAGGTAAATTCAGGTGAGCACCTGGCAATCCTGGAAAATCCGGCCAGGTATGAAAGTGTGGTGTTGCTGGACAACGGACTTACTGAGATGTTCCCTTTTTTCGAACGATTCGATACATCGTTTGCTGTCCGTTTTCCCGGTGACCTGTTACTCGGGGATATTCAACCTGTTTTTACGGATTTCTATAAGAATTACCGGAATTTCATCGATTTCATGGAGCTGGCATACCATTCCCGGAAAATCCGGTCAATCCGGGAAGAGATCGGTGAATACAGGGTGTATTATAATCGGCTATATCGTCAGCGTAACCTGTTGCAACGGGAGGTTGAACTGGCAAGAAGGCAGTTTACCCGCGATTCTACCCTGTTTTACCGGGAAGTCATTCCACTGGCAGAATTTGAACAATCCGAAAGTGGCAGGATACAGAAGGAACATGATTTTGAACAGGCGAGAATAAATCTTTCTGAAACTGCCATTCAGATCTCCGAATTGGAAAAAGATATCCTGGATCTCCAGCTCCAGGAAAAGAATGAGAAAAAGTTGTTAGAGAATCAGTTGCTGGAATCCTATAACAACCTTATTTCAGCTATTGATGCCTGGGAGCAGAAGTATCTTCTGAAATCACCTCAGGAGGGAGTGATCAGCTTCACGGATTTCTGGAGTGAAGATCAGAATGTCACCACTGGAGATGTGGTGGTTTCTGTAGTTCCAGAGAAGCCCGGAAGGATCATCGGCCGTCTCAATTTAGTGCAGAGAAGGGCAGGCAAGGTGAAACCGGACCAGGATGTAAACATAAAACTTGAGAATTACCCCTATATGGAATTTGGAATGGTTAAAGGAGTGGTCGAGAGCATTTCCCTTGTCCCCAATGATAACCGGTTCACAGCTGAGGTGGCACTGCCCAACGGTTTGGTGACAAACTATGGCATTACCCTGGAGTTTAATCAGGAGATGGCGGGCCAGGCAGAGATCATCACTGAATCGAGGCCGCTGTTGATCCGGATTATTGAACCGTTCCGTTACATATACGAGAAGAATTTCAGGAATACCCAAAGTACACTTCCCGAACCAAACCGGTAAAGCTCCGGTGAATAATCAATCTGATCTTCGATTAAAACGGCAAATCACCAAACTCTCTTTTTCTGAAGGAATCGCTAACCTGTACAGCATCAAAAATATCAATTACACGCCCGGTTAATTCAAAGGCCATATGCAGTACTATTTTGGGTTATCTATTTTCCTGTAATGAGCCATGGAGTTCATATCGTATCCATGCAGTTTATTCGTTTACTGCTCTTCTATCCCAAGCAGTTCAACTTCAAAAACAAGAGCAGAGAACGGTTGAATGGGGCTTCCGGGTCTGACATTTGCTCCATAAGCCAATTCCTGGGGAATAAACAGCTTCCACTTCGATCCTACATTCATTAATTGCAGCGCTTCGGTCCATCCCGGAATGACTCTGTTTACGCCAAATATTGCCGGATCACCGTCATTGGAATCTTCAAATACCGAACCATTGACGAATGAGCCTTTGTAGTGAACCCTGACAATATCTGTAAGCTCCGGTTTGGGACCATCTCCCTCTTTGAGGATTTTATATTGCAATCCGCTGGGAAGGGTTACGACTCCTTCTTTGGTTTTATTCTCTTCCATGAAAAGTTCTCCTTCATATTTGTTATCCTGAAACTGTTCAAGGAGTTGGGTTTCCTGACGTTTTTGATAATACTGCCTGAGGAGATTTTCAGCAACAGGGGGTTCGAAAAGTAATTCCTTTTCTGAAAACACGTCATCGAAAGCCCTGGTGAGGACATCCACATTTGGTGATTCAAATCCATCCTTTTTCAGGTTATTGGCAAATACTAATCCTATCCAGTAGCTGACAGAATCGTTCTCCGTTTTCAATTCAGTATCGTAAGACACCTTGTTGCAGGAGGATAATATAATGGCTGTTGCAACCATTACTAGCAAGAGATTACTAATTTTCATGGTTTGGTTTTTAGAGGTATAACGATATGCGAAGATATAATAAAAATAGGAATAATGACGAATGATGATAATCAGTCATATAGCTTCATTATTCCTCTTCCTTAATGGCCCTGATCATTTCCCTCTTACCCTTGGGTCCGGGTATCCGGTTTACGGTAAAACCAGCAGCTTCCAGGTTTCTGCGTACCTGACCTTTTGCAGCATATGTTACCATGATACCGTTGGGAACTATCGATTCATAAACCTTTCGGAAAAGTAGGGTTTGCCATAATTCCGGCTGCTTGTCCGGCCCGAAAGCATCCCAGTAAACCAGGTCATACATGGAACTGAAATGGTATGAGAGAATATCGGCTTTTATTTTTTTCAGATAAAAATTTTCACCGATAGTAACAGGATGTCCCCACTGGCATGAATATATTGCACTGGCAAAGGACTGAAACGTTGGATCGATGAACCGGTTGTGGTTTAGCTGCTTCATAAGACTCGCTTTCAATGGATGGAGATCGATGGCATGGTAAGTAACTTCAATTTTATTTTTTCGCGCCTCGATCATCGATAACAGGGTGTTTAAACCCGTTCCGAATCCCATTTCAAAGATCGCAAGTGAAGGTTTTCGGATTTGCAGAAATCCTTCCCTTATGAAGACATGAACGGATTCCTGCCATGCTCCGAATATGGAATGATAATGTTCATCCAGGGCAGGTACATAAAGGGTATCTGAATGATCGGCAGTTTTTGTGATCTGTACTTCCATTTCCGTGCGGTAAGCGTTTCGACCGGCAAGCCGGTTGTTTTCATTCAAGTGTTATGACGGCATTCCACCTCAGAATCCAAGTGCCCGTGGTAACCAGAGGCTTAGTTGCGGAACAAACGTTATGATCAGCAGAACGATGATCATAGCAACAAAGAGTTGTAACAACGGTTTTATCACCTCCCCGATTTTCACATCGGCAACGCTACATCCGATGAAGAGCAACGAACCAACCGGTGGTGTACAGAGGCCCACACAAAGATTCATGATCATTATGATTCCAAAATGAATCGGATCAAGACCCAGTTGAGAGGTTACCACCGGCAGGAAAATGGGTGTAAAGATGAGCACCGCAGGAGTCATGTCCATGAATATTCCGACAAACAGCAGGATCATATTTATAATCAGGAGGATGATGATCGGATTTTCGCTAATGGAGAGCAGACCCTGGCTCACACTTTGTGGAATGTTTTCGTATGACATCACCCAGGATAGACCCATGGAGGTACCTACCAGCAGAAGAACAATAGACGTGGTGCCAACAGTTTTCAAAAGAATATCAGGCAGATCCCTGAATTTGATCTCTTTATATATCATGGCAAGGATCAAAGTATACAGAACAGCAACTGCCGATGCCTCAGTGGCAGTAAAGATACCGGTTATGATGCCCCCGATCACGATCACCAGCAACAGCATGCTTGGAATCGCATCTAAGAATTTCAACAGACTTTCCTTCAACCCGATTCGCTCTCCTACCGGATAATTTTTGCGGTAGGCATAGGCAGCAGCTACCCCCATAAGGGCAATCCCCAGCATAATACCCGGAATATATCCTGCCATAAACAGGGCAGCAATGGATACCCCTCCACTGGCCAGGGAATAGACGATCAGGATGTTGCTTGGAGGAATCAGCAGTCCGGTGGTTGCACTGGTTACATTCACTGCAGCGCTGAAGGATTTATCATATCCCTCTTTAACCATTCTGTTATGCATGAAACCTCCGATAGCGGAGGCGGAGGCAGCTGCTGATCCGGAAATGGCTCCAAACAACATGTTTGCCATGATGTTTACAAAAGCCAGTCCCCCGGGCAAACGACCTACAAGAACTTTTGCGAAGTCAATGAGCCGTACAGCAATCCCCCCACGGTTCATCAATTGTCCGGCAAGAATAAAGAAGGGAATGGCTAACAGGGCAAAACTATCCAGGGCGGTTGATATTTGCTGTGCCATGGTAGTTAATGCAGGTAATAGGGCAATACTTACAATCATTGTCAGTATCCCTGACAGACCGATGCTATAGGCAATGGGTAAACCCATGGCAAGAAAAATGACAAAACTGACAATGAGGATAATGATACCAATGTATTCCATGGTCCGGAGGGTTACTGTTTGTTTTGTTGAAAGGAGAGGATGGTATTATGGATCGAATAATAGATTATGAATATTCCGCTCACCGGCAATACCAGATAGACATATCCGAGTGGCAGTTCCAGTGCTGCCGAGATCTGTCCCAGGTAAAACCGGGTATAAACCAGCCATACACCGCCGATTACCATTACGGTCAGGGCGAATAACCCGACCAGTGAATGGATCACGAGATCCAGAACTTTTCGTTTTTTGGGAGGTAATCTTGAGGGCAGCAGATCAATGGCAAGGTGCAAACCCTTTCCGGTACCGTAGGCTGCTCCCAGCATCCCAACCCAGATGAGCAGAAAACCGGCCAGTTCATCGGTGAAGGAACTGGGAGATTTCATCAAGTACCTGCTCGCCACCTGCCACAAAACATCAATTACCAGGACGGACATGATGGTTATTACCAGCAGCTCAAGGATTCTGTCTATGTATTTTCGTAAGGTCATGGATAAGGTGAATTAAAGGTCACGGATTTTCCTGATGTAGGAATACAATTCTTCGTCTGATGCGTACTCTTCATACATCGGTTGAACCATTTCCGCAAATGGTTTTTTATCCGGGAAATAGATGGTAACACCGGCTTTTTTCACTGCTTCCATTGCTTCTTCAACCGATTCCTGCCAGTATTTGCGTTGTACCGGTACCGATTCGTCAACTGCCTGCTGCAGCCAGTTTTGCTCCTGTTCACTCAGCTTATTCCATACGTGTGTACTGATCAGCAAAACATCAGGGACCGAGGTATGTTCATTCATGGAATAGTGTTTACACACTTCATAATGATGTGAAGTGTAGAAACTGGGTGGATTGTTTTCCGCTCCATCCACCACTCCGCCCTGGAGGGCAGTGTACAGTTCTCCCCAGGAAATTGGGGTAGGGGATCCACCCAGGGTTCGAACCATGTTCACAGCGGTGTTACTTTTCATTACCCTTATTTTCAGTCCTTTAAGATCTTCAGGCGTCAGGATTGGTTTATCGATCGTATAGAAACTGCGGCATCCGGCATCATAGAAGCAGAGCCCGCGCAACCAGTATTTCTCAGACTCGATCAGTAATTCTTTGCCGATCTCTCCATCCAATACTGCATAGGCATGTTCCTGGTTGCGAAAGATATAAGGTAATCCCAGTACCCTGTAATTCGGTGCAAATCCTTCCATAATGGCAGCGGAAACTTTAGTCATCGCCAGACTTCCGATTTGCAGCAGTTCAACACAGGTTCGTTCAGGACCAAGCTGTCCGCTGGGATATATCTGGATTTCCATCTGTCCACCGGAAATTTCCTTCAACCGTTCTGCCATAAAGACCATTCCTTTATGGACCGGATGATTGGTGTCCAGTCCGTGGGCTAATTTCAGAATCCTGTGTTTCGGACCGGAGTTGCAGGAAGAGAGGATAAACAAGGCAATTAAAATTATTCTGGCAGCTTGCATGTTAATGGCTTGGTGAATTGTGTTTGTTTTACTCTTCGAGTCATCCTGGATGAATCATTGAAATCTGAAATAGTTTTTTGCATTGTTATAGCAAATATCCTGAACTATTTTGCCAACCAGATCGATATCCGGAGGTATTTCCCCATTTTCCATATCGGTTCCCAGCAGGTTGCACAGGATTCTCCTGAAATATTCATGCCTTGGATAGGAAAGATAACTTCTTGAATCCGTTGTCATTCCAATAAAGTGACTGAGCAAACCCATGTTGGAGAGGCAGTTCATCTGCTTTTCCATTCCACTTTTTTGATCCAGAAACCACCAGCCCGGTCCGAATTGCAATTTACCCGTGTACGGCTCCCCCTGGAAATTTCCTATCATGGTAGCCACCAGTTCATTATCTCCCGGATTGAGGTTATACAGAATGGTTTTTGCAAGCTTTCCCTGACTCGACAGCCGGTCCAGGAATTTGCTCATGTTTTGTGCGACGGGCAGATCCCCGATCGAATCAAATCCACTATCGGGCCCAATTTGCTCCATCATGAGTGTATTGTTATTCCGGAGAGCACCGTAATGAAATTGTTGTGTCCATTCCCTGCTTTTATTCATCAATGCAAATTCCACCAGCATAGCGGATTTGAAATGTAAGGTTTCTTCTTCAGCAGGTTCTTTACCGTTCCTGATCTTCTCAAAAATCCGCAATATATCATTGTAAGAATAATCCTCAGCATAGAACGTCTCAATTCCATGATCGGAGAGTCTGCAGCCCCTTTCATGAAAGAATTGATGCCTGTTTTCCAGGGCTTCCACAAACAGCGGAAAGGTTCTGATCTCAAAATTTGTCACTTTTTCAAGGGAATTCACATAATCGTTAAATGATATACTGTTTTCCACTTTCAAAGCCCTGTCGGGCCGGAATGCCGGCAGTACGGTAACCCCAAAACCATCCTGTTTGATCTGCTGATGAAATTCAAGTGAATCGATTGGATCATCGGTTGTACAAAGCACCTCAACATTCATTTTCAAAAGAAGGTTCCGGCAGGAGAAATCGGTTGATGTCAGCATATTTCCAGCGGTTGTATAAATCTCTTCAGCAGTCTCAGGGTTCAATAAGGCAGTAATACCGAAATAGCGTTTCAATTCCAGGTGTGTCCAATGGTACAGTGGATTTCTCAATGTATACGGGACTGTTTCAGCCCATTTTTTAAATTTTTCGAAAGGATCCTTGTTCCCCGTACAAAAGTCTTCGGATACTCCATGGGTTCTCATGGCTCTCCATTTGTAATGGTCTCCATCCAGCCAGGCTTCTGTGAGGTTCCTGAATGTTTGGTTGACTGCAATCTCTTCCGGATTCAGATGACAATGATAATCGATGACAGGGAGTGGCTCAGCCCATTCATGATACAATTCTCTCGCACTATCTGTTTGCAGCAGGAAGTCTTCGTCGAGAAATTTTTTCATGGCAGTGTCTGTTTCGGATCGTTACGCTGGTTTTAAAAAAAGAGCGGTATGATATGCCGTTCGTACAGGTTTTGGATTACCTGTTGAGAGATCAATATATGATTTTTTTTAATTGCTTTTACAAATTGGGTTCCCATTTCAGCGGCTACTTTATACCCGACATGGATCAATTGCCGGATGTGTGGGTTAAAATCCGGATGATCCGGTATGTGACGCAGGCTGTTTGCAAATTTCTCACTATCCCATTTGTTCACTGTTTGCGGGTCTGGAAGGGAAAGCGGATCAATATCAATGACACTCTGGTACGGTTTGCATAACTCAAACCTTCTTTCCCACGATCTCCGGTAAATGGTTTTTACCATATCCAGGGCCTCTCCTCCGGCAAGCGCTAATCCGATTACCTCCTCCAGCCATGTTGTTCCGGCAGTTTTCAGATGGATTCCCTGGTTGTGTTTCGCTGATAATTTTTTAATTACAGGATAGAGTGAGAACTTATCACTCCCGGAGTGGATGCTGATTTTGAGTTCTTTCGGAAGGTTAAATTGTTTTTTTGCGTGATCCAGGACGAGCAATGTTTCTTCGAAATGAATTTCAAACTGTGACACATCTCCGACATAATCTATTCCTTTATAGAACTGTCCGATGAATTTCGGGGCAATGGTTTGTACCGGGATCTCTTTGAGCAATCCGAGGATAAAAAAGATTTCAAGGGGTGTCTGGGGTGTTTCCACCTCATCCATGGAAACCTCGGTGATGAAATTTCCTGTTCCTTTCCTGTCTGCAATGCATGTAAATATCATTTTTGCTTCCATGCTTGCTTTCAGGTATCTGGCAGCGATGTTTTCAAGGAAATCCCGGTCGATGAGAAAGGATTTCCTGATTCCTGGAATGGTTAGTTCACCAAAAAAATCCTGCATCTCCCGTAAAAAAACAGAAACATCCTCTTTTGATGCAGGTTGATCAATATAGTCTGCGACATCCAGGGTAAAAAAGTCGGCATGATTCAGGAAAAAATCGACCGTATTGAGGTTAATGTGATCTGCATCAACAAAATAGGGAGAGCCCCATCCCTTTTTTTTTACAGCAAGATCTACTTTTCCGCGTGTTTCGGAGGGGTGTGATTTTATGATTTCGTGTTCCCGGAATGATTTGTTCCAGACGGGTGTGATATCGATTCCGGCATCTCTGGCCTTCATCAG
>CAYZVJ010000017.1:0-32574 GCA_964481765.1 uncultured Rikenellaceae bacterium | reverse complement strand
ATGATTTGTTCCAGACGGGTGTGATATCGATTCCGGCATCTCTGGCCTTCATCAGTGCAGTTAGCTGTGCTTCTGCTTCCTGAGCAAAGCGGTCGCCGATTCCGAGAGAAAATGTACCAAGCTTCATCATAATTTACAGGGCCTTTAAGATGAATCCCAGCGATTTCAGGGGTATATTAAAATCAAAATAGCCATACTTCCAAGACCATTGACCTGTTCCTGTAACATGGAATAAACATCCAGGTCGATACCAATAATGAACAGATCAATACCTGCACTCTTTTGCTGCTTCGGCAAAAATTACCAGGTTACACGGATCTGTTTCAAAAAAATGATCAGAAGCGGAGCAAATATATCCTCCATTTTCCCCGACGTTCCTGAACAATTCAAATACCTTGTTTCGTATTCCGGATTTCGTTCCTTCCGTTAAAACATTGAACTGATCCAATCCACCAATACAGGAGATCCGGTCACCCACCTTTTGTTTGAATTCCCATGGTTCCTGGTTTCCCCCAACACTTGGAGGAGCAAGGGTCTCACTGGCATCACAGCCGTTTTCGACAATGTATTCCTCAATACCCAGTGTTCCTCCACAGGTATGATAGGTAACCTTAAAGTTAAGTTGATGCAATGCCTGGTGCATTTTTTTATCGTAGGGTAGGCAGTATTCTCTATGTATTTCCGGGGAGATGAGTGTGCTGGAGCCGGACCCACCACCCGTTTCAACCAGGTCAAATTTTGCTCCTTTCATCGAATCGATGAATTGAAGTTTTTTTTCAAGCAGGATCCGGAGGAACTCGTGGACCCAGTCTGGCTTTTCAAAGGTCGCCATAATCAGGGAAGTAATATCATAAAGGCATGCAGCATGTTGCCAGCAACCTGCCTGGTCACCCCATACGAATCCACGAAGAATTCCAAGGTCTCCAATTTGATCATACCTTTTTTTAACTGGATTCAAGGTAAGTCTGGGGACCGGCATGAATTGTTTTATCAGGTAAATATCTTCATCGTGTTTGATCAGATGTTCCGTGATCCAGGTTGTTTTTCTGTCGCCTGCTGTCTTATAGGTCAGTTTTCCCCCGGGTGTTTCTACTGAATGATGAACCACCCGGTGGTCGGGATCATCACGGATCACTACTGGAATATCCCTCCACTGTGTTGTGTTTGTTTTCGTGAAATCAGCATTCACAAGCCAGAATTGATCCATCTCTTCAAAATACTGAATCTGAGCATCAAGACCTGTCCTTTTGAATGCTTCGAGATCGGTGACTCCTCCCATGTATTTATCCAGGTGGTAAGGTTGCCATTGATGAATTGAAGCAGGCAGCCGATCGGGCTTGTCTTTATTCAGGGCAAGCAATAGTCGTTCCTTTGAAGTCATTTATCTCCTGCTGGTAATATATATTATAATGCGGGTTATGCGGGTTAACAAGATAATAATATTCAAGTTTACATATAACAGATAAAAAAACTGTTTTTTAACAACATTTGTTTTTATTTTTTTTTGCAGCTTTGTGGTTTATTGAGTTGATGAGATACCTGAGAATTATTCTACCCTTTGTCCTTATCGTTCTATTATCTGTCCCGGTTCATGCCCAAAGGATAATTGAAGCATCAGGAAGGATTCTGGACATAGAATCCATGGAACCTCTTGTTGGAGTAAATATATCTGTCAAGGATAAAGCATTAGGCACTGTCTCAGATACACGTGGGTATTTTTACCTGCGGGTCAGGGAGACCCTTCCACTGACCCTTCGTTTTTCCATGATCGGATATAAAACTGAGGAATATACTGTTGATGAAAGTCCTGAATCGGGGATTCGGATCAGGCTTAAACCCGAAACCTATATAGGTGAAGAAATCATCATTACAACACCTGTAGTAGAGGTTGAACAAAAGACAATGCGTGAGCAGATATCGATTGAATTGCTGGATGCAATTGCCGTCAGGGAAACGCCTTCCGCTAATTTTTACGAAGCCCTTGCCCACCTTAAGGGGGTGGATGTGACGACTCAGAGCATGCAATTTATGACGATCAATGCCAGGGGTTTTAACTCAACGGAAAACATACGGTTCGTTCAGGTTGTCGATGGGATGGATAACCAGATACCCGGTATGAGTTTTTCTATTGGAAATGTTGCCGGATTGTCGGAACTTGATGTAGAGAGTATTGAGTTTTTGCCGGGTCCCTCTTCGGTTATCTATGGTGCAAACGCATTGAATGGTTTACTTGTAATGACAAGCAAGGACCCGTTTGTTTACCAGGGATTGAGTGCCTACCTTAAACCGGGTGTCAGCGACCTGAAAACCGGTAGTGATTACCCATTCCAGTTTATTACCAAGCCCCTGGTTGATGCAGGATTACGATATGCTACTTCATTTAATGACAAGATCGCTTTCAAGATTAATGCATCCATCATGAGAGGGAAAGACTGGTACGCGAATGATACAACCAACATCAGACCGGGGAATATCCATTATGAACTTGATCCCGGGCACGATGCACTCAATAAATATGGGGATGAGATTACACAGGTACTGCCTATTGGTGAATACGGCGAGAATATAATTGTTTCACGAACAGGATACCGGGACAAACATCTTGTGGATAATGGTGTGAAGAGTATTAAAGTGAGTGCTGCAGTCCACTACCGGATCACCGATAACATAACAGCTATTCTTCAGGGTAATTTTGGAAATGCAACTACCGTTTATACAGCTGATAACAGGATTTCCCTGAGTAATTTTAATGTTTACCAGGGCAAAGCGGAACTGGTGGGCGACCACTTCCTGGTCCGCGGGTACACAACCCAGCAGCATACAGGTGACACCTATGATTCGAGGTACCTGGCGATTCATTTGAATGAAGCTTATGCCAGTGATGAGGAATGGTTCAAGGATTACTATGATGCCTATTCCAACAGGCTGATGTACTGGCAGGTCCAGCCTTATGACCATGATGCTGCCAGGGCCTTCGCAGACAGGAACCGATTAATCCCCAAATCGGCTGCATACAACGAAGAGAAAGAGCGAATCATTAATAATCCGGATTTCAAGGAGGGTGCACGTTTTACAAACAATTCAAGTCTCTATCATCTCGATGGGGTTTACAACTTCAAGCATCAGATCAAATGGATTGAGGTGCAGCTGGGGGGAAGTTACAGGTATTATGATCTTGATTCCGAAGGGACCATTTTCCCGGATACAACCGGGAACGATATCTTCTTTACCGAATATGGAGGGTTTGTTGAATTGTCGAAAAAAGTATTCGACGAAAAGGTGCACATTACGGGAAGCCTCAGGTATGATAAAAGTGAGAAATTTCAAGGACACTTTTCACCGCGCATATCGGCATTATATACCTATAAGGAGAAACATAACTTCAGGGCTTCATTTCTCACCGGTTACCGGAATCCAAGTGCTAAAGAACAATTTATCAATAAAGACCTTGGTTACTCCAGGTTAGTCGGCGGTTTAGAACCTTTGATCGAACCCTTTGATCTTTTCGAGAACAGCATTTATAATTCATCCATTGAAGAATTCAACGACAAAGTGGATGAAGATATGTACAGCACTTCAACTCCTCCACTTGGATCCGAGCAGGCCATTCTGAAAAACATAGGGATTCTTCAAGAAGGAATTATTCCGAATGGAGCATTCAGGACACTGAGCCCCGAACAGGTGATCTCTTTTGAGTTTGGATATAAAACAAAACTCGTTGATAAGCTCTTTATTGATGCCGTCTATTATTACAGTATTTATCGTGATTTTATCGGTCTCGTCGAGGTGGTGAAACCCCGTACCAGTCCTACGGTGGATCTCTATACAGCAGCGCATCAGATTAACAATTCATCACAGAATGAATTGCTTTTTATTTATACTAACGCCCAGGAAAAGGTAATGATACAGGGCGTTTCACTCGGAATGAAATACATGTTCCCTGTTGGAGCTGTTTTGAGTGGTAATGCGACCTGGTCTGATCTGAGGAGTGACCCGAAAGATCCAATCATTCCCGGATTCAATACCCCCGGTTTCAAAGCAAACGTTTCTATCTCGAACCGAAGACTTGACAAGCTGGAGAATAATCCCGGATTCAAACGGGTTGGTTTTAACCTGGCCTGGCGTTACCAGAGCGGGATAAACTGGGAAAGTCCCTATGCCTCCGGCTGGCTCGAACCATACAACTCATGGGATTTGCAATTTTCCTATACATTCGTGAATCCCCGGTCAGTACTAAAAGCCGGTGTGTCGAATTTTTTGAATATCCCGTATACCAATTCATTTGGAGGTGCACAGGTTGGAGCCTTTTATTATATCTCCTATTCGATTGAGGATTTATTTAATTTCTAATGTTGGGTACGTCATGAAAAAAGCAGCTATATACCTGATCCTTTTATTGGCAGTTATAGGATGTACCTATGAATTCCCGGAAACAGAAGTACTTTTAAACAGTGGTACAGCAGATTTTTCAACATTCGTATGCATCGGTGACAACTACACTTCCGGATTCATGGATGGAGCGCTCTATACTGCCGGACAGGTTAATTCTCTCGGATCGCTGTTAGCCCGGCAATTAGAAGATGCTGCCGGAGGAGTATTTTACCAGGCTGATATTGATTCCGAAAATGGATATAATCCTTTGTTGTCAGGCCCTACCTTTACCTTTGGGAAAATGATCTGTTCTTATCCTGGCTTAACAGCTGCTGAACCAGTTACCATCGTGCTTCCGGGTGAGATACCGGCATCCTATACAGGAGATAAAGAGCTGCTTACTGATTTCTCAATCCCATTCATGAAGTCATATCAAGCACTTCAGCCTGAGTTCTCCTCAAACATCTTTTTCAATCGGATTGCAATTAATCCAGGAACTTCCACGCTACTCGATCAGGCTGCTGCTTCATCCCCCACCTTTTTCCTGCTCTGGGTCGGGATGTATGATGCATTGCACTTTGCCACTTCGGGTGCCCAGGGAGAGTATGATCCCCCTTCTGATCCTGTACTGCTAAATGATAATGATCTGACTCCGGAAGATCTGTTTGAAAACAGCTATCGTCAGCTGGTTACTGCACTCTTAACTAATCCGCAGGCAAAAGGAGTTATTGTCAACCTGCCCTCATTCAGCGACCTGCCCTTTTTCTATACCTATCAGTATGATTTCATACGATTAACCAATGGCCAGAAAAGTGTAGCACAAAGCCATTATTCCGCTTTTAATCAAGCTGTTATCTATAACAACCAGCAGCCGGACAGCGAATGGCGACCCATGATCAGTTTTAACGATAATGGCTTAACACTTTACCCCCAACCGCTGGTGGTTGAAGATGATTCTCTATGCGATGCAATCGATCAGTATGGTTATCCCATTCCTAAGTTAAGGCAATTGAATCCGGATGAACTGATACTTATGACGATACCCATTAATCTGGTAAGTAATGGTCTGGGCTGGACTGTACCGCTTACAAAAGAGTATTACCTCAATACATTCGATATTCATGTTCTGGACGTAGCCATCGATAAATACAATGAGATCATCCAGCAGGTGGTTGAAGAATTTCCTGATCGGTTGGTTCTGGCAGATATTCAAACACCCATCAAGGAACTGGCGGCTACAGGGAGAATTAATTCCTGGGGCATTCCTGAAGATCCGGACCTTATCCTGCTTGATGGGGTCCCTTTGAAAGCAGACCTTTCCATGAATTCTATCTTCTCATTGGATGGCTTGCATTTCAACCAGAGGGGAAATGCCTATGTAGCAAGTCTTATCATTGAAGCAATCAACCTCCATTTTGGTTCCAATATCTCCTCACCGGAAGTGAATCAGTATGTTGGAAATACCGTCATATTGGGAAACTGATCCTGTCGCCATCAGATAACCTGCCTGAAAAATAAAACAAAAAGATATTATTGCTAACTTGGGTTCAATTGATGAATTCTCGGTTAAACTTGTAAAATTCTACGGAATCAGATGGGTATTGTGCTGGACAGACTCAGGGAAAAGAAAATCCTTGTTTCCGATGGGGCATGGGGAACATACCTGATGGAAAAGGGACTGAAACCCGGTGAATGCCCGGAACTGTGGAATATGACTAAACGGGACGTCGTACTGGGTATTGCAAAGGGGTATTGTGATGAGGGAATTGATCTGCTTGAGACAAACAGCTTTGGGGGAAGCCGGTTCAAGCTTCGACATTATGGACTGGAGGATAGCGTATATGAACTGAATAAAACTGCAGCGGAGATTTCAAGAGAAGCAGCCGGGCAGCAGGTTGTTGTATTGGGATCAATCGGACCCACTGGCAAGATCCTGCTCACCGGGGAGGTAACGGAAACAGAGTTGTATGATGCTTTTGCAGAACAGGCAGTCGCCCTGGAATCGGGCGGTGCAGATGCTGCTTGCATTGAAACCATATCGGATACGGCAGAAGCGATCTGTGCTATACGAGCCGTAAAGGAGAATACCGGTTTGGAGATCATCTGTACATTTACATTTGAGCGAACCCGGCAGGAAGAATACCGGACCATGATGGGAATCTCCCCTTTGGAAATGGCTCGTGCATTGTTGGAATCAGGTGTTCCTGTTATCGGCGCAAATTGCGGTAACGGTATCAAAGAGATGGTCCCGATCGTAAAACAGATCCGCGGATATGATCCACAGGTACCCATCCTGATTCATGCCAATGCCGGAATGCCCATTCTTAAGGGCGGTGAAACACGTTTCCTTGAATCCCCTGAAGAGATGGCAAGATGGGTCCCGGCACTGATCGAAGCAGGAGCGAACATCATTGGAGGATGTTGTGGTACCACAACATCCCATATCCGGGCAATAAAAAAGGCCATACAGGCTTATACATCATAACCGATCTGCTGAAAAAAAACAGCGATTGTGGTGGGGGTAATAAACCACACAATCAAGATATGTCATTTGAAAATCGTTAAAGTTGATCACTATGAAAACAATCAGTGCACTGTTTCTCTTTTTTTTAATATTCTTCCTTTCAGGTTGTGGTACAAAATCATACGACTATCCCTTTCAGGATCCCAACCTTTCTATTCAGGAGCGGGTGGATGATCTGGTATCCCGGATGACACTGGAGGAGAAGGTATCCCAGATGATTGACCAGGCTGACTCTGTCGGAAGGCTTGGCATTCCTGCTTATAACTGGTGGAATGAGTGTTTGCACGGCGTTGCCCGGGCCGGAATTGCCACAGTCTTTCCCCAGGCAGTTGGATTAGCAGCAACATGGAATACAGACCTGATGTATCACACCGCTGATATTATTTCAACTGAAGCACGGGCAAAACATCATGAGTTTGTGAGGAAAGGCGATAGGGGAAGGTATAAGGGGTTGACATTCTGGTCACCCAATATTAATATTTTCAGGGATCCGAGATGGGGCAGGGGACAGGAGACTTATGGAGAAGACCCGTTTCTGACATCGCGGATGGGAGTTGCATTTGTACAGGGATTACAGGGGAATGATCCGGAATACCTGAAGGTTGTATCCACACCGAAACATTATGCAGTACACAGCGGACCTGAACCAATCCGTCATGCCTTTGATGCCATAACGGATATGCGTGACCTTTATGGCACCTATCTGCCGGCATTCAAAGCAACAGTTGTTGAGGGGGGTGCCTTTTCCGTGATGGGAGCCTACAACCGGTATATGGGACAAGCATGCTGTGCCCATGACTTGCTGCTGGAAAAGATATTGCGTGATGATTGGAGCTTTCAGGGGTATGTGGTCTCTGATTGTGGGGCGATCTATGATATCCATCATTTTCATAAACTGGTTGAAACAGAGGCTGAGGCTGCTGCTCTTGCCGTGAAGAAAGGGTGTGACCTAAATTGCGGGAATACCTACCTGTCGCTTTTAGAGGCGGTGGAAAAAGGATACCTGACAGAAGAAGATATTGATGTTTCGGTAAAACGATTGTTTACAGCACGATTCAAACTGGGGATGTTCGATCCACCAGAAATGGTTCCTTATGCCAGTACTCCCTTTGAGATGAATGATGCTCCGGAACACGCGGAAGCAGCCCTGCGCGTTGCCCGTGAATCCATGGTGCTACTGAAAAACAGTAAATCAAAGAAATCAACAGGAGAGAACATCCTGCCGTTAAGCAAAGAGCTGGGGAAAATTGCTGTGATCGGTCCGAATGCCAATAATGTTGATGTTTTGCTTGGGAACTATAACGGGACACCATCCAGTCCTGTTACTGCTTTAGAGGGAATACGGGAAAAGGTTGCCGGAAAAGCCAGCGTTGAATTTGTTCAGGGATGTAACCTTGTTGGTGATGACATGGTACTGGAAAGAATTTCACCGGACTATTTTTCTATAGGAAGCGATACCGGGTTTTTGGGTGAATATTTCGATAATCAAAAACTGGAAGGAGAACCGCGGTTAACCAGGCATGACAGAGAGATCTATTTTATCCGGGGCGAAGGTAATTCGATTGGAGATCTACCCAGTGAAAATTATTCTGTAAGATGGTCTGCTACATTAAAACCGCCTGTCTCGGGTGAATATACCCTGGGTATTACTGCCGATGATGGATACCGCCTGTTCATCGACAATGATACCATCATGGACTCCTGGTCTGTTTATGGTCTTAGCTCTGCCCGAACAACCTATACCTTCAAAGAGGATAAAGAGTATCAGTTCAGGCTGGAATATTTTCAGCGAGCCTGGAATGCAGAAGTAAAGCTGGAATGGGGCTTGCCGGGGAGTAATAGCTTCCAGGATGCCGTGGATCTGGCTGCCAGCTCCGATGTTGCCATTTTTGTTGGAGGGATTTCCCCCCGTTTGGAAGGGGAAGAGATGCGTGTGCCATACGAAGGTTTTAAAGGGGGTGACCGGACAAACCTGGAGTTGCCGGCAATACAGAAAAGATTGATACAGGCGATTCATGCAACGGGTACTCCCATCGTTCTTGTGCTGAATTCCGGAAGCGCCCTGGCAGTCAACTGGGAAGATGCAAACCTGCCCGCCATACTTCTGGCATGGTATCCCGGACAGGCAGGTGGAAAAGCCATAGCCGATGTTCTGTTCGGAGATTATAACCCGGCAGGAAGATTGCCGGTCACATTTTACCGATCGGTAGAGGACTTGCCTCCTTTTGAAGATTATGCAATGGAGGGGAGAACCTACCGTTACTTTAAGGGCGATCCACTCTATCCTTTCGGCTATGGATTAAGCTTTACCCACTTTGATTATGCAGCGCTCGAACTTTCCGACGAAGAACTGAGGATTGGCGGTACACTGGAAGTAAGGATAACGCTGAAAAATGTGGGAGACAGAATGGGTGATGAAGTCGTCCAGCTTTATGTAACCGATAAGGAGAGCTCCACACCCGTACCCCTGAAAGCATTGAAAGGATTTCAACGAATTTCACTTGCTGCCGGTGAGGAAAGGGTAGTATCATTTACTCTTGTTCCTGAAGATCTTGCCGTTCTTGATGATAATGGAATACCTTTCTTTGAGGAGGGATCATTTGAAGTGATGGTTGGCGGAAATTCGAGCTCAGGCGTTACCAGGGTTTTTACATTGGTCAATAACCAGTAAAAAATAATCGTATGAAACGGTACAACAAAAAATGTTACTTTCTTATTTTAGGATTAACCTTGATTGCTCTATTCTCTTGTTCATCGGAGAGAAAGCGATCACAAACTGAAAGCAGTATGACGGATCAAGAACAATTCCAGCCAGGTACATTCGGGTACGACCTGAACCTGCTGAAAGAGAAACAGGAAATTATCGTTTTAAAAAGTGAAGATAGCCGGTCACAGGTACTTATCAGTGCCGATTACCAGGGAAGGGTCATGACAACAACTCTTGATGGCCCGGATGGTTACAGTTTGGGATGGATCAATCATGATCTGATCGGGTCAGGAGAAATTCAGGAGCACATCAATGCGTATGGTGGAGAGGATCGTTTCTGGCTAGGCCCGGAAGGCGGACAGTTCTCCCTCTTTTTTGAACCGGATGTGCCGTTCGATTTTGAGCACTGGAAAACCCCAAAAGAGATCGATACTGAACCGTTTGATCTCGTCTCTGTCAATGATACATCAGCCCGGTTTAAAAAGGAAATGACCTTGATGAATTATTCCGGCATTCAATTTGAACTCCTGGTTAATAGAAATGTAAAGCTGTTGACCCAATCAGAAATTGAAAGGATTCTTGGTGTATCGATTGATCATAACATGCCCTTTGTTGGGGTGGAGACAGAAAACAGCATAACCAATACGGGGGAATTCTCCTGGACAAAGGAGACGGGGATGTTATCAATCTGGATCCTCGGAATGTTGAATCCGTCACCGGAAACGACCATTATTATTCCATTCAGAGAAGAAGCAAAAGATAAACCGGGAAAGGTTGTTAATGATGAATATTTTGGGAAGGTTCCGGCTGACAGGTTGATTATCGATGAGGGAGTCCTTTATTTTAAAGGAGATGGGAAATACCGCAGTAAGATCGGTCTGACTCCGTTGAGGGCAACGCCGGTAGTCGGAAGTTATGACGGGGAACAGAACGTATTAACGGTTGTCCAGTTTACGCTGCCTGAGGGAAGGACCGAATACGTGAACTCGATGTGGGAGCTGCAGGATGATCCCTTTTCCGGGGATGCTGTTAATTCGTATAACGATGGACCCCTTGAGGATGGGACACAAATGGGACCCTTTTACGAGCTGGAGAGCTCGTCACCGGCAGCAAACCTGGCACCTGGCGAAACATTGGTTCATTATCACCGGACGATCCATTTCAAAGGAGATGAAGAGGACCTGGATCCGATAGCCAAAGCACTATTTGGAGTGAGTATTGCGGAAATAAAAGCGATATTCTAAGGTTTTTCTTTTATCGCTTTCAGGTATTTCATCACCTGTTCATACACGTTCTCTCCGGTAAAGCCAAGTTTTTCATCCAACACCTTGTATGGGGCGGAGAATCCGAACGATTCAAGTCCCCAGGTAAAACCCTTTGGACCAACCAGTCCCTGCATGGTAACGGGCAGACCGGCAGTCAGTCCAAAGACCGGCACCTCTTCCGGTATCACTCTCTTCTGATAATCGCCGGGTTGTTCACGGAAGAGTCCTTCGGAAATAGCGGATACAATCTGTACCTTTAATCCCTTCTGATCACGTAGTATTTTTGCACCATCCAGCAGGGTTGCTACTTCTGAGCCACTGGCTACAAGTACAACATCGGGTTCTCCTTTATCTTTCTGTACGATATAGGCTCCTTTTTCTGCCTGGAGGGCATCTTCAAAGCGGGATGATCCGTTAACCGGCAGATCATTAACTGCCTGGCGGGAAAGCAGGAGTGCTGTTGGTGCTTCTTTGTTTGCCAGGGCCATTTTCCAGGCAATGGTTGTTTCCGTTGCATCTGCAGGCCGCAGAGCAAGAAAACAGCGTTTCCCGGAATGATTTTTCATTTTTTCAAGCAACCGGATTTGTGCTTCCTGTTCTACCGGCTGGTGTGTTGGTCCGTCTTCACCAACCCTGAACGCATCGTGTGACCAGATGTACTTAACGGGGAGCTCCATTAATGCAGCTAAACGGACTGCCGGTTTCATGTAATCAGAGAAGACAAAGAAAGTTCCGCAGACCGGGATAATCCCTCCGTGAGCGGCTAATCCATTCATCAAGGCTGCCATGGTTAATTCCGACACACCGGCCTGCAGGAATGATCCTGTGAAATCTCCCCTTTTGAAGGCTTTGGATTTTGCCAGGAAACCATCGGTTTTATCACTGTTTGACAGGTCTGCGGATGCAACGATCATATTCTCTACCCTGCCGGCAAGAAAACCGAGAACCGTCCCGGATGCTCCACGGGTAGGAGCATTCTCCTTCTGTATTATCTCCCGGAAGTCAAATTCCGGTAAATGCCCGGCGAGAAAATCATTTCGCTTTTTTGCCAATTCGGGATTTTGTGATTCCCATCTTTTCTGCTCCTCTTTTTTTGCTCCTGCAAATTTTCGTTTTTCTTCCAGAATGTTCACAAAGTATTCTTTCACTTCCGGGAAGATATGAAAGGGATCTTCCGGATCGCCACCCAGTTTTTCGATGGTTTTGGAATAGGAGGCGCCGGCTTTGCTGATCGGCATACCGTGAGTTGACGACTGTTTCTCAAACGATTTACCCTCCTCTGTAATGCATCCTTTGCCCATGATGGTTCTTCCAATGATGAGAGATGGTTTATCCGACACTTCATTTGCTTCTTTAAGTGCCTTACGGATCTCTTCCGGGTTGTTCCCGTCGATGGTGGTTACTTTCCATCCCCAGGCTTCATACTTCCTTGCAGTATCTTCACAGGTGACCTCATTGGTTCCGGTTGAGAGTTGAATATCATTAGAATCGTAAAACATGATCAGATTGCTTAATCCGAGGAATCCAGCCAGCCGGCCAGCCCCCTGGGATATCTCTTCCTGTATTCCTCCATCCGATATCAGGGTATAGGTTTTATGGTCCATCCACTCCCCGAACCGTGCAACGAGAAATCGTTCAGCAATGGCAGCTCCGACGGCCATAGCATGTCCCTGCCCCAGCGGTCCTGAAGTATTTTCCACGCCCCGTTGAACATTCAGTTCAGGATGTCCCGGTGTCGGGCTTTTCCATTGCCTGAAATTCATGATGTCTTCCATGGAATAGGCACCGGTCAGTGTGAGGATAGCATATAACATGGGGGACATATGCCCGGGATCGAGAAAAAACCGGTCCCGGTTTGGCCATGCCATATCATCGGGATCAAAATGGAGAAATTCGGAATAGAGGATGTTAATGAAATCGGCTCCACCCATGGCACCACCCGGATGCCCGGATTTTGCATGTTCAACCATTGCGGCAGATAATATCCGAATGTTGTTAGCGGCTTTGTTGGCTATTGAATCATTCATATGGCAAAGATTAATAAATAAGCGCTGTCAGAGAAGCGTTCTTTCCAAAATAAACAAATCACAAATACCAAATTCCAAATAATATTCAATGGTCAAATCTCAATAATTGATGAACAGTTATTTAGTTTTATTAAGAATGGAAGAGAAGATCTTTTTCAACTCAATTGCTTCTTCGAAAAGCATTTTCCCTTCTCCATATAGCTCTGAATTTAAAGTCTCTGTTTCGAGAATTAATCTCAACCAATATGCCGATTCTTTTGATTCTTTCCTTGAGATTTTGATCCTCATAGCAAAATCTTTCTTCCCCAGGGATTCATTGGCTTCAATATAATTACCCCCAATTGATCCGGAGGCTTTTTGTAATTGAATATGATCCTCACGGTTAAGCGGTGTCTGCTTAAGTTTCTTAAGAAATAGCCTTACGTTTTTTGCAAACTGAAAGGTTCTTTCTTCCAGATCGTATATTTGGCTTTTCTCCAGGACAAAGTCTTGGTTATTATTATTTTTCAATTGGAGTTTGTTTGATATTTGTCTATTGTGATTTGTGATTTTAAAGATAGGTTACCAATAGCACATTTGCAACTAAACTCAATAGTGAAACTTTATCATACTTCATATGTAGACGACGCTGTATCTCCACCTCTGCCAGTCCAGTTGGTATGAAAGAATTCCCCACGGGGTTTATCCACCCGTTCATAGGTATGGGCTCCGAAGTAATCCCGTTGCGCCTGTAAAAGGTTTGCGGGTAACCTTTCAGAACGATATCCATCGTAATAACATAGTGCGCTGGTCAGGGCAGGTACTGGTATCCCGTTGGTGAGTGCAGTGGAACAGACCCTGCGCCAGCCGGGCTGGGCATTGTTAATGATTTTTTTGAAATGCGGTGCAAGAAGCAGGTTTACCAGTTTCGGATCGGTATTGAAAGCTTCCTTAATCTTTCCGAGAAAAGCGGAACGGATAATGCATCCTCCACGCCACATCAGGGCAATTCCGCCATAGTTGAGGTTCCAGCCGTATTCATGAGCGGCTTCACGCATTAGCAGGAATCCCTGGGCATAGGAGACAATTTTTGAAGCAAGCAGGGTAAGCCTGAGATCTTCAATGAATGCTTTTTTATTTCCTGTAAAATTTGGTTTCGGTCCGGTTAAAATTTTTGAAGCCGATACCCGCTCTTCTTTTTGTGCAGAGAGACAGCGGGAAAAGACGGATTCTCCGATCAGGGTTAGAGGGATTCCCAGGTTAAGGGCTGCTATGCCGGTCCATTTCCCTGTTCCTTTCTGGCCGGCAGTATCCAGGATTTTCTCTACCAGTGGTTTTCCATCCTCATCCTTGAAAGCGAGGATATCCCGGGTGATCTCGATAAGGTAACTGTTCAGTTCCCCTTCATTCCATGTTTTGAATACTTCGTGCATTTCCTGGTGCGACATGCCAAGAAAATCTTTCATGAGCTGGTAAGCCTCCGTGATCAGTTGCATATCCCCGTATTCAATTCCATTATGAACCATCTTGACGAAGTGACCGGCTCCCTTTTCCCCAACCCAGTCACAGCATGGAGAACCATCTTCCACCTTTGCACTGATGCTTTGAAATATTTCTTTCACATGGGGCCAGGCATCGGGTGAGCCACCGGGCATCATGGAGGGCCCATGCAATGCACCCTCCTCACCTCCCGACACTCCGGTACCAATGTACAATAAACCTTTGCTCTCAACATATTCAGTCCTTCGGCTTGTATCCGGGTAATGTGAATTTCCCCCATCGATGATGATATCCCCACGGTCCATTAACGGGATCAGCTGCTCAATAAAATCGTCAACCGGCTGACCGGCTTTTACAAGCAGGATCACTTTACGCGGTTTGCTCAGGGATAGTACAAATTCATCAAGGGAGCGGGTACCGATTATGTTTTTTCCTTTTCCCCGGCCGGTTACAAAATGATCAACTTTTGTTACGGTCCGGTTAAAAATTGCCACGGTGAATCCTTTGCTTTCCATGTTTAAAACCAGGTTCTCTCCCATAACGGCCAACCCGATCAATCCGATATCTGCTTTTTTCCCCATGGTTTTTATGTTTTTATATTGAATCCTAATTTTTTTAATGCGTTTATCATGTTATCGTTCCCGGATATCAGCTCAACCGTATGTGCCGGGAATTCTCTTCTGACCGGGTAATTTCCCCTCAGTGCTTCAAACTGATCAGGAGAATCCATCAATAGCCGGTGGTCCACATCAATGGGGTAGGATGAGAGAACAGCATCACCAATTACAGTTTCTGTATCTTTATTCTCACAATGGATGGTGATCTCAGGATTTGCTGGCTGGGGAATATTTTCGGGATACCAGTCGTGCAGGTCAAGATTGAAATATCGGCTGAGAGACCGGACAGCAGATGAAGTCCCATTCGCTTTCCCATCCTGGGAGTACCCGGCAATGTGTGGTGTCCCGATGCATGTCATGCCAAGCAGATCAATATCCATTGATGGTTCGTTATCCCATACATCCAGAATAACACCCTTTACATGCCGGGATCTCAAATCCTCTTTAAGTGCCTTTTCATCCACCACTTTCCCGCGGGATGTATTGATAAGGAAACTACCGTTTTTCATTTTTCCAAGGAATGAAGCATCAACCATCCTGAATGTTTTATCGATCCCTGAATGGATGAGTGGTACGTGCAGGGTAATGATATCTGACTGTTCAAGGATTGCTGAAAGGTTTACAAATTGTTCATCCCCTTCATTTCGGGCCCTGGGCGGATCGTTCAAAAGGACCTTCATGCCCAGGGCATGAGCCAGCGATTCAACTTTTGTTCCGACATTACCCACACCGATAATGCCCAATGTCTTTCCCTCCAGGGTGAACCTGAACTGACGGGAGAGATGCACGAGAGCAGATGCAACATATTGTTTTACAGACGATGCATTGCATCCCGGAGCATTGGTCCAGGTAATCTGATTATTTCGGCAGTACGCAGTATCGATATGATCATATCCTATGGTTGCACTGGCAATGAATTTTACGGATGTTCCTTCCAAAAGATCGCGGTTGCATTCCGTGCGTGTGCGAATGATAATTGCATCGGTATCGTTGATCTTTTCGCGAACGAATTCATTGCCGGGAAGATACCGGATCGAGGCATACGGTTCGAGCACACCCTGTAAAAAAGGGATCTTATCATCGGCTACAATGTTCATTCTATTCTTCACTTACCTGGTTCTGATGCTGGTGATATACATTGTTTGATTATGAGGTGATTCGTATCTTTTCAGGAACAAGATCTGTGAGATCTGCAATGCGAACAGGTTTCCCGGTTTCAATGCTTTTTCTTGCTGCAATACCGATTAGTATGGACATGGCTCCATCTCTTGAACCGGCAGCATGTCTGAACGGATCCGGCATATCGGGATTTCTGAATATTTGATCCTGAAGCCGCTGGTCTCCTCCACCGTGCCCGCTACTTTCTTTCGAAAGTTTAATCATCCGGTAATTTTTAAAATTATTCATCATGATGATCTCCTCGTAATCCGTATTTGTTTCTGTTGCTTCCTGTTCCATTTCCCGGGTATGCAATTCAGCCTGGTTGATCTTCTCATCCTTCCTCCAGGGTATATCCAGCCACGATTCAAGCCTTCCATTCATCCCGTTAAAGGTAATCCTCCATCCCTCATAAGGTGAATAGGTTGTCAGTGAATAACTCACCTGAACATTGTTGGCATACTTTATCTGGACAGCCATTTTATCATAAATATCAATCTCCTCCCTCCAAAGGCAATTATCGCGGATATATCCGTCGAAATGTTCATTTTTCACATAGAGATCCGTTAACATATGATCTGTGGTAATATCCCAGTAAAATTTGCATTTTGTTTGATGCGGACAATTTCTGCATTTATCACCACGGAAGGAATTGTTTCTGCCATAATGCTCCAGATCTCCATAAGCAAATACTTCAACCGGATCGGAATCGATCCACCAGTTCAGCAGGTCGAAATGATGGGTTGCTTTATGGACCAGCAGGGTGCCGCTTCTCGATCGGATCCCATGCCATCTTCTGAAATAGGAAGCACCATGGTAGACATTCAGGTACCAGTGGAAATCAACAGAAGTAATATTTCCCACTTCATTCGATACGAGTAGCTCTTTTAACTTTGTCGTGTGGGGTCCGTACCGGTAGTTAAATCCAACTTTTAACTTTTTTCCGGATTTCCTTTCCGCATCAAGTATTTTCTGGCATTTTATTTCATCAGTAGTCATCGGTTTTTCCGTTAATACATCAACTCCCATTTCCAGTCCCTTGATGATGAATTCATGATGGGTTGCATCGACCGTTGTAACGATCAGCATATCCGGTTTTGTTCTGGCCATCATTTCATCAAAGTTAGTGAAGGTCGGACAGGTTGCGTTCATGTAATCTTTCGCGAATTCGACACGGCCCTGATTGATGTCACACAGCCCAACAAAATCGATCAGGTCTGAGTAGTTCTCCAGGACTCTTCTACCCCAGAATGTGGTTCCGCGTATTCCTGTCCCCACCAATGCTAACCGTTTTTTATCCAGTGGCTTTCCAGGGATTATCATGGATGTTCCCGGTCTGCTAATCATTGCACCGGCAACTGCTGCTCCGGTTGTGGCAATGAATTTTCTCCTGGTTAATGCATTGTTTGCCGGTTTCATTACGTATGGTTTTATTGATTAAATTATTGAGTTCATTGAGTTTGACCTGACTGCCCACAGTCCCAGTGCCGGATTTGAAATAAAAAATACCTCCTCTCCATCTGGGAGGCGATTTATCCCATTCTTCATTGTGCCGGGATCATATCTTTTTATCATCTTTTTCAGGTTGCCATAGTTGAAATGAACAGAAAGAATTTCTTTTTCTGTTAATTTTCCCGGGCAATAGGTAATTTGAAATCGCCCTTCAGACGATCCATGTATCAGGTGAGCCGCGGCGCTTAGATTTTGGGCCAATTCCGGATGTGAATTCACTGCATCCAGTGTGGCAGGTGTTCCACGGTATCCGAATTTCCTGATCAGCCGGTCAATTTCCAGGTCTTCTCCGAATGTTTTCAGTCCCGGAGCCAGGATGACCAGTTCTCCGCCATCAGCAATAGCCATGCGAGTTCTGTAGATTGCTTTATTTCCCAACCAGGTGCTTTTGTATTCCGACGGATCAAGATAGACCACTGTTTTTTTAATGGGAGCATCCAGCAGTTCAATATTTACCCGTTGGGATAGCTCCGAAGCAAGGATGAAGCACTTTTTGTCATCGCCGATGAATAACCCCCGGACAACCTGCTTCCCATCAATATCTCTTCCAATTACGGTTAAGACATAGACAATCAGCGGCAAACGATCTGACAGGTGGTCGCTCGTGTAGTCAAGCACTTGCCTGACAGGGGTATCTGTCTTTCCCATCATTTTCTCCATTCCATATACAGCCCCCAGGAAATGACTTTTATTGATTGCTTCAGCGCCACCTGTTCCAATGAATATGTTTTTGTTGTAGTTTGCCATTCCTGTAACTTCGTGTGGGACAACCTGTCCAATTGAGAGGATCAGGTCAAAATCACCTTCAACCAGCAGCCTGTTCACCTGGGCAGTCCATTCGTAATTTACCGTGCCACCGGAAACCTGTTTTATGAATGATGAAGGAACTATTCCAAGGGATCGAATATCGTTCCTCCAATCATGCACATGGAAAAGTTTTTTTGGAATACCTGGGAACATCCTGTTGATCTCCCCGGAGCTCATGGGTGAATGTGTCCCCAATGCAGGAAGGATGTGGGTGAGTTTGCTTCGATAATATTCGCATGCAAAAGCAGTTAGTTCTCCTGCTTTTGAATGGTAGCGTGTAAAATCCGGAGGGATTGCCAGGATCTTTCTTCTCGGGCCAATCCGGTCCAGTGCTTCAAAAAGACCCTCTTTCAGCTCCTGATGCCTTAGTATTGTAGCATCTGATCCTTTTTCGAAATAAATCATGATGGTAAATTATTCAATACGGTTCGTTTATGAATCCTGTACCATTTCCCATGTGGGTTTATCCGGAAGATATCGGTTAAACTCTTCAATCAATCCATTCTCATATTTCCCTTTATATTTTCCGGAAAAGAAAATATCTGCTGCTTCTTCATAGAATCTTCTCCAGGAGGCAGCCTCATGCCCCGGATTAACCGGGTAAAAGAGTACACCATTCTTTCTTGCTGCCATCAGATCTCCCGGCGCATCGCCAATCATAAGTATTTTATTATCGGGGTATTTCCTTTTAGCAGCCAATGCAAGGTGTTCGCCTTTGGTACCGTATTCCTGACCGGCTATGAACCGGACATATTTTGTAAGATCATGGTCTTCCCATTCCCTGGTTAGCGCTTCCAGGGGCGTTTGTGATACGACAATAGCATCAGACTCAGGTTTTATTTTCTCAAGGGATTCTTTCACATAAGGGAATGGTGAGAGTCCATGCACCCATTGGGCAATCTCTTTGTTAACGGTTTTTGACCAGGTTAATACAAGGTCGATATCAAAGTTCATAACCTGTTTGGCATACATTTCCAGTGTTGGGTTTCCCAATTTTGTCTCTTTGCCTGTCCATTCTTTGAGCGCAGAAAGATCGGGTACCTTAAACCCTCGTTCCACCACTTCTTTGCGTTTTTTTAACAGTTCAAAACATTCGATCAGGGCAAGGAACCGGTTTATGCCACGGGTTTGTGAATAGAGATTCACAAATTCCCATGTCTCCCTGGCTATTTTTGAAATGGGAAGAAGACCGTAATAACGCAGCACATTAGGGCAAAAAAACTCTTTCTGCTTTGGTTCCATGGTATCAAACACGCATCCGTCAGAGTCTATACCGATGAAAAACGGGTGGTTGGGTTTGAGATCACGAAGTTGCTGTTGAGTATCCATTGTTTAAATAGATTTCGGATTTCAAATATTGAATCGAAATGTTAAAAATAATGAATAATGAACAAGGAATATTGAATGAAGAAATCTTCATAAAATGCTCAATTTAGTTCATTCTTGGATCTTGTTCTCAAGTTAGACCGGGTGGTTTCAATACTATTTAAAAAAATTGAGATCAGCTCCTCATTTTCAGGCAATGCTTCATCTAATAAAGATTTTACCTGTTCAAATGGAAGTTTGTTAATGATTTTTAATCCAACTCTTGTCTCACGTAATTCTTTAAGGCAGATCTTCATTTTGTGTATAAAATCCTTACGCGATTCAGCACCTTGTGCTTCTCCATAGTTGAGAGCGGGAGAAATTCCGGACCGTATCAAATTCTCTCCTAAATGTTTACCTGCTACAGTATTTCCAATTTTTCCAACAATTTTGATGACTAAAACTGCAAAATCAATTAGCCGATCTTCTAAGTCATACTTTTTATTTTCCATTCTTAATTAATTTTGTTCAAAAATTTCTATCCATTTGCAAAAATTTGGTATTCTATTTTATTATTCATTATTCGATATTTCAATAGGCTTCCGGCACATATTCTTTCAACTTTTTTTCCGCAAACACCATGTTGAGCCGGGTAAAACGCTGTTTGCCATCAATAAGCGGGACGGATGGCCAGTATTTGCCGATCAGTGGCCGGACATAGTCAAGAAATTCATCCGTGACATCCACCCTGCTTTGTGCGATCCATTTTTCAGGGAATGTACGTTCAGAGAGTGCCATCTTTTCCAGCGGCACCTTATCGTACTTCACCGAGTAGACTGTTCCTGGTTCACGCAGCAGTGTTGCCATCCAGCCGTTTCCTTCGTTCATTGCAATTTCAACTGCTTTCTGTCCCACGTTGTACGCTTCTTCCAGGTCGGTGACCGATGCATAAATGGCTGAGCTTCGCTGATCCGTTCCCATAACCTGGCCACGTGCTGCTCCCCTGGCTTTAATTCCACTCTGGTTCAAGTAGTTGATCACAGTCTGGTAAACAGTAGTTTTTGTTGAGCCAAAAGAGGTGTGTCCGAAGGCATCCCGGACATCGCCGATATCTCCCACATCAAATCCTTCACTGACGACGACAATGCATCTGCCATTCTCTTTCAGCTGCTCGTTCACATGATCTGCCATTTGTTTCATTCCTAAACCGGATTCCGGAAGGTAGATGAGCATAGGGAAAGACCGGTCAGGATCTGCAAGACGGGAGGCTGCAGGAATATACCCTATCCTTCTTCCCATTGCCTGTAGTACAAGGACCGGGTCTGCCGGTGAAGATCCCCTGTTTTCTTCGTTGGCATTCTGCACAATGCAGGACCAGTACCTGGCAACACTTCCATACCCGGGGGTATGATCAATTAGCCTGAATTCGTTATCTCCCATATCATTATCAATTGTTTTTGGGATACCGGTTGATATTAATTCAATTCCCATTTCACGAGCCAGCTGGCTTACCTTATATGCCGTGTGCTGTGAATCATTGCCTCCGATATAGAAAAAGAAACCGATATTGTGTGCATGGAAAACATCCAGGATCCGGTTGAAATCATTTTCCTGCTGATCCAGCAGTTTATACCGGCATGTTCCAATACTACCAGCTGCAGGAGTATTACTGAGTAGTTCGATTTCCTTTTTGTCCTGAACAGACAGGTCTAATAACTCCTCCTTCAGTACGCCCTCAATGCCATGCCAACCCGCATAGATTGTTCCGAAAGCTTCCGGAAATTCCCGGCATGTCTCGATGATGCCACGGAGTGAATTATTAATGACCGGCGAGGGTCCTCCCGATTGAGCTACAATAACATTCTTTGCCATGATTTTTTCCCATTAACCATTAACATTTAACTTCTTCCTTCTTCCTTCAACCTTCAACCTTCATCCTTTATCCTTCTCTTTGCCCTCTGCCCACTCACACTCCCCCGAAGGCACTATATCCACCGTCAACCGGCAGGACAATACCGGTTATGAATCTGGAAAGATCCGAAAGTAAAAACAGCACCGGTCCATGAAGATCTTCCGGATTGCCAAACTTACCCATTGGTGTATGATCAACAATTTTCTGTCCGCGCAATGTAAATCCACCGGTATCTTCATCCTGAACCAGGAACCTGTTTTGCCGGGTGATGAAAAATCCGGGAGCAATGGCATTGACGCGCACACCGGTCTTCCCCAGGTGTACTGCCAGCCATTGGGTGAAATTGTTTACGGAGGCTTTAGCTGCTGAATAGGCAGCGACTTTCGTCAGGGGTTTGAACGCACTCATGGAGGAGATATTGAGGATTACCCCCCGGTGATTCTTCACCATATCTTTAGTCAATACCATTGAGGGTAACAGGGTTCCTAAAAAATTCAGTGCAAATATCTTTTCAAAACCATCTGTTTCAAGTCCGTAGAACCCTTTCTCCAGGTCATGGACCTCTGCAGTAATTTGTTCCAGTTCAGTGGTAGCTGTGGGTGCATTACCGCCTGCTCCGTTGATCAAAAAATCGATTGGACCAAATACCATATTCACCTCTTCTTTGAGTTCCATCAGTGATTTTTTGGAAAGCACATCCGCTTCAATTCCAATACTCCTTGTCCCGGTTTTCGTTTCGATTTCTGATGCCAATTCCACCGCAGCCGCTTTGTCAATATCAGCAATGGCGGTTTTTATCCCGGAGGATGCAAGTGCTCCTGCTATTGAGCTTCCAAGCACACCAGCTCCTCCTGTTATGATGCATACTTTTCCGTTTAGATCCTTAAGCGTTAAATCATCCATATTATTGGTGTTATTCAAATTCAAGATAGTAGCGATAATTTTCTCTGGTAATGATATCAATGGGCATAAGATGACGTGCCTTAACCGGTTTTTTATGGACCAGGTAATTGAACAGCGAGTAGATTCCATGGTACCCTTGTTCGTGTGGTTTCTGGCATATCAGGAAATCAATGGTTCCTGATTTCAGGAATTTCAGGTTATCCTTTGTCAGATCGTACCCGATAATCCGCAGCCGGTCAGTTTTTATTTGCTGAATAGATCGGGCAATGATGTGCGCATTGGATGTAATAAAGATGCCTTTCAGTCTGGGATCATGAATCGAAGGAGGAAGGGGATTAACGGCATCCATACCTGAGCCAGGGATGTAAAGGGTTTCAATAGCAGTTTTTCTATCCGTTACATGATCGTTAAACCATGCTCTGAAACCATTCTCCCGCTGTTTTAAATGATTAATGTTTTCTTCCTTCTTTGCTACATGGATTGTCAGGAACCGGGCCTTTTGTGTGCAGCCAATGCTGATCAACCTGGCTGCAAGGTACCCGCTCTGGAAAGAATCCTGACCGAAATAGCTGATGTTTTTTAATCCCTTGATATTCGAATCGATGAATACGTATGGGATATTGCTTGTCTCACATGTTTTTACAAACTCCAGGCTTTCATGATAGAAAACCGGAGCCAGCAATACTGCATCCGGAGCATCGCCCAGGAGTCTCTTTGACGACTTACGAAAAGTACCTGCATTGTGTTGATCAAAAAAATAGTAACTCAGGCTAACACTGAAATCTGCTATTTCTGTTGCTGCTTTTTTTATTCCTTCCAGTGGCCCCGACCAATAGGCGTTATCCTTTGTATAAAATGGAATCAATGTAGCAAGCAGATATTTTTTTCTGGAGGCAAGGGATCTCGCTATCATGTTCGGTTCGTAATGATACTTCCTGATGATCTCCTGTATCTTCTCCTTTGTGGATTTCGATACTCCACCACGATTGTGAATTACCCGGTCAACAGTACCAATGGAAACTTCGGCTTTTTCCGCAATTTCACGAATCCCTATGTTTTGCACGGTTTTTATAATGTGTTGGTCTTATGGGTTTGATTCGAGTCGATCTGCATGGTTAAAGAACAAATATAACAATTATTTTTCGAATTGCGTGTACGTACACGCAAAAACAGTCCGCTTTTTGTAGTTCTTCTTTTTTTGAAAATATCCAGTGAAGCCAGAGAAATGGTTAACTTTGAAACCGGCCCGATAATGGGAATTATTGATGCAAATGATGAAAACCAGTAGAAGCATGAAGAAAGGAACAATTATGGTTATTCTCTGTCTCATCCTTTGTGGCTCGATTAGCTTTGGACAGACAGACTGCGATGTATTGAAACCGGAAATTTCGCTGATTTACAAAGGGGAGTGCAAAAAGGGTCTGGCGCATGGAAAAGGGGAAGCTTCGGGAAGGGATAATTATGTCGGAGAATTCAGAAAAGGACTACCCCACGGCACGGGGATATATACCTGGTCAACGGGTGAGGTTTATGAAGGGGAGTGGAGAAATGGTAAACGGCATGGCTATGGTACATACTCTTTTATTTCAAGTGGAAGGGATTCATTACTGCAGGGAATGTGGGCGAATGATGTCTTTAAAGGAATGAGTCAAGCAGATGCCGTGCATGTGGTCATGAAGAGAAACCTGGTACGGTATACTTCCATGCGACGGGGGGATGGAAACCAGGTGATGGTAAAGATTCTGATGGGAGGAGTTCCCAGTTCCGATATTGAAGATTTGATGTTTGTTTCGAATTCCGGATCTGAGATAGGGTATAGTTATGTTACAGGATTCGACAATGTTGAGTTCCCCTTCTGGGGAAAAGTAACCTACTCAACCTGGAATAAGCTGAAAACTATGCGGTATGATGTTGTATTTGAATTTGAGATCACACAACCCGGATTATGGGAGATATCACTTCACCATTGATATCCTGTACTTTACCATTCAATTTTTAATGTATTATTTAAAAGATCGAAGTAATGATATTTGTTAACAGTCGTAAACTGAAACTGGCTTTCAGTAAATCTTTATCTGTTTTAATCTTTGGAGCAGTTTTGTTTCCTGCCACTCTGCTGGAAACCATGGCAGAAGTAAAACTGGCTACCATATTCAGTGATCACATGGTATTGCAGCGAGGAATGGAAATACCGGTCTGGGGCTGGGCTGATCGGGGTGAAACGGTTACCCTGTCGCTGGGCGGTCAAACGGTATCGGTTAAACCGGATAAGAGTGGAAAGTGGATCGCCCGGTTTGCACCTATGGATGCCGGGGGACCATACGAAATGAATATTCAGGGGGAAAATAATATAACCCTCACCGATATTCTTATTGGTGATGTCTGGCTGTGTGGAGGACAATCCAACATGGAGATGCCGGTAAATGGATGGCCCGGACAGCCAATTCTGAACTCTGAGCGGGAGGTTCAGGAGGCAAATTACCCCAATATCCGGTTGATCACTGTCGGGAAAAAAATCAGTACCCGGCCGTTGAAAAACATTGAAAGTTCAGGATGGGAAAGTGCTATTGGAACCAATATTGCAGATTTTTCAGCTGTCGGCTACTTCTTTGGAAAGAATGTTTACCTGGATCAGGATATTCCCATTGGTTTAATCAGTGTAAACTGGGGAGGTACGGTTTGTGAAACATGGACCAGTGCTGAATCATTGGCAGAGGACCCTGATTTTGGATCGGTCATTGATGAAATGGAGAAAAATCCGCCTTCGGCTGGTTTTGATCCTAACAGTAAACCCACCCTCCTCTTCAATGGAATGCTCCACCCCTTGATCCCATTCGGGATTAAAGGAGCAATCTGGTACCAGGGAGAGTCCAACGATTCACGGGCTTACCAGTACAGGAGACTTTTCCCGCTGATGATTCGGGATTGGAGAAAACACTGGAACCAGGGTGACTTCCCATTTCTATTTGTACAACTTGCTGCATACAAACCGGTAAATGAAAATCCGGTTGAAAGTAGCTGGGCTGAGCTACGTGAGGCGCAATTGATGACCCTTGCCCTGCCCAATACGGGAATGGCTGTTGCTATCGATATTGGTGAAGCAGATAATATCCATCCTGCCAATAAAGAAGAAGTTGGAAGAAGACTGGCTCTCGCAGCCAAAAAAATTGCATATAACCAGGATGTAGTTTACTCTGGTCCTGTTTATCAGTCGATGGAGATTACCGGTAAGGAGATAAAAATAGCATTTTCTCATACCGGATCCGGACTGGTAGCAAAAGACAAGTATGGTTACCTCAGGGGATTTGCCATTGCCGGTGAAGACAAGGTCTTTCACTGGGCTAATGCGCGCCTGGAAGGCGATACCGTGGTTGTTTATCATCCCTCCATTCAGAATCCCCTTGCTGTTCGGTATGCATGGAGTGACAATCCGGACGATGCCAATCTCTACAATAAAGAGGGACTACCCGCTTCACCCTTCAGAACGGACAACTGGCCCGGGATAACTGAGGGTGTAAAATAGTTCATGATTCCATTACCTGTCCCTGGTCTTCCTTGTATTTCAGTTTAAAATAGACCAGTACAGCAAATATTGGGATAATGGGAAAGGTAATGGCGTTCACAATGGAGGAAACCAGTACAAATCCCGGAGTAATGAAGGATAACAGGGATTCTCCACTTTCCATCATATCCAAAGCCGTGTTGGGATTCAACAGTTTCAGTAGATCAATGGAAAAAGGAGCCATGGCGATAGCACTCAGGATCATTGATGCTACCATGATCAGAATGGAAATAACAAGCAGAGCACCCAGTGTTGGCCAGAAATCGAGATGCCCAAGTTTGAAACAGCGGCTTATTGTAGTAATGGGATCTTCTTTTTCAACGATAAGAATTGGAGTTACTGGCAGGAAAATTGTTCCGAAATAGAGAAGTGCTACAAGCATGCCCACGATCAGAAGAAACAGACCGATCGTCATACTTACGGTCAGGATAATGCCAATAATCAGGATAATTAACAGGTAGGGAAGGGCAAATCTTTTAATTGCCTCTCCAAATAGGGAGGAGTGACTCTTTGCGGGATCAATATACTGATATATAATAAAATAATGAATGAATAGATAGAGGAGGGAATACCCGATAAATAGCACAAGAAGGAACAAAAAAAGTTTACCAAGCAAACCTCCTACTTGCTCAGGATTATTGATAAAATCATAGGTAAAAGAATCCGTAAGGTTCGTTGCAAACAACAACATGCTCATCAGCACAATTCCTAAAAAACTATACAGAAAGAGCCAGCCGAAATGCTTTTTATAAATCTGAAAAGTCTGTGTAAACAGAGCCTCAAAGTCCATCGGCTGATACAGGGGATGGTTCTGATAATTTTCCATGCGCGGTATTTGATTGGTGATAGTAGGATATAAAACCGAATAAAATTACAAAAATTTTAATACCGGAGAGAATGTTTTTAACTTTACTATCCTGAATATTCTGATACGCTTTTTGACATGAACAACTTGCTGGATCAATCCATGAAGGAGTATGATGATACCATGGACCTGAGCCTGGAATACTGAGATAAAGCCTGGATATCTGCCGATGAGATAGTTGGTAAATAAATGAACTTACGAAAACCAAAGAATATGAAAAAAGTTTGTTACTCCTTATCACTGCTTATGTTGTTGAACCTCTCCGGATTCAGCCAGAAGAAATTAACAACCGAAACGGAAAAAGAAAAAACGGAACGCATGGCCTGGTGGGTCAATGACCGTTTTGGGATGTTTATTCACTGGGGTTTATACGCCCTGCCTGCACGGCATGAATGGGTTAAAACCCACGAACAGATCCCTGAGGAAGAATACCAGAAATATTTTGACCGGTTCAATCCCGATCTGTTTAATCCCGCTGACTGGGCGGAAATGGCGAAAGAAGCAGGAATGAAATATGCAGTCATTACATCCAAACACCATGAGGGATTCTGTATGTTTGATTCTGAATTTACAGAGTATAAGGTTACCAATACTCCGTATGGTAAGGATATCATCAAAGAGTGGGTGGATGCTTTTAGGGCTGAGGGATTGAAAATAGGTTTTTATTACAGCCTGATTGACTGGCATCATCCGGAATATACAGTAGACAGAATTCATCCCTTACGACCTTCAACAGATCAGGAATATGTTGAGATGAACAAGGATCGGGATATGAATATCTACAGGAAATACCTGCATAACCAGGTTCGTGAGATCCTGACAAAATATGGAAAAATAGACATCCTGTGGCTTGACTACTCATTTCCCGGTAAACATGGTAAGGACAGGAACGACTGGGATTCGGAGGAACTGCTGAAAATGGTCCGTCAATTGCAGCCTGATATCATACTCGATGACCGGATGGATCTGAAAGAGTTTGAGGACGGTTGGGATTTCATCACACCGGAACAGTTTAAGGTTCCAGCCTGGCCGGAAGTGAACGGGAAAAAGGTTCCCTGGGAAACCTGCCAGACATTCTCCGGTTCATGGGGTTATTACCGCGATGAACTTACATGGAAAGACACCAGGCAGTTGCTCGTTTTGCTGATCGAATCGGTAAGCAAAGGGGGAAATTTGTTGCTGAATGTTGGGCCAACGGGAAGGGGGACGTTTGATTACCGCGCGCAGGCTGCACTGGCATCGATGGGAGAGTGGATGAAGGTTAACAGCCGTTCGATCTATGGTTGTACCCAGGCTCCCGAAGAATTCGAAATCCCGGATCATTGCCTGCTGACTTATAATCCGGAGACAAAACGGTTATATATCCACCTGCTTGATTATCCGCTTCAAAACTTTATGCTTCCCGGATACAGAGGGAAAGTTAAGTATGCTCAGTTCCTGCATGATGCCTCGGAAATACGAATTACCGAACCGCACGGATACTGGATAGAACAGGAAGTGGGGGAGGATGATATTAACCTCTCCCTGCCAGTAATCAAACCAAATGTCGAGATTCCTGTCATTGAGGTGTTCCTGGAGGATAAGTAACACGCACGGTCTGACCGATAGGAAAAGACGCAATCCGTCAGATCCTGAATGGATCAGACGGTACAATAGGCATGGTCTGAATCCTATGCATACCTGCCTGGTTCAAACGAGAGATTTTGATGTGCCATTGCAAGTAAACTCCTGGTACTTACCCCAAACGGACATGCCTCTTCACAATATCCAGGGCAATCCTTGCAGCATTCAACAGACTTGCCCCCGAGCCGGGCATACAGCTGCATGGCTTCCTTTTCCTTTTTTTTATTTTGAAAATAGTAGTTGTATCGCATGATTGTATTGACAGGAAGACCATTTGGGCATGCTTTTTCACATTCATTGCACCCGATCCTGCAATTCATAAAACCATAATATTCCAGGTAGTTATTGAGGATACCCGCCTGATACTGATCAAGCCTTGAACCGGAAAGGGAGAGGAATCGTTCTACATCAGCAAGATTCTTAAACTCAACACAAACAGTATGTGCATTTGGATTGGACAATACATATGTCAGAGAAGCCCCGATTAACTCTTCGTCACTGTTTTTATCATACCTATTGAAGTATTCCCGGGCTTTCTCTGTCTGAATCTTATACCGGTCCCGCCATGCATAGTATGCTTCTCCCGGATCCCGGTCTCTTTCCTCCATGCTTGAAATGAGCCGATCCAGAACCTGATACAATAACACCGGATTGGATTTCATGATGGCTGTACCAATCCCTTTTTCTGCACATGCTGTCAGTATCTTTTCAGCGACCGGCGCATTCATGAAATTATAGGTCATCAGAAAGAGATCAAACCTTCCATCATCAATGGCACTCATTAGCACTTTTTCCAACGATTCTTCCGGTTGAAGGAGCCATGCACTACCATGACATGAAACACCGGTATACTTCACTCTGCCTTCTGCTTTCATGATATCCATCCCTTCATGAAAGGCTGGGTCGTTAAGAAATTTTGAATTTTCAACACTATGGATCAGCATACAATCGACATAATCAGACTGCAACCGTTCCAATACCTTGCGTGTACGCTCAATCACATCTTCCGTGTTCTTAAAAAAAGCATTCTCTTCCAGCAGTTTCGACGTGATGAAGAGTTTTTTCCGGTCAACTTCCTTGATAACCTTCCCAATGGTCCTCTCCCTGTTCCCATTCTCATAGGCTTCTCCTGCATCGATGTAATTCACACCGGCTTCCAGCAATGCACGGAGGACCGCTTCACTGACTGCCCCACCTGCTCCGATATCCGATACGGCAAATCCCGTCTTTCCGAGAATCTTGTAATCCCTGATTGATGGGATGTCCGGTTTTATTTTTCCGGAAAAAGAATTACCATGGGCTATCCTTCCCATGGTCTGACTTCCGGCAATAGCCAGCGAGGAATTCCTTAAAAAATTTCTTCGATCCATTCTTTAGCTTCTATAAAGCAATGAGTACTAATTTTTGTCAAGATAATCAAAAAAATCTTGGTTATCTTTGAATAGGTAATCAACATACAAATTGACGATGGCAAAAATCTACTATGTTGGCGACTGGGCTGTAATGACCGGTCCGGTATATGCAGAATCACCGTTCAATTTCGAATACAAAGGCCTTGAACTGTTTAATTACGGGAAATGGCTGAAAGATGCCCTGGAGAGTACGAAGGAGCATGAAGTGGCTTCCATTCCCACATGGGATTTCTATAAACTTGGGCCCGGTGAATATGAGAAGATCCTGACTGATTATGATGTTTTGATCTTTAGTGATATAGAAGCAAAAAATTTCCAGCTTGATCCCAGTTTTTTCGACCGAAAGCAGTTTGGAACAAAAATTCTGACATTCCCTGACCGGATTCGACTTACGATAGAAGCAGTAAAGGACGGAAAGGGTGTGATGTTCCTTGGAGGATGGCTTTCATTTACCGGCGAGGTGGGAAAAGGAGGCTGGGGCAGAACTGCGCTGAAAGATATTTTACCGGTTGAATGCATGGATTATGACGACCTGGTTGAAAGCACAGAAGGGTTTACTGCAAAAGTATCGAAGGAAGCAAATGAACTTTTTGGCACTATTAACTGGGAAACGTTTCCCCCCATCCTGGGTTACAATAAAACATTACCCAGGAAAGAGGGTAAGGTTCTGGTAACAATCAAAGAAACAGGGGATCCCCTTGTTGCACTCGGACAGGTTGGAGAAGGCAAAGTGCTGACTTATATGTCCGACCCGGCACCTCACTGGGGGTGTAATTTCGTGTTCTGGGAATACTATAGTGAATTCTGGCTGCAATGTGCTGATCTTCTTCTTTCAGTGAAATAGAACAGGACGCATAACTGACTTATAATTAAGATAGCCATACGAAAATCTTCGCAAAAGAAAAATATGAAATCAAATCGAAATGATTTTAAAGAGTTATTGCTTAAAGTCCTGCCTGAACAGGTGACCATGTTAAAGCCCTACCTGACCGGGATCAGATCCGTTCTCGACATTGGTACCGGATCATCCATTTCCATTCATTACTTTGCAAAGAAGTTCCCGGAAATAGAGTTCGTCACTGTGGATATAGCCGATATGAGACAGGAAAAGGAATTGCCGTTCGTTCTTTATGACGGCGAAAAATTACCGTTTGATGATAACTCATTTGATATAACTGTTTTAAATGAGGTTTTGCATCATACGGAAGATCCTGAACCTGTTCTTAGGGAAGCTATACGGGTTGGGAGAGCTGTTTTTGTAGTCGAACACTTCCCAAAACCGGGAGTGACAACCGATCAATTGTGGGAAGAGGAGATGGCGACTCTGAAAGCCCTCAAACTGGAGTGTCCAAACTATGAACCATTTAGCAGAAGTTCCCTGTTCCGCCTGTTTGATAAGTTGAATCTCAACATTGAGGACAGGATAAAAATACCCTACCATGGTAAAAGAGAAATAGAAAAATACTTCTTTAAACTCACGGATAGATGATCTTTCTGACGTGGTCTGTATAACGATGGTTTATATCACTACTGCTATTACCATACTCAATCAATAAAAACCAGCCATGCAAAACATCTTTTTCTCCAGAAGGATTTCTTCAAATCCATTGTGCGCCAGATATTGTGTGTCATTAATGATTTGTATTTCCCTCTTTCTTATGGTTGCAAGCTCTTGTAAGACTCGTTTGAACAATTCTCCGGGGCCACCGAATATTGTTTTTATACTGGCTGATGACTTGGGGTATGGAGACCTTTCCTGTCTGAATGAGCATGCTGCCTGGAAAACACCCTCGATGGATGAGATTGCTGCGCAGGGTATGGTTTTTACGGATGCTCATTCCGGATCAGCTCTCTGTACTCCCACCCGTTATGGTATTATAACCGGAAGGTATTCCTGGCGTTCGACACTTAAAAGCGGGGTTACCTGGAGTTGGGATAAACCCATCATTGAACCCGATAGAATGACGGTGGCATCGTTGTTACAGGATATGGGGTACACCACAGCCTGCATTGGCAAATGGCACCTGGGTTTGGGATGGCAGATGCAGGATGATCAACCGGATAGTATTGATTTCTCCAAACCGGTTACCGGTGGACCCCTTGAACTGGGATTTGATTATTTCTATGGTATCACGGCTTCTCTTGATATTCCACCCTATGTCTATATTGAAAATAACAGGTCAACTTCCATCCCGACAACATTTACCGTTAGCAGCGATAAATACGGATGGTGGAGGTGGGGACATACCGGGGATGATTTTATACACGAGCAGGTACTTCCGCATCTGACAGAAAAGGCAACAGAGTTTATTGAGCATCATCTGGCTGAAAATAGTGAGAAACCGTTTTTTCTCTACTTTGCCTTACCGGCACCACACACACCAATTCTGCCCACGGATGAATTTCAGGGGATTACAGAAACCAATCCATATGGTGATTTTGTGGTCCAGGTCGACTGCTCTGTCGGGAGGGTGATGGAAGTTCTGAAGAAGCATGGATTGACCGAAAATACCCTGGTAATAGTA
>CAYZVJ010000016.1:0-41269 GCA_964481765.1 uncultured Rikenellaceae bacterium | reverse complement strand
TGACAATACCATACCCTCCCGGACCGGGATTACCCCGTGCCGCACCATCGGTATAGATCGTGATCTCAGGGGGCATTGCCTAATGTAATTCCTGTATTGGATATGAAAAGTTTGACAGCTATGGCCAGCAGGATCACTCCAAATACCTTTTTCAGGATGTGCAAACCGGTCCTCTCTTTGATATCCAGGATAATCGGAATCGACCCGGGGATATCAATCACGGCAAACAATACCATGAATGCAGCGAATATTTCGATAAAACTGAAATCCATCAATCCGTTTGGTTCTTATTAAATTAAAAAGCATTTCCGTCTTAATCGACAATTGTCATTTCATCAATCAGATAGGATGCGCCGGCATATTTATCAATAATAAACAGGATATACCGGGTATCCACACAGATGGTTTTCTGGTAGTCGGGTTCAAAAGCAACATCTCCGCTCATTGCCTCCCAGTTTCCGTCAAAAGCCAAACCGATCAGCTCACCATTTGCTCCGATGACAGGACTGCCGGAATTTCCTCCGGTAATGTCGTTATTTGTGGTAAAGCATACCGGCATGACACCGTCATCACCGTACCGTCCATAATCCTTCTTTTCATATAGTTCCTTCAATCGCGATGGCACGATGAATTCATAGTTGTCCGGATCCTCCTTCTCCATCACCCCTTTCAGGGTGGTATAATGTTTATACAGGACCGCATCCTTCGGATTGTAATCTCCCACCGTTCCATACGTAAGCCGCATGGTGGAGTTGGCATCCGGATAGAAAACCTTTCCTTTCTCCATCTCCATCAAACCGGCGATAAAAAGACGTTGACCTCTTCGGATATCCTGCGAAAAATTATTGTTTTTCCTGGTTAATTCCATGCTTTTCAGATAGATGGGAGAGCCTATTCTTACGGCAAGATCCTTTTCAACAGCTTCCGGATCGAGGTTGTTTATAAATTCATTAAACTTTGCCTGGTCAGCAAATACCGATTGTGCGAACAGGTCATCCACAAAAGCGGTAACATCACCCTGGTACTTTTCGGCTATGATGGAGAAACTTTCAGGGTAGTATTCCGGATCTACATCCTCCATAAACATCCGGTACAATGCACTGGTTATTTTTTTATCAGTTTCAGCATTGTAATCCTTAAAAAAACGGTCTGCTCTTGATTGTACAGCATCGGCAACATCGATCTCTTCCTGGTCCGTTCTTGCAGGGTTACTCAGGGGCAGGACCATGAACTGAATGGTATTTGCAAAGGAGATGAGTTCACAACCGCTGATCAGACATTCACGAACGTACTGGGATGCATTGGCATACTCCCGTCTCGACGCATAGGATGCCTTGATCAGATCCAGGGCATCGCCATATTTAGCTTTTCCGACAGGATCCTTTTTTACCCAATCTGTGAACTGATCTTCAATCCCTCTTTTTTTCTCCATTACGTTTAACCGGTTTAGCCCCTCTGTCTGACCGATACTGTATTTCCAGTAATTGCTCGTACCTTTATATTTGGCGGCATATTTGATCCGGATTGCCGGATCGGCATTCATATCCTCATTCATCAATGCAAGCTTTTTCCCCCGGATTTTGATCCGGTTTGGATGGGTAATATCCAGCAATTCCTCTATGCCGTAAGAGGTCATATAGCGTGAAGTGCTCCCCGGGTAGCCAAGGATCATGGCAAAATCACCTTTTTCAACACCCCGAATCGAAACCGGGAGGTAATGCTTGGGTTTCAGGGGAACATTATCCGGAGCATATTCAGCAGGTTTTCCGTCGGGGGAGGTGTAAACCCGGAACAGGGCAAAATCGGCTTTGTGACGGGGCCACATCCAGTTGTCGGTCAGGCTTCCAAAATCACTGATAGAGACGGGTGGGTTACCAACAAGCCTGACGTCCCGGTATCGCTCAGATACGATGAGGTAATATTGATTCCCTCCGTAATAACTCCTGACCAGCGTTTCATAATGGTTCCCCTCAGCCGCCTTCGCTTCAATCTTTTCGGATGCCTCTTCAATCTTTTCAATCCGCATCTCCTCATCCATATCATCTGTAATGCCCGTAAGTACCTCTTCTGTTACATCCTCCATCCGGATCAGAAACGTAACGGACAAACCGGGGCAGGGGAGCTCCTCTTCCCGGCTCATCGCCCAGAACCCATCTTTTAAATAATCGTTCTCCAGCGAGGAGTGTGACTGAACCTGTCGGTACCCGCAATGCATGTTGGTCATCAGTAATCCCTGATCGGAAATAATCTCACTGGTGCATCCCCCACCAAAAATGGGAATGGCATCCTTCAGGCTGGAGTGGTTCACACTATAGATCTGTTCTGCAGTCAGGGTGAGCCCCATCTCCTGCATTTTAACGATGTTTAACTCCTTGATGAGGACAGGTAACCACATCCCCTCATCGGCATGAATGGGGTGAGGGATGAAAAAAATTATGCTGAATAGAATGATGATCGTTCGTTTCATGGGAAGGTTGATTTGATTAAATTCAGAGTAAAGGATTTATGGTTCGACGTATAAAAGTATGAAAATTTATCGGAATGGATTTGAAAAGAATCCGCTTCAACCGGTGGTACGTTGAAGCGGATGCATTGCCAATTAATCAATGCGTTATTTAACGATATTCATCTCTTCCACCAGGTGTGTTGCACCGGCAAATTTATCGATCAGAAACAATACATACCGGATATCCACATTAATGCATTTTGCCAGTTCAGGTTCAAAGGCAATATCCACGCTGATGGATTCCCAGTTGCCGTCAAAAGCAAGACCAATCAATTCTCCATTGCCATTGAGCACCGGGCTGCCTGAATTTCCGCCGGTAATGTCGTTATCTGTTGTAAAACAGACAGGCATAACACCATCTTTTCCATACGGGCCAAAATCTTTTGTTTCAAATAGCTCCTTCAGTTTGGGCTCAACAATGAACTCAACGTCTGTTGGATCCTCTTTTTCCATCACACCCTGTAAGGTAGTGTAATGTTTATAATGTACAGCATCCCTGGGATCATAATCACCTACCGTACCGTAGGTAAGGCGCATGGTAAAGTTTGCATCGGGATAAAAGACCTTCTCTTTGTGCATTTCCATTAATCCGGCAATATAGAGACGCTGCCCCTTTTTCAGGTCGGAAGTGAAAGCGTCATTCTTTTCACTGAGTTCATCATATTTATCTTCAACTGACCGGGCCACTTGAAATGCAGGATCATTCTCGAGAACTTCCAGGGAAGGATTTTCAAGGAAAGCAAGGATCTTTTCTTCCGTTGCAAAAACAGATTCCCTGAACATGTTGTCTACAAAAGCTTCGTAATTGTCGTTGTATGTTGCAGCAATTTCAGCAAAAATATCCGGCTGGTACTCTTTCTTAACATCTCCGGCAAACATCCTGAACATGGCTTTGTTGACATCCAGATCGGTGGGGAGATTGTAGTCTTTGAAGTACCCAGCAACTCCCTGTTTCATGCGCTCAGCAGCCTGGCTGATCCTTCCTTGATCGCCCTCCTTCAGCGCATCATACAAACGGTTTGCACGATTGGCAAAAGCAATAATTTCACTTCCCCGGCGAAGGCATTCATTTAAATATTGAATGGAGTAAAAGTAATCAGCCCGTCCTGTAATGGAAGACTCTATTAATTGCAGTGCCTCACCATATTTGGCGGATCTTTTTTTGTCAGCACTTACCCATTTTTTAAATTCATTTTCCAGTTTGACTTTTTGATCCCTAACCCTGAGCCTTTTCAGTGCCTCATTCTGCCCGATAGAATATTTCCAGTAATTGCTGGACCTGAAATGTTTTGTAGAATACTGGATACTGACCTTCTCATCTTCCAGCATATCCTGCCAGATGATATCCAGCCGTGCACCCCTGATCTTGATCCGGTTTGGATTGGTAATGTTCATTACCTCATCAATTTCAGTAGAGGTCATGTACCGGGTTGTTCCTCCGGGATACCCCAAAATCATAGCAAAATCTCCCATTTCAACACCTTTTATCGAAACGGGTAAATAATGTTTGGGCTTTAAAGGAATATTATCGGGAGAATAGTTTGCCGGTTTGCCATCAGGGCCGGAATAAACCCGGAACATGCTGAAATCTCCGGTATGGCGTGGCCACATCCAGTTGTCCTGATCTCCACCATAATTACCAATGGACTCAGGAGGAGCTCCAACCAGCCGGACATCGTTAAAGCGTTCATAAACCAGCAGGTAAAAATTGTTTCCACCAAAGAAGGATTGAACCCTCGCCGAAAAATGGTTCCCCTCGGTAGCCTTCTCCTCAATCTCAGAAGAAATTTCGTGAATGACCGCTTCCCTTTCCTCCTCCGTCATTTTATCCTTCAGTTTGGAATTTACCTGATCAGAAACATCCTCGATCCGGATAAGGAAGGTTACAAACAGTCCGGGACTGACAAGCTCCTCTTTTTTTGTCATTGCCCAGAAACCATCACGCAAATAATTGTTCTCGGTTGTACTGTGAGAATTAATTGTCCCATAACCACAATGGTGATTGGTCAATAATAAGCCCTGGCTGGATACGATCTCCCCGGTACATCCTCCTCCGAAAATTACAACAGCATCCTTAAGGCTGGCTTGATTGATGCTGTAAATCTCTTCAGCGGATAACTTCAACCCCATTTCGGTCATCGTTCCCATGTTCAGCTTTTCAAGTAAAGGGAGAAGCCACATCCCCTCATCGGCTTTTGCACCGGACCCAATAATTAGTATCAGACTAATGAAAAAAGGAATAATTCTTTTCATGATTTCAGTTTTTATCTCTGTTAATGCGTTAGGTTTATGCGGATCTAGAAGTGGCTAATTTAATTCTATTATTCAAATTTGAGATGATCGAATAACTGTTTTTTAACCTTTTTTCGTTTTTTCGGCGTATTTTTGAAGCGATGAATCAGGAACAGAAAATCGATATCCGGGATCTTGGCCTGGAGGAAATGGAAACCTTCTTTGCCGATCATGGTGAAGCAAAATACCGGGCGAGGCAGGTTCTGGAATGGATATGGGAAAAAGGGTGTACCGATGTGGACCGGATGACCAGCCTTTCAAAACCCGTCAGGCAACTGCTGAAGGAGAATTTTAGATTAGAATCCCTGAAAAATGAGATCAGCCAGACAAGCCGTGATGGCACGGTAAAAATCGGATTCAGAATGGAAGAAGGAGGTTTTGTTGAAGGCGTGTTAATCCCATCGGGTGGGAGAAATACTGCATGTATTTCCACGCAGGCCGGATGCCCGCTGGCATGCGGTTTTTGTGCTACCGGGAAATTCGGGTTCGTGAGAAACCTGACTGCCGGGGAGATCTTTGACCAGGTGATGGAACTGAAAAAAGTGTCCGAAAAGGCTAAACAGGGTTCCCTGACAAACATCGTCCTGATGGGTATGGGTGAACCACTGCTCAATTATGAGCCTGTCCTGAAAGCCATTGATCACCTGACAGCACCCGATGGACTGGGTATATCCCCGAAACGCATTACTCTCTCCACCGTGGGAATTGTTGAAGGGATTAAAAGATTGGGAGACGATGGCGTACGATTCAACCTGGCCGTCTCCCTGCATACAGCAAATGACCTGAAACGCAATGCCATTATGCCGGTCAACAAATCCAATCCGCTTAACAGACTCTCCACAGCCATTCACTATTTTTATGAAAAGACCGGTAATCGTATAACCTTTGAATACATCCTGATGAATGAGGTTAACGATGGATTAACCGATGCCGCTGAACTTGCACGGTTTTGTAAAATTGTGCCCTGCAAAATCAACCTGATTGAGTACAACCCGGTGGAAGGGGTGCCTTATCGGGCATCAACCAGGGAACGTACCGAACAGTTTAAAACCTTCCTTGAAACCAGAAACCTGATCGTAAACATCCGGAAAAGCCGTGGTAAAGATATCGATGCAGCCTGCGGACAGCTGGCCAATAAAACAAGGAAAAAGGAAACCTGCCGGCAGGCAGGAAGTAAAAAATAATACTATGGAGATTGGGATAAGTTATAAGTTATTAGTTCATAAGTTAATACGTAAAAAATTCTCAAAACAAGTGAAGCTCTTAAGGGATTATGAATCTTTATCCCATCTTTTCTTTTTCAGCTCCAACGGAGCGTAAGATATTAGCCAGGGGCTTGTCCCATAGGGATCACTATGTGAAGCCCCTGGAATAAATGACTGAGAAAATTACGGTCCAACTGAATTGCTAATCAAGAGGAAATCTTTCCATGGACCGCTGGCTACCATCACTCCAATAGAAAGATAATCAAACTCCGATGGAGTTTTATTTTATGCCATTTACAACTAATCTACAATAATCCAAGGCCGATGGCCTTGGGCAATACTATTGATTTATAGAACTAAAGAGAGAATCCCCTCCGTCAGACCGAAGAAAAAACCGGTCAGACGGTAGCTTTTAGCCCGGTCTGACCGGGTACTAAATATGAAAACACCATAGGTGTTCGATTATTGTAGATGGTAGAAATCCAATCAGACTTTCAGATCGTTAACTGATTAATTGCTCCATTATTCCACCGACTTCTTATACAGCCGGTAGAACAGGAACGGGAAGAATCCAAAGTTAATAGTGGCTATTGCAACGACAAGGGTTATAGGCCAGCCCGGCCAATGCATGATTTTACCAACAATACCCAAAAGAAATAACCCCAATCCCACAAATCCGAAAATATATTTCAATTTATAGGAAATGTACTGGGAGAACTCTTTTTTGTAAAAATAGAGAGCAATAACGGGCAACAGAACGAAGATTAACATAAAGGCGCCCAGAATTATTAGCACACCTGCACCGGGCCAGTGGAGTAATTTAAACAGTAAGCTTGTCGTCCATATTACGGCAGCAATAAATCCCAGAATGTACATCGATTTTTTCATGGCTAAGATATTTTTTGATGAAAGTAGTAATAATGACTCCCTGTATATTTCGTCAAATCCGTTCGGACAGACGATCTCGTATGCTTTGTTGTACGAATCCTCAAAGGATTTCCCCTGGTTCATATAATCTTCGATAATGCAGCAAAAATGGTCAATGAGGTCCTCTTTGAGTTCTTCAGATTCAATCTGACTGTTGTGAACCTGTTGTTCTATAAATTCTATCTGTTCATCCGATAATTTGCTCATGCGAACTGAAGGATTGGTCTGAATGATAAAACATTTTTAATCGTGGTTATGAAATCTTCAATTTCTAAAACTTTTTCAGCCTTTTCTTTTTCCCCTTTCGGTGTCAGGGAATAATACCGCCGGATGCGTTTCCCAATATTCACGGTCTCAATGCTCACAAGACCATCTTCTCTCAACTTATGCAATGCAGGGTACAATGATCCTTCTTTGATCAGTATTTTGTTGTCAGACAACTCCTTGACCTTTTGAGCAATCTGGTACCCATACATCCTTTCATGCTCAGCCAATAGTTTCAGAATGATCGCCGTCAGTGTCCCTTTTAACAATTCTTTCGAATACATAGAACAAAGATACATAGAATTATGATGTATTCCAAATTTTTTATTGAAATTTTTTTATGTGATAATATCCCCCTCAGGAGGGGGAAAATTCTGGACGTTTTGTGTCCGGAATTGGGGGCGGAATGTTGAAGTTTCAACTCACTTCTCTTTGTCACTCAGTCGCTAAGTCTCTTCGTTCCTCTTTCTCACAGTCTCATTGTCTCAAAGTCTCACCCGCTGTAAACTCTGTACCCTGAACACTATTCTATGCTCACTCATCTAACAATCGAAAGGTCCTCCTGTGATAGGGTGAGATGCCGTACTGCAGGATTGCTGCACGGTGTTGTCTGGTAGGATACCCCTTGTTTTTATCCCAGGCGTACTGGTGGAATTTTTCGTGGAGTTTTCGCATGTAATCGTCACGGTACGTTTTAGCAAGGACCGATGCAGCTGCAATGGCTGCGTAGGTTGAATCTCCTCTAATGATGCACTGGTGGGGGATTCCCTGATGGGGTTTAAAACGATTCCCATCAATAAGCAGGAACTGGGGTTTTACAGTCAGTTGGCGTATAGCGATATGCATCGCCTCTATCGAGGCATTCAGGATATTGATGTCATCGATCTCACGGTTATCGACCATGGCTACGGACCAGGCAACAGCGTTCGCTTCAATCACCGTTCGTACCAGGTCCCTTCTCTTCTCGCTCATCTTTTTGGAGTCATCCAGTAGATCGAGAAAGAAATTCCTTGGAAGGATAACTGCAGCGGCAAAAACGGGACCTGCCAGGCAGCCCCGGCCGGCTTCATCACAACCGGCTTCAATTACTCCTTGTGTATGGTATTTACGCAGTCGCTTCATGGACCGAAATTTGCCAAACGTTTATAAAAGTTGTCTTTCTTTGTCGGATGCCAGCGTAAAGGGCAGGGCTGGCCGAAAATATCACCATTAATCCTATTTTTCATTCAAAACAAGCCATCATACTGCTCCATAGTTTTCCGGAAGTTTTTTCCCAGCTGAATTTTTCACGTTGTGTGCGTCCCCTGGCGATCAGGTCATCCCTGAGGGTTGAATCTTCCGTTATCCGCAGAAGTGCTTCTTTGATTGACTCAACAGAATAGGGATCTACAAGCAGTGAGGCATCTCCGCTGACCTCCGGCATGGAGGTGGTATTCGAGGTAATCACAGGGACATCACATTGCATGGCTTCAAGAATTGGAATACCGAATCCTTCAATAAACGAAACAAATGTCAGGGCCAGTGCGGATCCAAGAATAAGGCGAAGTTGTTCGGACGATTGCCTTCCAATGAACTTCACCTCATCCCTGTACTTCATCTTTTTAAAGGTACTCTGAAGCATCCTGCTCCTGAACATTGGTTCTCCGGCGATGACCAGTTTTATATTCGTATGAGAAACCTCTTTGAACTGGTTGAAAGCCAATAACAGATTGACGATGTTCTTTCGTGGGTGAATCATTCCGATAAAAAGAAAATATTCATCACCATCCGTTAGCTTTGATCTGGTTTTTTCCTTCTCTTCTGCTGAGACCGGGCTGAAGATTTTATTCACACCATTATAAACCACATCTATTCTTTGTGGATCGATGCCGTAAGATTGAGCAATATCCTGTTTCGAATATTCAGAAACCGTCGCGATACGGATCGCCTTGCGGGCAAATTTTGGAAATTGTCTCCGGTAGTATACTCGCATAGGGAATGGCAGGTCGGCCGGCCGGTGATAAAAATTGATATCATGGATCACTGGCAGGGAAGGAGTATCCGAGGAGAGGCACAGGTATCCATCGGGTGAAAGAAACAGATCCGGTTTCCGGGAACGAAGGATTTTACGGACGGAGTATTCCATCCACCAGTGCCAGAGAACCGGATGCCGGGCAGGAGGGAAAAGCGACAGGGGCTCTATGTTGGAGGAGAACACGAACTGGTCCGGGATCTGCCGGTCGAACAGGAACAGGAATTGATGCTCTGGATGGGATGTGGTTATACGCTTCAGGGTTTCAGAGGTGAACCATCCAATCCCATCCAGCCTGTCCGGTATGAGAAGTCGTGTATTTACTGCAATCAGCATATCGTGTATAACAGGTTGATTTAATCCTACCAATTTATCAGGTAGCTTTATTACATTTGTAACCGTAGAACGGATAGATCAAGTTTAACCATTTGCATCTTTATTTCCAAGTGAAGAGAAAATTTATCACAAACCTGGCGCTGCTTTTACTGCTGAACTTCCTGGTAAAGCCATTCTGGGTTTTGGGAATTGACCGGACAGTTCAGAATGTGGTCGGTGCAGAGGCGTATGGATTCTATTTTTCACTGTTTGGTTTTTCTCTTCTGTTAAACATGATTCTCGATATAGGGATCACCAATTTCAACAGCCGCAATATTGCCCGCGATCAGCATCTTCTGAGTAAATACCTGTCGAACATTGTAAGTTTTAAATTCCTGCTGGCGATCATCTATTTTGCAGTGAGCATTCTTACCGCATGGGTGCTCGGGTATAACCCCGCTCAGATGAAGATGCTTTTGCTTCTCATCTTTAATCAGTTTATCGCCTCCTTTATCCTCTATTTCCGATCCAATCTCAGCGGATTACACCTGTTCAAAACCGATAGTATCCTGTCGGTACTGGATCGGTTTCTGATGATCCTGATCTGTGGGATCCTGCTCTGGGGCGGCGTAACCAGCAGTCCCTTCCGGATCGAATGGTTTGTTTATGCACAAACAGCGGCTTATCTCCTGACGGCAATGGTTGCATTCATGATTAACCTCACGAAAGCTGATTTCTTCACACCACGGTTTGATCTGCATAATTTCATCGACATATTGAAGCAGAGTTATCCGTTTGCCATATTAAGCCTCTTCATGGTGTTTTATTACCGGGTGGATAGTGTGATGCTTGAACGCCTGCTTCCGGATGGAAAATTCCAGACGGGTCTCTATGCACAGGGTTACCGGATTCTTGATGCAGCGGCCATGGTCGGCTTCTTGTTTGCCGGACTCCTGCTGCCGATTTTTTCACGAATGATCAAGCAAAAGGAGAATGTTGAATCGCTGACGCAAATCTCTTTCCTGTTATTGATCGTCCCAACAACAATAGTCTCTTTTTCCTGCATTTTCTATAAGTCTGAGATCATGGACCTGTTGTACAAAAGCCACGTGGATGCCTCGGCTGATATCCTGGCAATCCTGATGGTTGGATATGCAGGCATTTCAACTTCTTACATTTTTGGAACCCTGCTAACAGCGAACGGGAATCTGAAAGAAATGAACCGGTTAGCCGGGATCAGCGTACTGGTAAATGTTGTATTGAATTTTGTACTTATTCCGAAATATTTTGCCCTGGGTTCGGCAATAGCCAGTATGATCACACAGCTGGTAACGGCCCTGGTTCACGTGCTTCTGGTATACCGTAAACTTTCCTTCTCCTTCAATGGCTCCCTGATTATACGATTACTGGTATTCTTTGCTATACTCATTCCGGCTGGATTGGTGCTCAAGAACCTTCCATTTGCCTGGTACTTTGGAGTCCTGCTATTTGTGCTGACAGGAATCCTGTTCTCACTTATTCTGCGGTTATTCAGCCCGCGATTTCTCTATCAAATTATCCGGAGCGAAGAGGAAATGGAGTAACCCATTCCGGCTAAAACAAGTCCTATTTTCTGCTTCTCACAGGGTCATCACATGCATTTTCTGCATGCCATTCTTATTTATAAAGATTCTAAAGAAGTATGGAATCTGAAAGTTATTAACAAAAAATTTGGAGTTATTAACATTTTTTTAACTAATTTTAATCCTTTTCCCTCATTTTTTTAGATAAATTTGGAATGAATAAATGGCTATCCATAGGGTTATGGATCCTGCTCACAGGAAATCTGAATGCACAGATGATCTCTCATGAGGTGATTGCTGTGGGAGGTGATTATGCCGTAAATGGAGTGTACAATATTTCTTCCACCTTTGGAGAGATTGTAACGGAAACCTTTTATGTTGACAATCATTTTCTGACGCAGGGATTCCAGCAGCCATCGGTAGCCATTGATCAGGGGGATATCGAAAAGAAGGGAGGCATTGAAGTGAATGCTTACCCCAATCCGGTATTGGATTACCTCAACGTTGCCATCTCTCTGCCGGTACAGAACGGTGGAGCGGAGGTAATCCGGGACTACCGGCTCGATATCAGGAACCTGACCGGCAATCTGGTGTTATCAAGGAAGGTAACCGATCTGCCGTCAATGGAAAACATCGAGGAGTTTGATTTTACAGCCTATTCACCGGGTATTTACGTGGTTAGGGTAATCAGCCTGGATGATGAACAAACCATTAACCTTACGTTCAAAATTGTCAAAATGTAAAATGGGGGAATAACAATGACTACACGAAGGATCTGGAAACACACGCTGGTTGGGCTTCTGTTCCTGGTCGGACTATTTCCGCTGTCATTTTCGCAAAACGTACCCATGGCTCTGAAGTACCAGGCCGTTGCAAGGAACAACGAAGGGGAAGAGCTGAAGAACGAGACCATCGATATCCGCATGTCGGTCATTGCCGGAAATCCCGATGGTGTGGTGGAATGGCAGGAGATCCACACCGGTGTTCAGACCAGCCAGTTCGGACTGTTTTCAATCCTGCTCGGTAAAGGGGATCGGTCCGGAGGAATTGTCACTTCGTTTGGGGAAATCCCCTGGAGTGAGTCCAGCCACTACCTTAAAATTGAGATTAAGTTTGACCAGGTATTCCTGGAAATGGGTACCTCACAGTTCCTTTCGGTTCCCTATGCATTGTATTCACAAACCTCATTGACTCCGGGACCGGAAGGACCTCCGGGACCAAAGGGAGATAAAGGCGATCCCGGCGATCCGGCAACGGACGACCAGACCCTCTCGTTTGACGGTGAAAACCTCTCCATCCAGGGAGGCAATACGATAAACTTGAGTGGATTGAAACAATACCTCTCCCTGAAAGGTGATACCCTCAGCCTGACCAATGGTAATTACGTGACCCTGACCGATGTCGTGGAGGATGATGATGCCGATCCCGGCAATGAGATACAGGACCTGATGATCTCCGATCATATCCTCCGGATTACCGGAAACCAGGAAGCCAATCCCATTAACCTGAACACATACCTGGATAATACGGATAACCAGGCACTATCCTATGCCCCGGCAACCCATCAGTTGACCCTGGCTAATGGAGGGAGTGTTAACCTGACTGAACTGCTCGAAGATGACGATCCGGATGCCCTCAACGAAATCCAGGACCTGCAACTGCAGGGTAATATCCTGACCATTACACGAAATGGAAGTGCAACCAATATCGATCTCAGTAAATACCTGGACAATTCAGATGACCAGCAGCTTTCCTATTCCTCCTCCACCGGAATCCTTACCCTCGAAAGCGGCGGATCAGCTGACCTGAACGAACTGAAAAATATCCCGCTGATCGGATTTCGGGCTGTCTCGGATACTCCCGAAGAGGTTGGTACGAATACAACGGTTCTTGTTGATTTCCCGGAAATCGTTGATCACTCAGGATGTTATAGTAATGGCGTGTTTACTGCACCGGCTAATGGCGTTTATTCATTTTATGTACGTTATGACTATCACATTCAACAAACCTTATTGATTTACTTAGATGGGAATCCATATGAATATTTCTATGGGAGTGGTACAACCAATACTGCTCAGTTCATAACCTTTTCTTTCTTGTATGAATTAAATGCCGGACAAACCATCAGTTTATATCTTATAACAAAACTTGATGGGCAATGTGGAATAGGAACTTTTAGTGGCTACCGGGTACATTAAAAAGGTACACTTCTGCGAAATAGAATCTTCCATCAAAGATTTCCAAATTCTAATTTAAAAAAACAGCTCTATTTTATTTTTCACGTTACCGATAAACGACCCTGGCCCTGTGAAATAGGTTTTTCGATTTGACAAAAAATAAATGTTCAAGATTATTTCACAGGGCGGGCTTCGTAACCGAACACCGTTAACCGTTTTTCCACCGGCACCTTCAGTGGCTTCAGGGTACATCACGGGAAATCGTATCCATAATTCTGCGCAGGATATTTTCTCAGCTGGTTCTAATTGTGTAAATTTCATTTCTCATTTCGGAACTCATTCAATACCATAATCATGAAAAATACAAGCAATCAGGTGAAAGATGTTCTTTCACGAAGGTCCTTTATTGGTCGTTCAGCAGCAGCTTTTGCAGGACTGACCATTCTCCCGGGTCATGTTGTCAGCGGACTGGGACACATTCCACCCAGCGATAAGCTAAACATTGCCGGTATCGGGATTGGCGGAAAAGGAAAGGATAACCTGAGAAACATGGTCGGGCAGAACATTGTAGCCCTGTGCGATGTGGACTGGGATTATGCTGCAGCGGTGTTTAAGGAATATCCCGGGGCAAAAAAATGGAAGGATTACCGCAGGATGCTTGAAGAGCAGAAGGATATCGATGCCTGCGTGATCGCCACACCGGACCACACCCATGCCATGCCGGCAATTCTTGCCATGGAGATGGGCAAGCACGTGTACGTTCAGAAACCCCTGACCCATTCAGTCTGGGAATCAAGGCAACTAACACGGACGGCTCAAAAAACGGGGGTGGTAACCCAGATGGGTATCGAAGGCCACTCCACCGATAATGTACGAAAAGTTGCCGAACAGATCCGCAGCGGGGCAATTGGTGAGATCCGCGAGGTTCACGCCTGGACCAACCGTCCCATCTGGCCTCAGGGACTGGAGCGACCCACTGAAAAGGTGCCGGTACCGGAAACACTGGATTGGGATCTTTTTATCGGACCGGCTCCCTGGCGTCCATACCATCCGGCTTATACCCCCTGGAACTGGCGAGGCTGGTGGGATTTTGGTACCGGTGCACTGGGTGATATGGGGTGCCATGTGCTGGACGTGATCTTCTTTGCCCTGAACCTGGGCTATCCCGTTGCTGTAGAATCCAGTTCCACTTCAGTAAACAATGAAAGTCCCCCGGTTGCATCCCGTGTCAGATACACCTTCCCTGCACGACCCTCTCTTACCAACCTGGAGCTTCCTGAAGTCACGGTAACGTGGCACGATGGCGGACTACTACCGCCCCGTCCGGAAGAGCTGGCTGACGGGGAATCTCTTGGCAGCGAGGGAGGAGGCAATCTGTTCATTGGCAGTAAAGGCAAGATCATCTGCGATAACTATGGAGGGAATTTCAAGTTATTACCAACCAACCGGGAGTTTCCTGAACCTGCAGAATCCTTTTCCCGTATTCCCGACCATTCACTCGGCGGAGGCAGGCATGAGATGGATTGGGTGAGGGCATGCAAAGAGAGTCCGGGAAACAGAAAAGATCCCTGTGCCAGTTTCGATTATTCTGGTCCGCTATCGGAGATGGTACTCATGGGCAACCTGGTCATCCGCCTGCAGCAACTCAACCGGAAACTGATGTGGGATGGAGAAAAGATGGAAATTACCAACATTGGACCGAATGATAAACTCAGGGTCCGGAAACCGGCTGGGTCATCCACCGGTTCCCGGCCGGAATGGCAGGAGGTCAGTGCCCTGGATTCCGCCAACGAGTGGATCCGGCATACCTACCGGGAAGGATGGACCCTTTAATCACCAGATCTGCTGACTGAACGCAATGAAACAGGCGCTGATAACCGGGGGAGCAGGAGGATTGGGAAGAATAACGTCCGAATACCTTGTATCGAAGGGCTGGCATGTCTTCTCTGCCGATCTGAACCAGGCAGACACCGGGAAGAGTGAACATCCCCGGATCACACCGGTTTATACAGATATAACCAGCGAGGCTTCAGTCAAGGATGCATTGGCCTTTGTTTCTGACAAAACGGACGGATTGGATGCCATCATCCACCTGGCAGGTATGCTGTTGATCGGGTCTCTGGTGGAGATCCCGAGCCGGGATATAGAGCGCATCATGAACGTTAACCTCCTGGGCGTTTACCGGATAAACCGGATCTTTCTTCCCCTGCTGTTACAGAGGAAGGGACGAATCATTATTGTCTCTTCGGAGACCGGCTGGCAGCGTGCTGCGCCATTCAACGGCCCCTATGCGATGAGCAAGCATGCATTAGAGGCATACTCCGATGCACTGAGGTGTGAGCTGGGTTTGCTCGGTATCCGGGTAATCAAAATTCAACCGGGCGCATTAAAGACCGGATTGACCGGCCAGGTAGAGCATTTGTTTTCCCATGCCAGGCAATCAAGCCAGTTGTTCAGCGAACACCTTGAAGCGGTTATCGATCGGTTAAAAGATGTCTACGAAAAAGCCGGCGATCCGGAACACTTGGCCCGGGTAATCCATAAAACGGTAACGGTTAAAAATCCTAAAATGCGTTATTCGGTCATGCCGGACAGAGCACGGTCTTTTCTTGAATGGCTGCCGGTCAGGTGGGCAGATTGGGTATACCGGAGGGTGTTAACGGCGGTGCACCGCCGTTAACTGTTAAAAGTTATTAGTTATACGTTGATCCTCCTTCGCTACAGCCTTCACCAAGGTTCCAGCTGTCAAAGAAAGCTTCGGAGGACGAAGTAAGTTATGCAAAAGGCAAATTTTGAATGTTCGTTAATCTGCCGGAAGTGTGAGCCCATTTATCGATCCATCGAGACGGAACAATTCAAAATTCATTATCTTTATTGAGGCAGAACAACATCAATACAAAACGCATGAGTGCAATAAATGTAAAAAAGCTTCTTCGATTAGCCTGGCTGTTTGCCATTCTGACTATGGTTACATTGCCTTTTGTTGTGGTTTTGACTGAATTAATTTCACCTGGAAATTATATTCATACAATGCTCCTCGGTTTTTATGGTATGGCCGTTGGTATCTTTGGGATTTTATCTGTTGGATTTCTTAACGGTGTACGAAGCAAGCTATCCCCGGATCAAAAGAAACCGTTTCTTATTCTTCTGGTGGTGTCGGGATTGCTTTTACTCATCGCCTCAATTTTACCACTCGACAAATATTCAACATTTGTATACGGCGCTACGATATTAAGTGGACTGGGAGGAGTATTTGTATTATCGAGTATATACAGCATAACCTGCTACCTGAATCTGTTTGACAACATTTTCCTGGGGTTATTTACCGGGATAGTACTGGGGTTAGTGCTTAACCGGTTTGGTATTGAAGAGGCTGGATTTATTGTTGGATTCTGTTTTTTTCTCTCGTTCTACGGCTTCCTTTTTTTGGCAATCATGCACTCTAAAAAATCAAAGGAAAACAGACCATTCAGGCGTTTTATATCCGCCTTTTGCTATGTGAACTGCTTTATTTTTCTTTTGCTATTTTTCAAGTTTTCAAGTGAGCAGCCCGCATTTACCAGGTCACTGGATGCCATCGGTGTTGTCCTGTTCCTGTTAGCATCCATTGCCCTTTTTATCAGCCTCCCCTTTTCCAATTTTGTTGAATGGTTGAAATCACAAAGGCAGTTCTTTTATAAGGTGATCCTGCTTCCGCTTCTCTTTTTCCTGGTTGTATTCTCACTTACATTTCTTTTACCTGATTCTACATACAGGAAAATATTCTTTATCGAATTTTCAAAAACCGAGAAAGTTCATTTCTGGATGGAGGATTATGAAAGCGAGATCGATTAATAGGGTGTGTTCTTTAAATCAAAAAAGTCTGTCCAGTCCCTGATGTTTGACTCCAGCTTTCCAAAAATCAATTCCTCTTCAGCCAACCGGATCATCTCTTTCTCATCCGATGGGTATAAATACAATGTTTGGTTGTCTATGCAGAGCAAGTATTTCCCGTCCGGAGAGAAGACAGGATGGGTTCCCTTAAACGTTGCAAGGGCTAATTTATCCCAGTGGTACAAAATGGTTTGTGGTCTGTCCGAAATAGTGGCTGCAACACATTCACGTTTGGAAAAGTCGATACCACTATAGTAATAGACGTTTTTGCTCCGCTTAAAGGTCGTCCGCCATTTATAACCTCTGAGCACCCTGTTTTCAGCCATAAGTTTTCTGTTACTATTGAGGGAGAACCGGATCCTGTATCTGACAAAATCCTGATTTATCCCCGGATGTAAATTGTTATCATTAGGAGGTATTCCCTCATTCAGACAGGTAACAATAATCGCAGCATCATTCGCAGCAAACCTGGCAGATACAACCTTACCGGTTACCCTGTAATCGTAGAGTAACGTATCTTTATTCAGGAAAGCGGTATCGTAAAACCCGTATATAATATCCCTTTTTTCACCGTTAAATCTTACCAGGTGGCAAACGCATGGATCCAAGGATGAAGTATCGGTCGATGTACACAAAATATATCGTGAGTTTTCGGCAAAATCAACCGACCATATTACATCCTGAAAGTTTAAAATCTGTTTTGCGTACTGGTATCTTCCGGTAATACTATCCAGTTTCCAGATGATGATCGTTGTATCTTTCGAACCGGAAGCGATGTATCTGCCATTTGGTGAAAAATCAACGGCGTTTACCGATGCACAATGCCCATCCAGTTCATACAACAACTTTCCCGTAAAATCATAGATATTGATCTGATTATCCGTTCCGATACAGGAAAAGATACCGTCTTTCGGGGAGAAACTTACAACATCATGCGGGTTCAATGGTTCATAACCGGCTTTTATGGAGCAAATCAGTTCTCCATTCCTGTTCCAGACATGGAGAGTGCTGTCTGATGAAAGGGCTGTAATAATGCTATTATCCGGTGCCAGTTTAACACTCAGGATGGATGAGTTATCTGCTTTCTCAGAAAACAGCTCTATCCCCTTCCGGTTCCAGATCCTGATACTGTTGTCAGCAAGATATCCATAAATGTATTCCCCGTCATCTGAAAAACGGGCATCCATAATTTCTGAATCGCAGGGAGTAAAATCGAACAGGGCTTTACCCGGATTCAGCTCATTCCCCAGTGAATCATAAAAAGGCCCATCTTCCAGCAATGCATAGAATGAATCGAACAGGGTCTTAATGGCATAGGTTGATGCCGTGTCTTTTCGATAGGCTTCCAGGGCAGATTCAAAACTCAAGGCGGGAGAAAAATCATGCTGGAGAAAAGAAGCTAAAACAAATTTCTGTGATTTTAAACTCCCGGATGACCTGACCGTATAGATGATAACGACAAGGATAATAAATAAAAAACCGATGGCAGAATAGGTTAAGATACGCCTGAATGCCCTTTCCCTGGCAGCCAGATGGTGTTTGCTTTGATTTACAAATTCACTCAATTCTCCCTGCAAAAACATCCTTCTTTCATACGTTGCAATATACTCCAGGTCTTCAATACTCAAAAGAATACCCCGTTTTTGATAGCTATAAAATGCATTTTCAATGAATTGTCTCACTTCAAGCAACTCTTTTTCAGCCAGGGTGATCTTTTCAAAGATTTTGGTTGCCAGGCTATCGTGTCTGAGTTCATACCTTTCATTTTCATCCCTGTCTCTTAAGATTCTCAGTTTTACGAATCGGATGATCAATTCTTTTGACTTTTCTTCTGATATATTCTTCCCCAGGGTTTTTGAAAATTCTATAACCTCTTCCAGTATCACCTGCCGTTTAGTCCCTTTGGCCGAAACAAATGATTTCAATATGACAAGTCCGGTTTCCGGATTATCCAGCTGACTGATCTGCTCTTCCAGGAAACTTCCAAGGAGATCGGAGACGTCTCCTATTTCACTTAAATATGATTTGACGAAATGCAATTTAGAATCACCTTCCTTTCCTATGCCGTTTACACTTTGCTCTTCTCCTTCTTTTTTTGGATGTTGAGCGTTCCGTGAAGCGATCCTGTACATCTTATCCAGCAACACCTGTAAATAAGTTAACTCTACTTCCGTACTTTCCGGACTCAGTTTTCCCAGGATTTTTTCTGTCAGTCCTTCTTCAACCCGGATCCCCTGAACTTTGCAAGGCTCTTCAATTACTTTTTTGGCATTGCTCCAGGTCATCTTCTCGATTCGCATCCTGTTCGACAGGAAATCAGGAATGGTTTGTTCAAACTCGGTTACTCCGGCCAGGTATTCTTCCCGGATTGAAAAGATAAACCGGCATTGCACATCGGAATCAACAACTTTCTTTACGGTTTGAATGAACTCACCCCGTTCATTTTTATCTCCAAAAATGAACAGCTCTTCAAATTGATCGAATATCAGGTAAATCGGCTTAAAATGATCCAGGTAAATCGATTTTAAAGTTTTAACAATGCGCGCAGGCATGTCTCCCCCTGGGGGGAGTGCCCGCCAGCTGGCGGACGAGGGGGGACTAATCGCATGCTTCTGAAGTTCCCCAACCAAACTTTCAAGCATATTCCTTCCTCTTCGTACTGTCACGGGAAGCCAATCCGAATCTTCGAACTTATTGGCCAATCCACAATTGATGAGGGAGGTTTTGCCGGTACCGGAAATCCCATAGACAAGCAGGATTTTACTTTCAAACACTTTCTGGTACATCTCTTCAATTTCGCGGTCACGACCGAAGAATATATCCCGGTCCTCTTTGGTATACGAATCGAGAAATTTAAACGGACTTTTCTGCATGGGTAGTTTCGACAGGGTTAAAAGGTTTATCCCATAAATGTACATAAAATCTTTAATAAGCGTAAAGTGTCAAAAATGTTAAATGGAATAAAAAGAAATGATTTACTCACCGGGTGATTCCTGATTCCAAATCACCCGGTGAATTTACACCTTCTAATGACATGTCGCCACTGTTTGGCTATTTTTCCACGGACAGTCTGACGGCCATCGTGCGATCTGCAAGGCCGTCTGACTGATAGGGATGAGCGGAACCCAAAACCTTGTTTGATTAATAATACAGAAGCCAGGCGTTTGGTTCGACGGTTTCTCGGATCTCGTGCAGTTTTCTGATGGCCTCACTTCTTGAGGGATTAGAGTAAACGCTAACGGCATGGAGCCTGCCGATCATACCGAATTTCTCGGAATCGTATCCTTTGTCTCTCAGCAATCTGACGTATTTATCCGCATTCTCCTCGATTTCGAAACAACCGGCAACGATATAGAATCGTTTCTTTCCTGAAACTACGGGTTGTGTCACCTCCTCGTCTACCTCGGGTTTTTCGGGTATTGCTTCCGGTTGTTGTGGTTCGGCAGTTTCTGCAACTTCTTCAACAGCACCCTCCTCCCCGGTTATTGCTGTCTCCTCACCCTCTTCAGCAACTGCTTCCGGTTGGGTTGTTATTGCCTCTTCTGTTTCTGCTGGTACCGGTTGTACTGCCTGCTCTACCGGTTTACCGTCTCTCAGGAAGAAAAACCAGATCAGGAATAGTGCAACCGGAATCAATAGCAACAACAGCCACAGATAACCTTTTGATTTTTTCTTTTCTTCATAGATAAAGGAGGGTTCTTCTTCTTCCACTTTTTCCGGTGGTTTCTCTTCAACCTTTTCGATCTCCTCCTCCTTCTCCGGCAGTTCTTCCGTTTCCTCTTCTTCCGCCACAGGTTCTTTCTCTTTTTCCTCCAGCTCGATCAACTCTTTGGATTCCTCCGGCATACCGGCTGCGAGCTTCACCGATTCTTTCTCTTCTGCCTTCTTTTTCTTTTTTTCTGCCTTCTCTTCTTCTTTCTTCTCCTCCAATTCCTCCTCTTTTACAGCTGCAATGGGGATGAATTGAATTTTCCCTTTTTCATCTTTTTGGAATGCTCCCAGATTCTCAATAACATGAGACTCTCCCTTCTCCAGTTGAAGAAAGATCTGCTTTACAAAATTTTCTGTTTTTTCGAGTGCTTCTTCCTTTTCAATGCTTTCCTGTTCGGCAACATAACCCACAAATACACCATCGTTGAATTTCAGGAACTCGTTAAAGAGGATGGTTCCCGGTTCGTCTTTTTTTACAATAAAAGCACCCAGTTCGGGGATGATGATCCGGTTAGCTGTTTTCAGAAGTTTGGTAATATATTTATCCATGGCCGCTATTTATTGGATCCGGGAACATCCTTGATCCGGAGATACTTCATAAACTGACTATTCTTATTTCATTAAATTTCCCATGAAGGTAAGATTTTTTCAAGATAAAAGGAAAAATTTGCAGATCAAAATCAGTCGTTTTTCATGCATCTTACGCTGAATCCATAGTCTTTAGCGGCTTGATACCACAGAACGAATGCCTCTTTATCGAAGCGGCGGTAGGAGCCTCCATTTTCACTTTCTGAACTGGACCAATAGAAGCCGGTAGCATCGATTCCACGGAACACACCAAACCCGTTCCGGAAACCTCCCAGTTGTGCATTGAAATCCAAATAGTTATCAACCTTTGTCTTCTCTTTTACTGCGGGCTCACCACCGAATGCTTGTATCAGGGCATTCCATTCCTCATCGGAGGGAAGATGCCAGCCATCCGGACATACCTTCTGTGCTGTTTCCCAGGTATATAATCTACCATATTGATCACAGCCTTCACTCGGTTTTCCGGTCATTTTATTGAGGACATTCAACGAATAGCACCATGATCCGATACCGACAGCATAATTCAGGTTTTCTGCCATCCAGACTTTCCCGCCAATCGTGATACTGCGATAGGTTTTATGGTCTCTCTCATCGGTGAATGTTCCCGGTACCAGGTCTTTTGGACCGACATATTTTTGCGAATAAGTAATGAGAACGGGAAAGAACAGGATGAACAGGAAGGTAAATTTTTTCATTGTTTGAGCATATTACTGATTTACTCTTCCATTCCGGGTGGTAATCCTTTTTCCAGCCTGGAGTAATCCTGGATAAAAGCATCCATGTACCACTCCTTTTGAATAGCAGGCAGCACTTTCAGGGCTTTTGAATAGCCCTGGTATTTACCGATACAGTACCGGATAAAACCATCTTTGCATTTAAATTCCAGGATATCCTTCCTTCCGCGGAAAGCTTCCGGGTGCGGAGCTTCTCTCAATGCGAAGATCTGGATGGTATAATAGGGGATTTCGGAGATTCTTTCAGGCATTTCAAAGAAACCCTTTTCTGGTTCCTCTTCCACAACCCTGTCTGACAGTTCGTTCTGGTCAACCATTTCTGCTTCTTCGAACCCCAGTTCCTGGAGCTCACCCAGCAGATGTACGGCTTGTTGTCTTTGCGGGAAACTTCCCAGTGTATAGATGTATCCGTCAGTTGTTTGTTGCTCACGAATATAACGCAACTCTTCCATATCATACTGATCGAAGAATCCATCCGGCAGCCGTTCCTTAACCTTCACAACGATCACTGTGTATTTCAGGGAGTTTTTAGGCAGCAGGTACTGAGGCAGGGCCATCTCTTCCCGGATCTCTGTAAGGGAATCGGATGTCAGGATTTTCATTTCCACCCGTCTGAAAAACTGTGGATCATTCAGGTCGGTGATCGTTTGCTGCTGATTTTTCGGGACGGCTATAATCTCACCCAATCCTTTGGTAATGAGCCGTATGGGATTAATTCCCTTGCGGAAAAGATACTGTGCAACTGCATTTGCCCGGCGTTGTGATAACTGGATGTTATAAGCCCTGCTTCCCACAGTATCCGTGTGTCCTGTTAGCTCAAATTCCAGTTGTGGGTATTGATACATAATGGCTGCCAGTTTTTCCAGCTTCATTTTTTCGCTTTCCAGGATTGAATAATCATCGAAGTCGAAGTAGATATTGTCAATGGCAAGGTATTCCCCGGAAGCAACCTGCCTGGGAACCAGGCGTGTGCTTAATGCAATATCCTGCACAGTAAAGCTTTTCCCCACCATGAGCTGGTGTTCCTGGGGTTCATATCCCTCGGATTGAAACACCAGGGTATAGTTACCCGGAGCGACTTCAACCTGATATTTCCCCGTTTCCGGTTCGGGAAGGACCGTTTTAATGGTATCGCCGGACAGGGTATCCACCACACTCACTGTTACGGCAGATTCACTGTGTATTTTTGAATCCTGAAGGCGGGTAGTACCGTGCAGGGTGATTAATGTGGGTGGTTCCACCGTATGGAGGATAATCTGGTAGATTGATTTCTTTACCGGTGAAACATCCTGGTAATGGGAGTACAAGAGTGTATCTCCTGCTCCTACCGGGGCGATAAAAAGGTCGTCATCCGTAGTATTGATTGGATACCCCAGATTTACCGGTAACGACCAGCTCCTTCCTTTGCCTTTCTCGCTGTAGTAAAAGTCAAATCCTCCCAGGCTGTTATGGCCCTGGGAACTAAAGTACAGTGTTTTACCATCGGATGTGAGTTGTGGACAATCCTCCATCAGGGGGGAATTTACTACAGGCCCCAGGTTTTTTGGGGGTCCCCAATCTCCGCTGGAAGTTTTGTCGGAGCGGTAGATATCCAACCGGCCATACCCTCCATTGCGGTTGCTTGAAAAGAAGAGTGTATTTCCATCCGGAGAGAGGCAGCAACTGCTCTCCCAGTATTTGGTATTGATATTCCGGCCCAGCGATTCCAGTTCTGACCAGTGTCCCTTCTCAAGGTAACTGACGAAGAGGTCTCCCAAACCCCTGTTATCGCGGTATACAAACAGGGTTTTTCCATCATTCGACAGAGAGGAGCTTATCCCATCACCTGGTGCATCGATTTCCTCTGTAATATTCCGGGGATTCTTCCAACCCTGTTCTCCTTTCGTGGTATAATAGAGCTGATACCCCTCCTCCCGCTTGATTGTATAAACCATACTTAATCCATTCCCGGAAACGGCTGGATTGATTACAAAGTTTGCCCTGTTTAGCCGGTCATCCAGGAGAACCTTTTTTATAGGCACGGGCTTCTTAAGCATCTCTTTTGCCAGCAGACACCCGTTAATCTGTTCTTGCACATAATCAACATTGTAGTAGCTGGATATATCGGCATGCTGTATGAATAAATTGTAGGCGTCAATGGCTTTGTCCAGGTCATTGTTTACATGATAGGCGAGTGCAAGATAGAACAGTGCATCGGTCGGCGCAGTCCTTTCTTTATAAGAAGAGACAAAATCTTTCGAGATATCCTCTGACGCTGCCATGAGGTAGGGAATGGCTTTCTCCTTTTCTCCCTGGATATTCAGGTAACAGAGTCCGATCTTATACTGGATGTGGGCACTCCCGGGATCCATGCGGTCCAGTTCGAGAAACAGTTGGAGGGCTTTTTTTTCTTCATCCAGGTAAAGAAGAATGGCTTCGGCTTCCCTGAAAATATCCCGGAATACCCTCATATCCTGTGAACGGATCGGGCAGATGATTATCTTCAGCAACAGAAGTGAGCATAAAACCTTCCTGAACATGATGGTCCGGATTGTATTATCCTCAAAAATAATAATTTATGTTTAATTGAAAAGCCTATCCCTACGAAGAAGTTAAATAAAGTGTGGGAATAACATCAGGAATTTCTTTGAACCTCATGCCGTTAAACACTATAGTTCACTGGTATGGGAACATTCTGAAATACCGGTCACCTCAGACAGGGCGTAAAGCAGATCATGATCCATTCTCCCTTTGATGCATACCACTGCATTTTCGTCACCCCCAACTACGATGGCCAACTCGGTGATGCGGTGATTCTTCTCCCGTGCGAATATCAGTACATCTTCATCTTCTTCATGCACTTCAAGAAGGAGTTCATACCGCGAATCCATCCTGTCGCAATTGATCTCTTTTGCAAAATTCAGTGTATGATTCAAAACAGGATGTTCTACCGTGAGGATCTTAATGGATCGTATGGTGCGCAACAGTTCTTCTTCTTCAGCATCCAGGTCTGCCACTGAAGCGGCAAACCGGCATATGAATCCGGGAATGTAAAGCGACATCACCCCATCCATACCGCGGTATTTGATGAACAATTTGTCTGTTTGTGATGGCTGAGCCGATACACTGAAGGAGGTAAGGGCTACAAGGGAAATAATGATCAGCTTTTTCATGATAGGATGTTTTTCTATAGAAAAGACGAACGGGACAGCGATATGTTACAATCAAGTGTTATTTTGTAAACCTTGCAGACTTTAATGCTTTTGGATCATTTAAAGCGGTTTGATTTGAAGCATCTCCATACGCATAATAAATATCTGTTCCGATTGTTCTAACGGCAACCGGAGAATCTCCATCTGAGAAATCCCCTGAAACTGATTTCCAGTTATTGCCGTCATATAGAAACAGCGCCGGATAGATAGCACTTTGTGATTCAATTTTCTCTGAACAAATAATAACATTCCCATCCGAATCAACGGCAATGGCATAGGGGGTATAAAACCAATCATCATTCCCATCGGCCAGGGTTTCAACCGTTGATGTTGAAGTAACCTTATAGACACCACCTCTGTATTGGGCTAACCACTGGGTTGAACTTGTAAAATAGAGTATCCCTGATCCCTGTGCCACCTGGATGTTCATAATGTAATCGGCAGTCCATGCCAAATCCGTTTCCCAGGTTGTGCCGTTCAGATGCTTTATGTGGAGGGTGTGATTATAATCACTATTCTGGACGGTATAATAGAGATAGAGCGTTCCATCAAAGTTTTCCAGAGCCACGTTGAATACGTCATTGTCAGATTCAATCCATCCATTGACATCACCACCAACACTATTCCAGGATGAGCCGGTCCACTTAACGACTGTCAGATCCCAGTCAGGATATGCTTTCATCGCCACAAATACTTCGTTACTCAATACTTCCAGATCCATCGCTGCAGGTGCCTGGGCCATTCCCATATTTCCTGCTGCCAGGTTTTCTGACCAGGAACTCCCATTGAATCCATAGATGTAGATTGAATCACCATCAAGTCCGGCAAGGTATTGATTGCTGCTTCCTGCAGCAATTCCCATATCCGTAATGGATCCGGTGGTAATATCGGATGGAAGTGTTCCTCCCAGCTCTTCCCAGGTTGTTCCGTTGAGTTTGTAAATTCCCGGATTACCAGAAATAGTATAATCCTTGAGAACACCCAAATAGGGAATCCCGTTTTCAATTTTCATCTCAACGAACGAGATCCCATCACTTACAGAGTTTATGGTAATCAATCCCGTTCTCGAGTAATTAATTGTTTCCAGTTCATCTCCACCATTCCCTTCTTTTATCATATCCGCATCGAATTCTTTAGTTACCGGAGTACCATCAATCATAAAATCGTATGCAATAGCAACCTTATAATAATAGGTTTCATCAGGGGCAAATAGATAATCCGTGAAGTTTTTGTCGGATGTTGTACCGGTAAGGTTAATATTATTTAAATTCGTTTGTATTGCAAAGTAAATATTATAGTTCGTCATTGTTCGATTTACCAGCGTACTTTCATTGTTCGGATCTGTCCAGACTAGTAGCATATGATTCTCATCAACCCTGGTTATTTCAGTCACTGTCACTTTTTCCGGATTGAATGCAAATCCTTCTTCAACATCAGTAAAATCACTAAATCCACCCTCATTACGGTGTGCCCGGCATTTATACTGGTATACCTGACCGGGGATAATTTCTTCTCCTGGTAACAACCATCCAATATCCCACCACAGTGGATCCTCCAGCCAACCAAGCTCTTCCCATTCCCCTGTAAATGGATCTTTACGCCATATTTCATAAGCTTCTGCATCAGGGACCGGATCCCAATTAATAAATATAGTTCCTATATAGGTACCATCGGATGCACTCAGCCCCTTTGGCACATTTACCGTATCCTCCTTTTCACAGGAGAAAACCAGGATGAACAAAAAGGAGATTAAAAACATTACTTTCAGGCCGGAGAACATACTTTTTTTCATCTTACTATTCTTTGTTTTTAGTTGGTTACATCAAATTTACTGAATATAATCCAGATGCCCCAGGATGACACGGTGTTGTCGAACACCTGATCCTAATATCGTAGAATAGCATGTTGTTGTCGAGCATCAACAGCAACTATTACAAGTAAGTAGGTTAACCTGTTGTGCTATTAAAATAAAAGCTAAGGAAGTTATTATTAGTAATTGGTTATTAATTTTTTAGCTCCGTAGTAGCGCAATGTTGATAGCCCAGGGTAAACGAGTGCAAGCGAGTGCAACCCTGGGTTGAATTCATCCCTTCCAAAGCGGTCCAACTACAATGATATATAATAGGGAACCCGTTTCATGGACCGCAATTTACCAAACGTCTATTAATGTATCCGTCAGACGCCTGCCTCGCCGGTTTACCTGCCGGAGGCATGGCAGGCAGGTTTCCAAAGTCGTTTCCGTTCCAAAGGATCGGTAAATGATCTGGCAGATCATGAGCGACTCAGAGAGTCACTCTCCACAGACTCATGATATTCCGATTGTATATATTTAATTCCCGGTTCCCGTCTGTTTTTTCAACGAGCAATTGACCCTCCGGATAGTATACCTTGAAGCTGACATCATAATTTATTTCGGTATTTTTATTATACCCGTCTCCATGCCATTCGTTCAGGGTAAAGATGATCAGCAGCTCAGCTCCTGTATTCTTTAACTTCCCAAGAACCTGTTCATGGCTATCGGTATAAGGAACATTCACTCACGTGGTTTTGAATTACCTCTACAAAAATCCAAATTAAACTCTTCAATGGTAATCACCACATCATCAAATTTGAATCCTTTTTGCTTTCCATTGGTCAAAATAGAATCTTTCGGTCAGGAGGAATAGGCCTCATTGATTATTTTTAGCCATCGGTTGGGAGTTTGGCAAGTAAACCGGAACAAATACTATCTTTGTGGCTTAATTCGTTAGCCGGATGATATTAAAACAAGCAAAGAACGGCGTTGTTTTCAAATACCTTTTCTGGACATGGCTGATCCTGATCATTACCATCTCCTCCATTCCCAACTTGCCCGGTCCGGAATTGACAACCGGAGATACCCTCTTCCGGTTGGATTACCTGATACACCTGGTAGAATATTTTGTTTTGGTCACGTTACTGCTATTCTGGAAGGGAGGCAGGGATCACCGGATCAGCAATAAATTTGTACTGTTCACACTCATCGGTGGGATTTTGATCGCTTCTCTCGATGAGTTCCATCAGCTATGGATACCGGGCCGTACCTTCAATCCGATGGACATGTATGCAAACTTCGCCGGATTACTCACCGGGGTACTGTTTTCATTGATCCTCCTGGCAACATTACGAACAAGGGGAGGGGAGGTTGAATGATTTTTCAACGGATAAAGATTATATCCGGAGGCCAGACCGGCGTTGACCGGGCTGCACTCGATTTTGCCCTGAAACAGGGAATTCACTGTGGTGGTTGGTGTCCGAAAGGGAGGAGAGCAGATGACGGTCCGATATCAACATCTTATCCGCTGCTCGAAACGGGCTCCGCTGAATACCCGGAACGAACAAAAATGAACATTCTCCACTCGGATGGGACACTCATTATATCCAGTAGTAATTTTTATGACCGTGGTACAGTATTGACCCGGAAGTTGTGTAAGCAGTATGGGAAGCCATGCCTGGAGATAGATCTGGATAAATCACATGAGTCTTTAACCGGATCTCTGCAAACCTGGCTCCGTGATTCTGCAATTCAGATCCTGAACATCGCCGGTCCAAGAGAGGGTTCCTTACCGGGAATCTATAAGAAGACTCTCCGGTTTCTCGGGGAGATGAGCAAGTGACCTGACCGATCGGTTCACAACCGGATGACCTTTTTCTGGAAGGTGGTTCCACTGACGGTAATGGTAACGATATACAGCCCGCCCGCTTCACGCGTTATATCAAACACTTGACTATAAGGACCGGGATAACTTCTCGCACTATGGGAAATGATGACCTGCCCCCGGGAGTTTGTAATCTTGATGTCTATCTCTCCCATTTCATTGCAGAAAAAAGAGAGCCTAAGGTACCCGTGGGTCGGATTGGGATAGAGGTCAATTTTAAGATCATCCGGATCAACCGGAATAAGGTTGTCTTTATAGGAAGCCGTAAAAAAACCCCTGCCATGTGTTGCTGCCAGTATCGTGTTGTCACTTCTGCGTAACCGAAGCATGTCAACACGTACATTTGCCATTCCGTTGTTGGCAGGAACCCATTCAACCGGATCACTGTCCAGGTCATCCGTAGCCCAAACGCCGATTTCCGTTGCCAGAAGTGCCCTGGTCGCATCCTGGGGCAGAAGGATGCTCCAACGCACGGGCATATCGGGCAAATTCCCTTCCTTGTTTTCCCAGGTTATCCCGCTATCTTTTGTCATCCATACCGACTCCACGCCATAATTTGAAAAGGTAACCAGCAGGGTATCTTCAGACCCTCCCATAGCAACCGATGAGATATTCCCCACAGGGAAATTGATTCCCGTGATATCCTTTACAACGGGATTTTTCTGTGCATGCTGCACCCTGAACAGGCGGCCCGATTGTGTACCCAGATAGAGTGTAGTGCTCTCCAGGGGGGAATATCGGGATACGTGGATATGGGAATAGGGCACGGGCGATCCGGTATTGAGCACGACAAATCTTCCGGTAGGATTCTCCGGTATGTGATCGATCACAACCAGGCGGTTATCAAACTCTCCCGTAAAGTTCATACCGTTGGCAAACAACGTGTTCAATCGTGAATCATAATCGGCAGGATTGATAAAAGTACCCGTACCATAGAAATTTTCATACCGCTCCTGTTGCCAGTCAACACTGGCATCTATGAAGTAGTATAGATTACGGTAAACCGATGTGATCTGGTACCACGGTTCATCATCATCGATAAAACAGAATGCTCCATCGCCCCCGCTGACAAAGATAAACCAGGGAAATGATCCCTCCTGGTAGAGCAGAGTTCCGTTATCCTGGAGCCCCCCCAGATAGTAGTTGACCCCGGGATTGGGATGGATTGCTCCCGTATAGAATTGCAGGGTTGTAAAATTGGTGTTCATTTCGTAAAACCCGGGTTGGGCTGCTCTGCCGCTATCCGTGTAAAACACACCGCCGTCGTTAGTGAATACGATCTCGTCGGATGAACCGGGACGAAAAACAATGGCATGCTGGTCTGCATGGACATACGGCAAAACTTCCGGGTCATAATTATATCCTTTGTTCCACCAGCAGGAGAGGTATTGCCAGATAACATTATCTGCTGATGCATCGGTGGTTCGTAGCAGGTCGAGCCCACCGATAAACAGGGTATTCGGATCATCAGGGTCAACTGCTGCTGTCAGTGCATGCCATGCCAGGGTAGCCCAGGTATGATCTTCATGATAGGGTGGAAGGGTGATCTCTTTCCAGGAAATACCATGATCTTCCGAACGAAGAATATGATTGCAAAAATACCCGATGAACGAATCGTAACGGATGTATCCGGAGGAGATCAGGGCATACAGGATAGTTGCATCTGAGGGAGCACTGGCAAGCATCACCCTCCCCGGGTAAGGAAAGGAATCGTTGACTTCGATGATGGTTTTGTAATCGCTGAAAACGTTCCAGCTCCCGGTCGTCCCTTCATCGGAATAGAGGATGGTGGCTGCACCTTCACCATCAAGATTTCTCCCTGTCCCGACAAATATCCTGCCTGCGGCACTGATCTCTATGTCCGAAGGAGCATACGATACTGTTAACCCGGTGATCGATGGCAATACCTGCACCCACGTTTCTCCTCCATCTGCGGAGCGGTATAAACCATCACCTGGTACTGATGGGTGTTCGGATCCCTTGTATGTTCCCGATACCACACCGGCATACAATACACTTTCCCCACCCTCGTTCCGGATCTCGATATCGGTTACGTAAGCAAATTCTTCCGTTGATGGGAGAAGGTTCCAGGTATCGCCTCCATCGGTGCTTTTAAAAATGCCTGAACCCCGTCCTGAAGACTCCCGGTAGATGATCACGGCAGTAGAAGCTTCACCGGTACCGACATAAAAAATCAGGGGATTGTTCGGATCGGAAGCGATGCAACTGATTGCAAGGTTATCCCAGAAATCGTTCACGGCAATCCATGGAGAACCCCGGGTGGTTATGTCCTCGTTGTACCACAAACCACCGGTCACTGAACCTGCCCAAACCTTTTTGTGTTCCGGATCATTCGGATCAAACATCAACGACCGGGTACGCCCACCGCTTTCGGATGGATAACCGGTCCACTCCAGCGCATCGGCAACAGATTTTTCCTGTTTACGGTTCAACCGGATGATCCGGGTTTGCTCATAGGCTTTTGCAAGCCGTTCTGCAGGGACACGCTGAAGTTCCGGATCGACGGTCATGACATATTCATGAAAAGCGGCCAGGTCGGGACGGTCAGGCCTTACCAGGGTATCTGGTTGCTCAATATTGTAATCGGGAATTTCATGAAACCGGTTTAACAGGAAAGCCTCATACCTGTCTCTTTCCTGGTTGCAGTTAGATTTAAGAAGAATGACTGAAACCAACAGACAGGTGGCAGAACATAAAACGATCAGCCATCGATGGATGGTTCTAAACCGGATAAGCATTTTTTCAACCGCTGGTTACAGTAAAAATATGAAATCTCCGGAATTAATCCCAAAATTTAATGGATAGGATTCGCACTTTATATCAGTCAGATACGGTTGACCAGACCGGCTCGCTCCTAACCAACAAGCAATCCAGTTATCGAATTAGAACCATAATAACAATCATTCATCCTCCTCTTCCATTCCTTCATCTTCGTCATCATCCGGTTGTGGCTTGGCAATATATGCCTGGAAGGAGAATTTCCATTCACCATCAACCTTTTCAAGAAAATTAATCTGAATGTTTACATCTTTTACCGGCTCCCCTTCCGTATCGTACTCCCAGATATTGTCACAGATCAACCATGCCCAGTTGTTGCCAACTTTCAATATCATATTTTCCTTATGGTTCCGGATATTTGTCATATTGGAAAAATCCATATTCCGCCAACTTTCAAAAATTGCTTCGACCTCTTTCCAACCATTATAGATTGTATAACTTTCTCTGCCAATCTGAAGCCTGGAGTCGACTTCATCCTGGACATGCATGGCAATGATCGTATCAATATCGAGTTCAGCAGCAGCTTTGGCCTCCGCATTTAACAAAGCCATAATGGCTTCTTTTTCCTGTTCAACATCAACCTCTTCGGTTTGTACTGCAGTTTGGCAGGAGAAGATCAGGGGAATTACAACCAGGGTGAGTAGATAATAAAATTGTCTTTTCATGGTAATAAATTTTCAGGTTAATAAATGGACTATTTTTGGTGATTACAAACGAAACCTGATCGGTGAGATGATCTTTCTCAAGTTACATCATTTTCCTGGTTTAGCCAATTGAAGGTTCAGTTTTTTCAATCGGTCAGATGAACCTGCCAGGCTACCCAAAAGGTATCAGACAGTATAAGCAAGAAATATTGATACTATGGCCGGTAAAAGTTATTGATTATTAAAATACAACACCCGGGATTTTTCCCTTCCGAAGCCGGTGACCTCAAGCCGGTCGTTGAAAACATCCACAGTGCACCAGGCAGTTTTATCGGGAGTTTCCACCATAGCCGTCAGGGTGAGGTAATGCGTATGCTTAAGGGTAGCGTAACTGCCTTGGTGGTTGTGACCGCTGAAATAGGCAACAATATGCTCCTTCCTGCTGAAGAAACTCAGGAGGGTTTTATAGTTCCATAAATTATGGACCACTTTCGGATACACCGGGAAATGGCAGAAAATAATAACCTTCTCACCCTTTTCTTCTGAGGTTTTGATGTTGTTTTTTAACCACCTGAATTGATCTGTACTGATGGCTCCATTCCAATCAATTGCATTGTGCGCATTGTTCAACTTTAACTGGTTGTACAGCAATCGTGCCCTCCGGTATTCCTTTGTGTTTTCCAATGGTGCAAACAGGCTGATTTCACAACCGTTCAGTACAATAAACCGCCAATCCCCGATCGCAAAGTCGTAATAGGTGTCGGAAATTCCCAGTTTATTTGGGACTGCGGTTTTTTCCTGATCCGCTACTGAAAAATCATGATTCCCCAGTACATGGTATATCGGGGCATTAAGCTGATCCAGTATGTTAAATACCCTATCGTAACTGGTAAAATCGCGATCAATCAGGTCGCCAAGGCTTACCACAAATGATAAGTTTTTCGAATTCAGGTCATTAACACAGCTCGTAAGCTTCTTTAACGATTCCCGGTAATACCTCGAACCTTCGTGATCGCAATCGCAGTACTGGATATCACTGATCATCCCGAATGAGAAGAGGGGAGTGTCTGAGGGATTCCGGCTGGTATTGATTATTCCCTGATCAGTCATAACGGGGAGCTGAAACGAATGAAACTGCAAGATGGCGATGATATATAATAGGATAAACCTCAAGGTTCAGAATATTTTGTACAGGTGATAACCGGACCTGCAGATACCGTTCATTAAGATCTTCTGTAAGCCTGGATAAAGTTAATTGTATTGCTGAAATAACACAATTTCAATGCCAGTAACCCATCGGATAGGGTTAAATAAACCGGTTTTTTTTGACTTTTTTACCATATACATTGTACCTTTGAATATAGGTTGAATGAAACATCGGACCAGAACCTGATTGATTTGCAGTCATTCAAACGAAATCTTTACATGATCACACAAAAACTTTTATAAAATGAAAAATAATGTGTTATTGGTATTATCTATCGGTTTTTTCCTTTGCCAAAGTTTAGTTGCCCAGAAAAATGTGGGTAGCCAAACCTACATAGCACAGGTAAAACCCCTGGGAAGCAAGTACTGGGGTTACATCAACCCCAACGGGGAAATGATTATTGAAGCCAAATACAGCAGAAACTTTCCTTTTTCAGCAGATGGATTCGCACCCGTCCGTGATGCGAAAACAAAAGAATATTATTTCGTTGATATTAACGATCAGAAGTTGAACACTGAAATTAAGGGGTTTGACCTGCTCAGTATACTGGGTTTCGGCGTCAAAGGATTCGACGATGGATTGGTCCCCGTGCGGTATAATAAAAAATGGGGATACCTTGATACGGAAGGCAGGGTGAAAATAGAGTGTAAATACGATAAGGTGACCGAGTTCAATGGCGGCTATGCTGCTGCAGAGATCAGGGGTAACTTTGTTGTGCTGGATCAGACGGGAAAAGAATACCCCGTGAATGTGGATCGGGTGGATAACGTGAAACATTTTTCAGAAGGACTGGCTCCTGTCTATACGGTGGATAACCGGGCAGGCTTTGTCGATGCGTATGGGAATGTAGTGGTTGAACCAAAGTATGAGAGTGTCGGATATTTTTCAGGTGGTCTTGCATGGGTGAGAACATTTGATAAACTGATCGGATTCATTAACCGGCAGGGAGAAATGGTCATACAACCTCAGTTTGAAAGAGCCAATGATTTCAGCCCACACGACGGCCTCGCACGGGTTGAATTGAATGGCAGGTGGTGTTATGTCAACGAATACGGAGAGATGATGTACGTGGATGATTCAGAGATCATCGGAACATTCTATGAAGGATTGTGTAAAGGGAGAAAAGATGACCTGGTCGGGTTTTTTGACACCAACGGTGAATGGGTGATCCCGCCAAAATTTCAGGCAGTGAGGGATTTTAAAAACGGATATGCGGCAGCCAAATCAAGGGATCTGTGGGGACTGATCAATAAGGAAGGTGAATGGGTGCTCAACCCGGATTATGAAGCAGTCCGGGATATGGAACGGGTGCTGTATTAGTCACTCACCGCACCTTTTATGTTCATGCACATCGTGCCCCCTTGAGTAGGCTAAATTCAACGTTCGCCATAGGCGTGCCTTCGGCACAACGTCGAACATTCAACTTTAAAACATCCAAGGGTAATGGTTTTGCAAACTCCATAAGAGTTTGATTATCTTTTTATTTAAGGCATGGTAGCCTGCGGTCCATGAAATGCTTTCCTGTCGGGGTACAACTTCAGCTCGTGCCCCGACTAAGAAACTCGTACTACTACTGATACAAAAAAATACCTTACCTTTATTCAAAACACTCAGGCAATGAAGAGTCAATTTACGTATCTGGTTGCATTACTTATATTGCCCCTGATTATCTCCTGCGAAAAAGAGGAGATCAAAAAAAGTAATGAGGCGGATATTTTGACATATAATCTTGTGGGTCAAACAATAGACGTAAAAATTATAACTGTTAGCAGGTCAATAAATATTACCTTTCCGATTGAGGTGATCTCTCCCAATCAATTGATAGCCAATTTTACTTTGTCAGAAGGCGCAACAGCTTATGTCGGTACTGCACTACAAATAAGCGGGCAATCGGTGAATGACTATGTAATTCCATTTACTTATAAGATAGTAGCAGAAGATGAAAAATCAATCCTTAACTGGGAAGTTTCTTCCAGTAATAACACCTATACTGTGCGATGGGGTCTGGGAAGGTTTCTAATACAAACGCTTTCAAATAACAGGGATTATGAGTGGTATATTGATCAGGCAAATACCGGAATACATTCCAATGTCAATTGCGGACCTTCATCAACAACAATGACCGCAAAATGGTCCGATGCCAGTTTTAACAACAGTGCGGAAGATGCGCGGGCAGCTTATCGATCCGATGGGGGATGGTGGTATACATCGGATATCGGCAACTATTTGACGGACTGTAATATTCCGCACCAATTCATTGAGTTGTCTACAAATAGTTCAGGTACTCAACAGGTTATAACCAATCAACTGGATAATGGGAAAATAATAATACTTTGTCTCGATATGTACTACATTCGAGATGGAGCAAACAGCGAATGGCGGGTGGATAAGTTTTACACTACCGGATCAACCGGCTGGGGGCACTTTATTGTTGTGAAGGGATACAGGAATGTCGATGAAGAGGTATTTTTTGAGGTTTATGATCCGTATTGTTATGGGATGAAGTATAATGATGGAACATTCAAAGGGAAAAACAGGTATTACAGGGATGAGGATATTTACGACGCTACATCCATATGGTGGAATTATACCATCGTTGTTTCTGAAAAAGGAGATAAGTCATTAGTAGAAAAATCCCTGGATCCTTCCGAAATACCCCACATGTGGGGACGATAGATTGCTAACTCTAATGAGATATTCATGGTTATTAATGTGCTATGAAAAGTGGAATAACCACGGAATTGTATTATTCATCGTCCCGATAGGGACTGGCAGGGAATAGGCAGCCACTTCAGTGGCTGTGATCAGGAGAAAATATCCAGAACGTCCCGTAGGAGCGCAAGATTGCAACCCACATTTAACCCAACAAGGGGGACATTCTTATTTCAACCTCTATCAGAAGTCACTTGGAATTGTTGCAGGATTGACCTACTTTTATTTTCGTAGTCCATTCAGCTATTCCATGCGGGCAATAATCCTTTTAAAAAGCACTTACATGATCCGATAACCATCATAGCCAGTGCAATTAGTCTAACAAACATTTAACACAACCCCGATGTTCTTCAACTACCTTAAAATTGCGGTACGCAACATTCAGAAGCAGAAATTTTATGCTTTCATCAATATTTTCGGATTGACAATTGGTTTAATAACCGGTTTGTTGATCCTTCTTTATATCATTGATGAATTCAGTTACGATCGGTTTCATAAAGATGCAGCGTTGATTTATAGAGTTAATCTTAATGGACGGATAGGGGGGCAGGAATTTAACTCATGTTACTCATCTGCCCCGGTTGCTGCAGGATGTGTTGAAGAGATTCCGGAGGTTAAGGAAGGATGCCGTATTGCACCATGGGAGGATATCTCGATAAAATATATGGAAGATGCGTATACTGAAAAAACAATATTATTGGCTGACTCCAATTTTTTCGATTTCTTCAGTTTCAACCTTATCCAGGGTGATTCCAAAACGGTCTTAACCAATCCGTATAGCCTGGTATTAACAGAAACTGCAGCCAATAAAATATTTGGTTATGCTGGTCCGGATGACATCAGTCCCATAGGCAATACCCTGGAATTGGGCATTGATAATTGGCTCTGTACTATCACCGGTATTGTTGAGGATCCTCCTCCGAATTCCCATATCCACTTTAGCATGATCCTTTCCATGGGATCATGGAATTACAGCCGGAATCCTCTTTGGGTTAGCAATTCTTTACTTACCTATCTTAAGCTCAATGAAGATGCGGATTGCCAGCATGTGGAAACCAAACTACAGGAAATGGTGAAAAAATACATTGGCCCGCAGGCAGAGCAATTCCTGGGTATATCATTTGATGAATTTTTAGAACAGGGAGGGGCATATGGTTTCTATCTTCAATCCCTGTTGGATATTCATTTTTCCCCGGATGTTGACCTTCACCTGGAACCGAGCGGTAACATGAAAACCATCTATCTGTTGATTGCCATTGTCCTGTTCACCATAGTCATTGCCTGTATAAATTTTATGAACCTGTCAACAGCAAGGTTTACCGGAAGAGCAAAAGAAGTTGGCGTGAGAAAATCTCTCGGAGGTTCCATCAGCACCATGCGGATCCAATTTTTAATTGAGTCTATATTCTACACACTGGTATCGTTATTGCTTGCACAGGGTGTGTTAACCTTTATTCTTCCACAATTCAATGTTCTGTCCGGCAAACTTTTAACGATCAAGGCACTCTATAATTTCAATTATTTGACAGGCATTATTTTACTGGTATTAATTGTCGGTCTGTTGGCTGGTAGCTATCCTGCATTTTATCTTACTTCTTTCAAACCTGTTGAAGTGTTGAGGGGCAAGATAAAAGCCGGCATGAAAAGTAGTGGCATAAGACGCATTCTTGTCATTTTTCAATTTACACTGTCTATAGGACTCATAATTTGTACGTTACTGATTTATAAACAGCTTCAATACCTGCAAAACAAAGATTTAGGGTTTGATAAAAACAATGTATTGGTAATACGAAATGCTGAATCGTTGGGTATGGGTAAAATTGCTTTCAAAGAAGAATTATTGAAATTACCGGAGGTTATCAGTGCCAGTATTTGTAACCTGGTACCTCCGGATGTTAATTATACTGATCTTTTCCGGCCAAGGGGAGAAGATACCCAGGAACGGGGCAGTAACTATTGCATTGTAGATGAGGATCTTATAGAGACCCTGAAATTATCAATGGAAGATGGAAGGTTTTTCTCAAAAGAATTTCCTTCTGATTCAAGTGCAGTTGTAGTCAATGAAGCTGCAGCCCGTTTGTTTGGTTGGGAAAATCCGGTGGGTCAGAAACTTCAGACATTCTGGAAAGAAAATGACCAGGATGTCCGGGAGGTAATCGGTGTGGTTAAAGATTATAATTATCAATCTCTGGAGGAAGAAATTACCTCTCTTGTTATTTTCCTGGGATCGCAGGGGAACAACCTTCTTGTCAGACTTACACCCGGTGATGTCAGCAGAAAAATACATTTGATTCAAACGAAATGGAAATCTTTCGCTCACGGAGGTTCTTTTGATTACTCGTTCGTAGCCGATAATTTTAATGCTAAATTCAGGAAAGAACAGCAACTTGGTAAAATTTTTCTTCTGTTTACCTGTCTTGCAATCATTATTGCCTCCCTGGGATTACTGGGACTTGCAACCTTCACAGCGGAACAACGATCCAAAGAAATAGGGATCCGTAAAGCACTGGGAGCATCTTCAGATAGCATTGTGAGATTAATTTCCCTGGAATACCTGAAGCTGATTTTACTTTCATTTGTTATTGCTATTCCACTTTCATATGGAATAATAAACTGGTGGCTGAAGAATTTTGCTTATAAGACAAACCTTGGAGCTTTCAGTTTCCTTACCGGTGGGATAATAGCTCTTGTAATTGCAATTTTGTCCGTAAGTTATCAGTCCATTAAAGCAGCTGTCCGAAATCCTGTTGATTCTCTGCGGTATGAGTAAAAGGTATACCCGGAGTCATCGTATCACTATTGGGCTGACAAAAACTCGTCACCCGAGCTGTAGTCGGACGACGAGGAAAACTGTTGTGCCCCGATTTTTGGTAATCAGACAATATCCCCCTTTAGAAACATTCATCCTGGGTTTCAGTGATTGTACAATGGTTACTCTCCGGATTAACCCACAAAGTTTCATCGAACATCCAGGCTTCAACTTCATATTCCCGTTCACACCGGTTAGATGCCAGTACCGGTATCGAAAAATCCGTCATCCAGCGCTCAATGGTAATTTCCGGATCCGGTTCCTCAACCGGCTCAGCGGCAAGTGCATCGTTATTCCAATAGCCTGGATCAACCATCCACTCTTCTATCTGAATGTCAGGTCCCTTCTCAACCTGTATATAATTAACATCTGGCTTCTTTTGAGCTGTAGCCGGCTGTGTCAATATGTATTGTGCCAAACACACCAGACCGATGATCAGGATGATCATGATCATTCCCAGTGGATTTGGTAAACCGGTTTTTTCAAAAACCCGTGCTTTCATTTTATTATCTCCCTTCGTTAACTGGTTGCTTTTTATACATTAGACCAATCTTCTTCCCCATTCATTTCATTCTTAACATATTTTAACAAAAAAGCTTTCATCAAGGGAAAATGCTTCATGGACCGGACAATCCAGCCGTTTATAAAACGAACAAAAACAGTGATACGATGACTGAGGGAGAGCATTATCTCGTCGCTCCACTGTTCCAAAGGAATCGCTATGCGCAAGCTGGTGCGACGACTTTAGCTCGTGCCCCGACTAAAGGACTCCGTCAGAGCAGGAGTATCTTTTTGTTTCCCCCTTTTTTATCGTAACTTATAGGGAATTTCACTATTAATCCTGAATGCCGTGAAAAAAATTGCCCATCTGTTGGTTTTGCTGCTGTCCATTGTTTTATTCAACAATTGCAGTGAAAAGGATGATGCTTACAAAAAGGATGTTCCAGAATTCTTTTATAAATATTCAGACCAGGTTGTTAAACATGTAATCCATCTTACCGGTTCATGGATAACGGAATACGCAACTTACATCAATGATAATTATGTTGAAAGAACCGTTTTCCACGATAATGATGCCACGTTTGAAAATATCACAAAAAACCCGCAAAATGAAATAACCTACAAAAGAACTTTTTACAAAGGGAAGGATGGCAATGCAACCTATTGTATTGATACCGGTTTTTTCTCCGGTTCATACCATTTAGCCAGGTTGGATTACGAATATGAAAATGACTTTGCAACATCCATAGCCATTGACTGGCAACGCACGGGCACCAATCCTGATTCAGGTACTGTTCTTATAACCCGTACAATTGGAGATGAGAATATACGCAGTATAAAAATATCAGAAGATGGAATGCCAGCTATGTGTACTGACTATTACAGTTACAATGAAACACTCAACAAGGTGGATGTCAGGGATTTTTCAAACGGGATCATCGGGAAATGGAGCAAAAACCTTGTGATTCGCGTCACCTGGAGAGCGGGTTGTCCTACCGGCCCTTCCATGACCGAAGCTTACAGCAATTACGAATATGAACTGGACCAGGACGGGTATGTTACAAAAATGACCGAGATATATACTCCCAGTTATCATACGTCATTATCTGAAGGAGTTACAAGAACCGTTTCTACCACACTGTATGAATACATGATCCTGGAATAACTATATGAACTGTTATATGGATACTACCGGATCCATCTGGAGTCTTTGGGATGAAATATGCTAATGAACGGTTGGCGATTATCCGGTCCATACAACGCTTTCCCGCTAAATAACAATGCAGCTGGACCGAGGATCACGTGTTGGATTAAACCCCGGGTTGCCCCTGTGAAATAGAGATATACCAGGACAAACTACTGAAGTGAAACATCATTTTACATCCTTTAAGTAACGTCAAAACGAAGCATTATTTCACAGGGTTACCCGGGGCTATTCACTATTAATCCCCTGCCTGCCATGCCTTCGGCAGGCGAGCGGCAGGCAGGCCTTCGGGGATTTTTGTTTTTGTTTTCGTTCATTTGTGGATTAACCTGCTATTTTTTGAGCCACGTAGTGGCGACA
>CAYZVJ010000015.1:0-41338 GCA_964481765.1 uncultured Rikenellaceae bacterium | reverse complement strand
GTTATGCCCTTGAACTCCTGCCGGAAGATATCGTCCTGATCAGTTTCCAGGGTTCACCGGGACAGGATGGATTTATCGAGGTAGATCCCGGGGGAGTAAAGGTTCTCTGTTCACGTGATGACCACGAAGATTATTCGCTTTACCAGGCTGAACTGCCGTTACAAAAACTTGCTGCAGGTAATTCATACCAGGTAATCCTGCATTTAGTTCCCCCGGAAGATACTTCCGGTATTGCAAACTATTCATTCCAGCTTCAGCATTCTATACGGATCAGGGAGGCAGATGATTTTCCCCTGGTAAGGACCCGTGAAGACAATGCAAGACTGACATACACGCTGGGGCCCTCGCGACTGGGTGCCCCAATCCGGTCGGAACTGGGAAAGGGGATCATATTGAAAACTAACGGTAAAATTGGTGATCATTACAGGATCCGGCTAAGCAGGGTAGAAACCGGCATGATCCATCAAAGCAGTGTTGAGGAACTATCGGCTGAAACAGTACATCCATCCTATTTCATAACAAACATGTCTTGTTATCCTGCAAAAAATGCAGATGTATTAGCCATACCCTACCTGGAACCCATTCCCTACGAAGTGTACCCCGATCCGGATCAGCACAGGATCACAATCACCCTTTTTGGTGCAAAAACAAGCAGTACCTGGATTACGCATCACAGGGGTCGGAAAATTATTGATAAAGTAACCTGGAAGCAAACAACCCCCGAAACGTATCAGGTATATGTGAATTTGAAAACACCAAAAATATGGGGATACGAAATCCGTCCGGTCGGGAAATTGCTTGTACTGCGCATAAAATATCCGCCGAAATATGACCTGAACAATAAAAAACCATTAACCGGATTGAAAGTTGCAATAGAAGCCGGGCATGGGGGAAGCAATACCGGGGCTATCGGTCTATCCGGTTTGCTGGAAAAAGATATCAACCTGGATCTGTCCCTGAAACTGGAAGAACTCTGTAAATCAATGGGTGCTGAAGTCCTGCAGGTGCGGGAATCGGACAGGGATATGTCCCTGATTGAAAAACGCGACACAGCCCGGTTATCCGATGCGGATATGCTGATCAGCATTCACGCTAATGCAGGAGGCATAGAGAAAGGTTATCTGGGTGCATCCGGAACCAGCACGTACTATAATAATCCCTTCTGGGCCCCCCTGGCAGAAACTGTCTATAACCGTCTGCTGGAATTGGCACTGGATCCTTTTGGCGTGATCGGCTCTTTCAACTACACCGTGATACGGGTAACACAAATGCCATCAATCCTTGTGGAACAGGCTTTTATGTCACATGCCGAAGATGAGGAAAAACTGGCGGATTCCCAATTTCGTGAACAAATTGCGGAGAAAATTTATCAGGGAATGATTGATTATTTAAATTACATGAAGCAATAATTTATATATGCTATTTTTTACCGCAACGAGGCTTTTGTGAAAACATGCTCCTCGATATCCATATCAAACCGGATATCTTCGACAATAAACTCCGTACCATCGCCCTTCTTCAGCATATCCTTGAAAACCATTTTACAGGGGAACCAGCGACCGCTCATGTGCCGGACATCAGAAAGTTCCATCCTTTTGAGCAGCTTCCCGCTTTTTGCATACAATTCTTCTTTCAGGGGAATGTATCGCTCCCGGTCAACCCATATCTTGCGGATCTGGTAGGATACATCTGCATTTTTTGCATTCAACTCCACCACCCAGCAATTCCGGTCATCGATTACTTCCTCGCCGATAACTGCAGCGTCATAATTATCGATCAGTCTGTTATCTTCCATCATGTCCTCATAAGAGAGATCTGATCCCATAACCGACTGGCGTAACATGTGTCCTGATATCTGAATGGTGCGGTCCGTGGACGGTGAATAGATCCAGAGCTGGTCTTCCAGTTTCAGCATTTTGGTACCGGCTTCGCGCGCAGGGGAGAGGTATTCGGTGAAGGCTTTGGTATCCCCTTCACTCCATGATTTCGACTCGATCGTCCGGTCACCCCGGGTACCATGGATAATCATTCTTGAAGTGACCACGCGGTTTTCTGAAGAGAGGTTATCATCAATCCTGTTCAGGATCTCCTCTCCGGAGGGGTATTGCGCGAACAAACTTGTGCTGAGTAATAATAAAAATATACTTAATGTTTTCATCGTATTCATTTAATTATCGTTAGTCCATTTCTATTATTTATTTAAGGGGAACGACCAAGCTCCTGCCCCTTGCTCTATGCCCTATGCTCTATGCTTTATTACGTTTCCAGTTCTTTAAACAGTGATGCAGTCTGTCGTTTATAGATCCCTATACCGGATAGCATGGTCCCCAGGGTGGAGCTGAATAGTCCCGGGATGAAACCGATGTAATACGCTTCCGGGACAATCCTGGCATAAAATTTTCCGGGCATCATCATGGTGGCCCCCTTCATCATGCTGCCGATATCAATTCCCTTCTCCTGCATCCAGTATGCAAACAGTAATCCAAGAATGGTGCCAAATGCCGAACCTACCAATCCGATCAGTGCAGATTCATAGATCATGCTTTTGTATATGTGTCCTTTTTCTTCTCCGATGGCAAGCCGCACACCAACCTCGCCGTAACGTCTTAATCCTCCGATCAATCCTGTATTCCAGAGGACTATTGACATGGCAAACACAAAGACAAAAACGACAATAAAGGCCACGGAATCGATCATCTCAAGGTATCCTCCGAGGAATTCATCCTGCTCTGAAAGTTTCAGCATGATGGGTGAAAACTCATCCTCCGGATCCGAATATTTCTCATTGAAATTAGTACAAACAATCCCTGCTTCATCCCCGAGGTAATGGCCTCCTGGCAGGTATCCCAGGATTTCACCGGCTGCATCCTGCATGTCGAGGGCAGCCTGGGCATCTGAAATATCCACGATAATTGCCCCCCTGTCCATAACCCCTACTCCGAACCGGATGGTTCCGGAAATGATAAAATTATAAAAGCTCATGCTACCATACATGGTAGACCCCATCAAGGTAACCTGGTCTCCCGGAGCAACATCCAGGTTGGTGGCAAAATCATCACTGATCAGTATTTCACCCGGTTTGTCAGGTATACTTCCCTTAACAAGGATATTCTCCAGGGTCAGACGTTCTGGCTCCTTGCTACCCGGTGTGAGCATATCAATGGCGATGGCCATGGCAGGTCCCTGGGAACGGGTTTCACCGTTTTCATCAGGTGCATCCAGCAAACCGCCAAACTGTGTTCGGAGCACAAATTCCATTTCCGGATAATCCTGTTTCACCTTATCAATCAATTCGCTCACATCAGTTATAGCAAGGTCGATCGGTTTCTGGTTCATGTTATCGGCATATGCACGGGTCATGATCTTGACATGGCCACTTGAAAATTTTGCACTGAAATCAGCAAATCCGCCCATTATCCCCGTAAGATAGCATACTAAAAATACCGTAAGCATGACGCCGGCTGCCACCACGATGGATGGGAGAAGGCTCCTCTGCCGGTCGCGTAATAATCCTTTAAACAGAAATCGTATCATAGCAGTTTCCCTTTAATTGCTTCAGTTGGGTTCATTTTGGATATCTTCCTGGAGGGCAGGAAGCTGACGATTGTAGTCGTAATAATAACAAGAAGCATAACTGAAAGAATCAAACCGAAGCTGTAAGCCGGGTAAATTTTATCAGCGATGGGTAATCCCATACTGTCCGAACCGGCCGGCATGGCATATCCAACTTTCGCCATGTAATAGAGGAATGGTATTCCGGGTATCGCACCCAGGATTACTGCAAGAACGGAATGCATAGCACCTTCCACGGTAAAAAGCCTCACCACCTGGCCACGCGTCATTCCCATGGCCATGTAGGTTCCGATTTCTTTCTGTCTCCTGAAAATGGAAAGTACCTGGGTGTCAAATATTGCCAGCATGGCCAAAAGCATCAGTATGATATAGAAAACCGATCCCCCGATTTTTTTCATCCTGATCATGTCTCTCATATCCTGCAAGAGGTAATCATGGTCCCGCAGTATCCATCCACTTTCTTCTCCTGTCCAGGTATATCCCTGGTCCATAACAATGAGGGTGGCTTCTCCAGACATCTGTGTCATTTCCTGCAAGTTCTCAAGTGATATCCAGATCTGTCCGTTATCTACTGCAGGGACATCACACCTGAATACATCTGCAACGACAAGTTCCCTGGCATCAAAGGTACCATCCACATCACGCCACCGGACCGTAAAATAATCACCCTTGCCCAGCTTGGCATCACGGGCCATAGCGGTACCTATTATAACCGGGATTTCATCGTATTCTTCCATCAGCTTCTCAGTAGGCAGTTCACTCACCTGTTGGGAGGGATCAATGCCCTTGAGGAGAATGCTCATGATCCTGCCCTCAGGATAAATAGAAGCCTGGGTTACCAGTATGGGTGCCATGTTGCCCTTCTCAATTTCATCAATGAGAGATTGTGGCAAAACGCTGTGACTCTCTTCCAGTGTAAAGGGATCATAGGGATCATAATTTTCCGTCCAGATCTGTCCGCCTCCTATCTCCCAGGCAATCATATCCCTCATGGCCATCCTGTCCCAACCATCGATTATAGCATACTGCCAGATGATCAGAATAAGTATCAGAGCAAGTATTAAGACACTCAACCAGGTCCTGAGACCTGCACCGATGAGATTTCGCAAAGCTAATTTTATTGATGTCATGACTTTAATTGTTTTTTCTCATCCTGGACCACCTGACCGTCTTCAAGCGTTATTTTTCGCTTCAGGTACTGGATGACTTTATCATCATGCGTGGCAAAAATGAAGGTTGTTCTCAACTCTTCATTGAGTTTCACCATGGTTTTGAGGATGTGGTGTGAATTGGCAGCATCCAGGTTAGCAGTTGGTTCATCCGCCAGAACAAGTTCCGGCTTTTTTACCATTGCCCTGGCAATGGCAACACGCTGGCATTCTCCACCTGAAAGTTGAGCTGGTTTTGATTTAATTTTGTCCATCAGTCCGACCCATTCCAGTGCATCCAGCACCGCCTTTTTCCGTTCGGAGTGAGCCTGTTTGAGCAGGACCAAAGGGAACTCAACGTTCTCGTAAACCGTATATACCGGAAGAAGGTTATAGGTCTGAAAGATGAATCCCATATGGGTTTTGCGCAATTTTGCCGCCTGTTTATGGGAAAGCTGGCCAACCGATTTGCCCAGCACAGTCGCAGTGCCCTCAGTGGGTCCGTCCAGCGAGCCGATGATGTTCAACAAGGTTGTCTTGCCTGAACCGCTTGGCCCGACAACCCCGGCAAATTCCCCGGTACCAAAAGAAAGGTTAATATCATTCAATGCAGTAAAGTGCCCCTTCCCAACGGGGTATTGCTTTACCAGGGATTCAATGTTAACAATGTTTGCGTCCTCCATAATAACATATTTAATGATTAAATACAGCCATCAATTGTACTCCTTTTCCTGCATACAGATTCACTTCTTCCATACCCGGATAAACCTGGAACCGGTCAGGATTCCAGAATCCCATCAGGTAGAAAGTCCATCTGTCAAATGTCCATGAACAGTTTATGAAATTATACAGGTCATTATTCTTCCAGTCATAAAAGAAAATGGCGTTCAGGTTTGTGATAATGGAGAGGGGATAGTTTGCAGATAACGCAGAAAAGGTTACTCCATCCCCTTTGCCGGCCAACTGATCTGAAACGCTGTAGGTAAAGACTTCAGTCATCACGTTCAGTCCATTTCCCATTCCGAATGTATAGTCAAGGCCAACCGTTAAGAACCGGTTAAAATCCCTGTTAAGGTGCTTCGAATCGGTATGTATGATTGTACTTTCAAACCATAAACCAACCCCGATATCGACCTTTCCATCGAGGGCAATCCGGTTTTCCCGGGCATAGTCATGCCTGCCGAGAGAAATAACCAGGGTATCGTTACTGATATCGACCGACCGGTTATGGTAACTCAGTCCAAGTTCTCCAAGTGGCACTGGTACCTGAACGCGTCCGCCGAACTCTGGCCGGTTCTTTTCAGACCCAAATGCTTCCCAGCCTTTGGTTTCTGTATTACCGATAAGACCCCAGACCCAGATATTGGCATTGTTGAGAAAATAATACCTCATCAAGATTCCATAAGTTCCATCCGTCAGCTGTAAAGGATCCCGTGGGTCAATACGGTCAAACCACATGAGCGGCCTCAGAAGGGTTGCCGATCCGAAATTGACCTTCTGTAGTCCGGCCCGGATCTCAAACTGATCACCGGAAAACCTGACCCACATTCTATATGGCTTGATTTTATTATTGGTGGTGATACTGTCGCCAGACCAAAAGGTGCTTGCCCCCCAGACGTTTGCCGATAACTCTGCATCAACCCTGAAACGTTCACCCAACGGGTGATCAAGGGTCAGTGCAGGAATATAACGCCCACCAACCTGTCCATTCAGGGATTCGCTGTAACTTACCGTACCCCACCCCGAAAGCATACCCTCAATAGTGGACGACTGGGAATTTCCAAAAACGGATTGCATAACCAGATATACCACGATCCAGGTCCGGTGATATGTGCCAGGTATTCTCATTTCCGGTTCATAATGCCATTTATTTAAATAGGGACAGCTACCTTTTTAATTTTAAATAGGGACAGCTACCTTTTTATTTCTTTAGCCAGGGCCTTCCCCTTGGTGGTGTGGTTAATTTTCTTCCTGTTTTCTCTTCAAGATTCCGAATGAAACGCTCATTTCCAGCAGGTCTGCCCCTTTTAGTACACTTTCTCAGGTTATTGATAACCGACTCTTTGGGATTCTCATTTAAATATTCTTTCCAATTATCAATTCTTTTTAAATATTTAGTATAATCTCCCAATAAATCATTTTCTTGAACCTTTCCTGATACATGAGCTCTTGCACTTGACCAGTAATAGTCTTCGGCATATTGAACAATTCCAGATTTAACAGGATTATTCTCAATATATCTGAAAACTTCATATAAATGGTCTTCATCCAGGGGACATGAGAAGTACCTGTCCTGCCACAAATGTCCTCTCTTACCCACCCTTTTATTAAAATATTGTGCGTACTTCATGCTCACAATATTTAACATCTTACCAAGAGCATCTGATTCTGAAGGAACCAGAATAAGGTGAACATGATTCCTCATTAAACAATAGGCAAGGATCTCAATATTATATTCAAAACTATATTCCTTCAGGAGTGATAAATACTTAAATTTATCTTTATCATCAAGAAAAACATCTTGCTGGTAATTTCCTCTTTGAGTAACATGATGTGGAATGTTTGGGACAACGACTCTTGCAATCCGTGGCATAACTAACAGAAAAAATTTTTCATATGGTCAATAAGTTACGAAATTTTTAAAAGGTAGCTGTCCCTCTTTAAAAAAAAGGTAGCTGTCCCTATTTAAAAAGGTTGTAATCAGCATTCCTAAAGATCGCTAACTGCCATACTGATCAAACAGGCACCCCTAATCCCCCAATGAAGTTCCGAGGTTTCGAGCGCTGATCACCCAGGGGTGGTCCGTTGGGACGAATTTAATTTTATTGACGACCTGTTCGAGGGGAACCGGTTCGGTATGGTCACCGCGTGCAGCGATCATTACACCATACTCCTCCTTCTTAATGGAATCGACACAGGCTGTACCCAGTTGGGAAGCCAGCAGCCTGTCGGATGCGGTAGGGATACCTCCGCGTTGAAGGTGTCCGAGGATGGTTAGTCTGGATTCCAGTCCGGTAAGCTGCTCCAGCTCCTCAGAGACCAGCAGGGTATTACCGGTATGTTGCGATTCAAGTTCTTTGAGTTTCGACTTCAACTCATTGCGTTTTGCCTTGTCCTTTTCACTATCCAAGGATTTCTCTATTTCATCACGACTCTTTGCATAATCTCCTGAAACAGCTCCCTCAGCGATTGCCACAATGCTGAAATTTTTGCCACGTCTACTCCTGGCAAGGATTGATTCTGCCACTTTATTCACATCATAGGGTATTTCGGGAATCAGGATGGCATCGGCTCCGCCGGCAACACCGGCTCCAAGGGCCAGCCATCCGGCACGGTGCCCCATGATTTCAACCACGATAATCCGGTGATGGCTATGCGCTGTGCTGTGCAGGCGATCGATTGCTTCCACGGCAATGTGCAATGATGTATCGAACCCAAAAGTAACATCTGTGCCATAGATATCATTGTCAATGGTTTTGGGAAGGGTGATTACATTCAATCCTTTTTCGTGTAATTTAAAGGCATTTTTAGCGGTACCCCCTCCCCCGAGACACACCAGCACATCCAGGTGGTGTTTATTGTAGTTCTCAACAATCACATCGGTCATATCCACCATTTTCCCTCCAAGCAACATTTTGTGTGGTTTGTCACGGCTCGTTCCCAAGATGGTTCCTCCCCGGGCAAGGATCCCGGAAAGTTGCCCGTTATCCAGGCGGATGTGCCTGTTTTCCATTAATCCCCGGAAACCGTCTTTGAATCCGATGACAGTCATCCCCTGTGAGACGGCTGTTTTACCAATTCCCCGTATGGCTGCATTTAACCCGGGACAATCGCCACCTGAGGTGAGTAAACCGATAGTTTTCTCCATGATATATTGAATTACAATAATTTAAGCATTAAAAGTAGCAAATAAAAATAAGGTAATAAACCAAACAACGTGAACATTTCAAATATTATCAACACATTACCTTTTTAACGTTCTCTCATTCCAAACGGTGCACATACAAACCAGAGAAGTGTAGCTCCCAGCATCATCCATTTAACCTGTTCAAGTGATAAATCGCCAAAAAGGAACAGGGCCGAAGGCAGGAGCAGGATTATCAGGGACACCAGTCCAATAATTCCTGCTGTTTTACGCAAAACATTTTTCATCGTTTCACACCATTAAATAGGCTCTTCTCTTCTGATATCCCCAGCTCAGGATAAGGTAAAGAGCTGATGCAACAAACCAGCCCGGAAGGCTTACAAAGAAAATCTGGATACCTGCAAATTTAACAAGTAGCAGGCAGGTCGCAAGTGTAAGGAACCAGGTCAGTCCGGCTGCCCAGTTAAAATTTATCCGGCTCTTCTCCGCAAAGAAAGGATACAGTTTAAACTTCTTCATCAGCCAGTAATCAACAAAGATCACTGCCCCCATTGGCATAAGGAGCATCCCGTAGAGGGCAACAAAATCGAGCAGTTTCATGGCAATTGCCGGGAACAGACCGGCAAAGGTGGCAATACCCCCTGTGATCAGGGTAATTTTAAAGAGTGATGAACGCGGCCTGATTGCCTGAAACGCAAGCCCTGCTCTGTAAATTGTCGGATTGGCTGTCGTCCATCCCGCAATGATCACACACAATAATCCCACATAGCCAGCTGCCCTGAACGCCAGGGGACCCGGTAAAACATCTGTATCCGCAGGATTCAGATGAAGCTGGTACGCATACAATATGGAGGCTGATATCCAGGCCATGAAATGCCCGACATACATACCGGCTGCAGATGCAATGGCATACCAGGATCTCTTTGCATACCGGAAGACGGACAGGTCGGACATCCCGATGTGCATTGCCATGTTGCAAAACCAGGAAAAGAACATGACATGCCAGAAGGTAAATTTTACCTGCCCCGGCAGCGGATCCCCGCCTTTCCATATCTGTGTTCGGGCCAGGGTCCACAAATCACCAGCGTTCTGAATCTGGTTATCATCGGCATCAATGAACTGTTTCAGTCCAATGAGTCCGAATGCAAGGAAGACCAGAACCATCCAGGGAGCTGCTATATTGGCAATCCTGGCAACGGTCTTATAACCATAAGCGGCTACTACTGAAATGACTGCCCCCACAACGATTACGGCAATCACCCATCCAATACTGTTCGGGAAGATGTCATTGAGCCCCGGCATCTTAAAATCAAACCAGACACCAAGTGCAGTTGCCGAGACAGTGATCATTGCACCGGCTAAAAAACAAAACATAACTCCATTAGCCAGGTTGTACAGGGTTACAAGTTTTCTGCCACAGATTTTTTCAAGTTGATAATAAAGGGTCAGTCGCAACCGGGTTCCAATGGGGGCTGTCAGAAATATCCAGCTGAGAACCGCCAAAGCATTACCAAATAACAACCCGGCAATAAGGTCAAACGCACCAACACCTGCAGCGACAAAGAGCGGGCCGATCATCAGCTCCGTACCTGCACAGTGCTCCCCCGCATACATCCCGATAAAATGCCTGAATCCAAGGAGCGCCCTGTCAGGAATTTTTTGCCGTTCAAATTCCGAGAGGGAAGATTTATTTTCTGAATGATCCTGATCTGTCACTCAATCAAATCTATAACGTTCTACAGTTAAAATATAACCAAATATAACAGATATATCCATTCATGGTTTTTTCGGTGGAACAAAAACTGCCTTTGCTTTACGATTCTGATCAAAGATTATTACCTTGTATGCAACAATCTTTTTGACCCTGTTATGACAACTACTGATTCATTAAAAAGTGCGTATGATGCAGCAAAAGGACAATATGCAATACTGGGAGTGGATACCGATTCTGCATTGCAGAGGCTGGGAGAAGTTCCCATCAGTTTGCATTGCTGGCAGAGTGACGATGTTAGTGGTTTTGAAGATCCCGGGGCACCCGTCACCGGTGGCATTCAGGCAACGGGGAATTATCCGGGAAAGGCACGAAACATCGGCGAGGTCAGGGCTGATCTGGAGAAGGTTTTTTCCCTTGTACCAGGGAAACACCGGCTAAGCCTGCATGCAATATATGGGGACTTCAGTGGAAAGAAAGCCGATCGAAACCGGGTTGGCCCGGAGCATTTTCAGAGCTGGGTAGATTGGGCAAAAACCCTTCGCATAGGGTTGGATTTCAATTCCACCCTCTTCTCTCATCCGAAAGCTGATTCCGGTTATACACTCTCCAATAATGATCCGGCAATTCGCACATTCTGGATAGAGCATGTAAACTGCTGTCGTGAAATTTCTGCCTTCATTGGCAAAGAACTGAAAAACCGCTGCATTCATAATGTCTGGATACCGGATGGCTCTAAAGATCTGACCGTTTACCGGTATAAGCACCGGGGTTATCTCAGGGAATCCCTGGATACGGTCTTTGCTAAGGTTTATGACCCCTCTTTCATGTCCGATGCTGTTGAATCGAAGCTTTTCGGAATAGGTCTGGAAGCCTTTACTGTGGGATCGCACGAATTCTACCTGGGATATGTCATTCAGAATAACATCATGCCATGCCTCGATATTGGTCATTTCCATCCTACCGAACAGGTATCGGATAAAATCTCAGCGCTTTTTCAGTTCGTTCCGGAGTTGTTGCTCCATGTCACACGGCCCATTCGCTGGGACAGCGACCACGTTGTCATATTGAATGATGATGTGCGGTCACTGTTTGAAGAAATTGTATGGGCTGACAAGCTGGAGAACGTGAACATTGGACTGGACTTTTTTGATGCAAGCATAAATCGTATCGGAGCCTATGTTATTGGCATCAGAGCCGTTCAAAAAGCCATTTTGCTTGCCCTTCTGAGTCCAATAGAGCGACTGAGGGAATATGAGGACAACGGATTATTTTTTGAACGGTTGGCATTACTGGAAGAGGCAAAATTAAAACCATCTGGTGCAGTTTGGGACTACTACTGCCAGATGAATGGTGTTCCGGTTGCTGAAAACTACATCCCGGAGATCCAGAAATATGAAAGAGAAGTCCTTTCATTGAGATAGCTGAAACATCATCGGACAGGTTAAAAAAATCCCTTTATCATATCATCGATTACCCGGGAGGGATTTGATATCAGGTATCAATTTCTTACCTTGTATCGGGAAAAGGTGAAAAATATTTATACGCATATTATCGATGCCTTAAAAGGTAAACCGGAGCTGGCTATTGCAACCATTATCGAGACCAGGGGTTCAACACCACAGATTCCCGGTACATCCGCATTGATTGTCAAAGGATCTGTCTGGAAAGGGACATTGGGGGGTGGTGTTCTTGAAGCAGAAGCTCAGAAAAGAGGTCAGGAGGCCCTGGAAGATGGAAAATCCCTGTTGTTTGAATACAATCTCGATTCTGATATCGCGGCTGCCGAAGGAGCCCTCTGTGGAGGAATAGCCACTGTGCTCATTGATGTGCAACCGGAAAAGCACACCCGCGTTTTTATTGAAGTCAGCCGGTCCATTGATAAAAAAATACCGGGGGTCCTGGTAACGGTCATTCAGAAAAAGATTGACCGGGTAGATATCGAACGATTCTGGTCTCCGGAAGGTTCCAGATTCCCCCCTGCTGTATCCGTGGATTCTGCTATTTCTGCGGAAGCAGAAAAATCGCTTGCAGACAGGAGAGCCAGGGTGGTAAACATCCCCGGTGATCCAATCTCTCATGCAGTTCCTGAGCGCATCATCTGCTTCGAACCCATTGCCCCGATGCCACAACTGATCATTGCCGGCGCAGGACATATAGGGCAGGCACTGGCACACCTCGGGAGTCTCCTTGATTTTGAAATCACTGTTATCGATGACCGGCAGGAATTTGCCAACACAGAACGTTTCCCCGATAGCGATCATATCCTGGTAAATGATATCAGCCAGGCTTTAAATGAGCAATCCATAACACCGGATTCATACATTGTCCTTGTAACCCGTGGCCACAAACACGATGCAGATGCCCTGAAAGCCAGTATAGTATCTGATGCAGGCTACATTGGAATGATTGGAAGCAGAAGGAAGGTAGAACAGATGAGAAAGGAATTCATCGAAAAGGGCTGGGCAACTTCTGAACAGTTTGACCGGATTCATGCACCTATTGGAATTGATATCTCCTCCTCTACCATACAGGAAATCGCCATAAGTATTGCTGCACAACTGATTCGGGTTCGTCATCAAAACCGGAACCTCCCCCATATCACTGCCATTGTTCTGGCTGCCGGGGAATCAAGCCGTATGAAAGAACCAAAGCTTCTTCTTCACTACAAGGATAAACCCATGGTCCGGACCATAGTGGATACGATTGCTCAATCTAAAATACACGAAACAATGGTGGTTCTTGGAGCTGACCATGAGAAAATACAGGATGCCCTCACGGATTCTTCCGTCACCTTCTGTACGAACAGAAATTACAAAAAAGGCATGTTGTCCTCTATACAGACAGGTTTGAAATCCCTGCCTGACCACAGCGATGCCTGTATGGTTTTTCTGGGTGATCAACCGATGATCACCCCGGGAATAATTGATGCAATCATCGATGCATACAGCCAAACAAAAAAAGGTATCGTGCTCCCGGTATTTGAAAACAGAAGAGGTCATCCAGTCTTGATAGACAGAAAATACAGGAGCCAAATTGACTCAATCGATCCGAAAGTCGGATTACGGGACCTGATCTGGAAATTCCCGGATGATATTTCTGAAGTCAGGGTGGAGGATGAAGGCATAATACGGGATATTGACACCAGAGAAGATTATAAATTTGAAACAAACGCACTAAAAAAAAGTTGAAAATCCATAAAACCCTCATCGTTATGGAATTCAATTTGAAATAACATACAGGCTTTTACTATAACTTTATAATGATGAAAGAAATCATTCGTTTCGAACTGAACCATGAACCAAGAGAATTGGAACTGGAAAATGACCTGATTCTTGCCTGGGCTCTGCGGATAAACTTCGGAATGACCGGTGTAAAATTGGGATGTGAATTGGGGTTGTGCGGTGCCTGCACCGTGTTGCTGGATAATGAACCGGTACGATCCTGTATACTGCCCATCAATGAGGTTCAGGGGAAAAAAGTACTGACAATTGAAGGTCTGGCAAGAAATGGCGAATTGCATCCCCTGCAAAAAGCATTTATGAAGCATGATGCCTTACAATGTGGTTTTTGCACACCGGGAATGATCCTAAACGCCTACGGATTGCTGATAAAGAATCCTGAACCCTCCAGGAAGGAGATCATTGAAGGAATGGAAGAGAATTTGTGCCGGTGCGGTGCCTATACACGGATCATAGATGCCATCCAGGCTGCAGCAAAAGAGATGAAAGGAGGGGTTGCATTATGAGAAATAAAAGAGAAAAGATGAAGCAAAAGGCACCGGGAAAAACATCGGGAATGAAGCGGCGCAGCTTTATCAAGCTGATGGGAGGTGGGGTATTTGTATTATTTTATGTGGGTGATCCATTCAAACTCCTGGCACAACGTCGCGAGTTACCCGAGGATTTTAATGCCTTCCTTAGAATTGATGAAGAGGGGATGGTATCCTGTTTTACCGGGAAGATTGAGATGGGACAGGGAGTCATTACTTCCCTGGCGCAAATGCTGGCGGACGAGCTCGAGGTTCCCTATGATCGGGTTGAGATGGTTATGGGAGATACCGATCTCTGTCCCTGGGATATGGGGACATTCGGATCCATGACTACCCGCTTTTTCGGGCCCCCGCTGCGAGCAGCGGCTGCCAAGGCAAGAAAAGTGCTAACCGATCTGGCATCTGAATACCTTAATCTGTCTCCCAATCAATTGACCATAAAAGACGGGGTCGTTATGGATCAGAGCAACCCCGAGCACCGGGTTGCCTATGGTCAGTTAACACAGGGCAGGAGAATCGAAAAAGAGGTAACGGAAGCACCTCCCCTTGAAGAATACACACGGTTTTCCGTTGTCGGAGAACCAAAGTTGCGAAGGGATTCCATGGAAAAGGTCACCGGAAAGGCAAAATTTTCCGGTGACATCCGGCTTCCGGGGATGGTATACGCAAAAGTTCTGCGTCCCCCATCGCATGGTGCAACGCTCGATTCTGTGGATGCTTCAGCAGCTGAACAGATGGAGGGAGTGGATGTGGTCCGCGAAGGAGATCTTGTCGCGGTACTGCACGAATCGCCTCAGATGGCAGAGATCGCTCTCTCAAGAATAAAAGCTACCTATGCATACGACGAGCTGGATGTGAACGACAAAACCATCTTCAAGCACCTTCTCTCCGTTGCCCCCGAAGCATCGGTTTCAGAAGAAGGGGGTGATCTTGCAAATGGGGAGGAGCTTTCCGACATAATCATCGAAAGCGAATACCTTAACAGCTACGTAGCCCATGCTCCTCTTGAGCCGCACACTGCACTTGCAGTGCAGGAGGGTAACCGGATCCGTGTCCGGGCTTCCACCCAAACACCCTTCCCCCTGAAAGACCAGATTGCTCGCGTCCTTAATATTTCCCCCGATAAAGTTCATGTTACTCCTCCTTTCGTAGGTGGTGGATTTGGAGGGAAAACCAGTAATGGGCAGGCAATTGAAGCGGCACGATTAGCAGCTTTGACCGGCAAACCGGTGATGGTTGCCTGGACGAGGCAGGAAGAGTTCTTCAACGATACGTTCCGACCTGCTGCCGTGGTTAAAATCAAATCGGGAGTAACGAAATCAGGATCAATCAGTCTGTGGGACTACTCGGTATATTTTGCCGGATCAAGGGGTTCGGAACACAATTACGATATCCCTCACTACAGAACCCGGATCTTTAACCGGAGCTGGACCGCCCCTCCCGGAACACATCCCTTTGCCACAGGGGCGTGGCGTGCTCCTTCGAACAATACCAATACCCATGCCCGGGAATCACAGATCGATATCATGGCATCGGAAGCAGGGATCGATCCGCTGGAATTCAGACTCAATAACCTGAAGGACGAAAAAATGATCGGCGTCCTGAAAGCAGCAGCAGAACTATTCGGCTATACTCCGGCAAAATCTCCAAGCGGCAGGGGGTATGGAATCGCATGCGGAATTGATGCCGGAACCTATGTAGCACATATCGCTGAAGTGAAAGTGAATGAAAAAACAGGTCATGTCCAGGTGGTCAGGGTTGCCTGTGCCCAGAATATGGGTCGTGTGATTAATCCCGAAGGAGCCACGATCCAGATCGAAGGTTGCATCACCATGGGGCTGGGATATGCTTTAACCGAAGAGATCCGGTTCGACGGAGGGGCAATTCATAATAAAAATTTCGACACCTATGAATTGCCGCGGTTCTCCTGGACACCCAGGATTGATACCGTGATTATTGATGCACAGCATGAAGATCCCCAGGGCGGTGGAGAACCTCCAATCATCTCTATGGGAGCGGTGGTTGCAAATGCTATTTATGATGCTACCGGAGTAAGATTGTACCAGCTCCCCATGACACCGGAACGAGTGCTCAAAGCAATTCAGAAAATCTGATTAAACTTAAATCCATAGATTACCATGAAACGCCGTACATCCATAATATTAGCCAGTATCCTGCTGGTAGTCACCTTTATGCTGGTTCATTCCTGCCAGGTGGCAAACAAGGCTGAAACAAAACCGCCAAATATCCTTTTTATCATGGCAGATGACCATGCTTATCAGGCAGTGAGCTGTTACGGGCATAACCTGAATGAGACACCAAATATTGACCGGATAGCACGTGAAGGGATTATGTTCAACCGAAGTTTTGTAACCAACTCCATCTGTGCCCCTTGCCGTGCCGTACTGCTTACCGGGAAATACAGCCACGTGAATGGTCACCTGGATAACGGATCCACATTTGACGGAAGCCAGCAAACATTTCCAAAATTGTTGCAACAATCCGGATACGAAACAGCAATGATCGGGAAATGGCACCTGAGAAGCGAACCAACTGGATTTGACTACTGGAACATATTACCCGGACAGGGAGTTTATTACAATCCGGACTTCACGGAGAATGGCGAAAAGAAAAAATACGAAGGGTATACTACGAATATCATCACCGATCTTGCCCTGGACTGGTTAAAGAATAAACGCGATGAGACGAAGCCATTTTGTATGCTCCTTCACCACAAAGCGCCTCACCGAAACTGGATGCCGGATACATCAAAGCTTACCCTCTATGATGACAGGACATTTGATATCCCTTCCAATTTTCACGATGATTATGCTAACATGGGCAGGGCTGCAAAGGAGCAGGACATGATGATCGCAAAAACCATGATGTGGGGACACGATCTGAAATTCCGGTTTGACCTGAACGGAGACAGCACGGAACAATTCTACTGGAGACAACTTGATCGCATGACACAAGAGCAGCGTGCTGCATGGGATGCAGCCTATGAGCCAAAAAACCAGGCACTGGTCGATGCTCCGCTGGAAGGCAGGGAGCTTGCTGAATGGAAATTCCAGCGCTATATTAAGGATTACCTCAGGACCATCTCCTCGGTTGATGATAACATTGGAAGGGTGCTGGATTACCTCGATGAAGCCGGCCTGGCAGAGAATACCATTGTGGTCTATACTTCCGACCAGGGATTTTACCTTGGAGAACATGGCTGGTTTGATAAACGGTTTATGTATGAACAATCGCTTCGAATGCCCCTGATGGTCCGGTATCCTGCCGGAATTGAAATGGGGCAGGTGCTTGACGAGATGGTGATGAACCTCGATTTTGCTCCAACATTCCTGGATTATGCCGGTGTAATCATACCGGATGATATCCAGGGAAGGTCATTCCGCAAGGTGATGGAAGGCGATACTCCCGAAGATTGGAGGGAGGCTGTCTACTACCATTACTATGAATATCCCGCTGTCCATAGCGTAAAAAGGCACTATGGGGTGCGCAATGACCGGTACAAACTGATCCATTTCTACTACGATATCGATGAATGGGAGTTGTATGACCTTCAGAATGATCCGGATGAAATGAACAACATCATCAACGATCCGGAGAATGCCGCATTGGTTAATGAGCTGAAAGAGGTATTGCAGAAGCTCCGGGATCAGTATGGCGATTCGGAAGAGCTGGCTCGGTCGTATCTGCCGGAAAAATGATTTTTTAAAAACAGGCTCAGGCAAAGGCTAAGGTTAAGAGGAATTGATTTAACCTGACAGTTTATCCAAATCACAATAATAACCTGCAGATTTTTGTTTGGAATGCATCAAGTTTGTATTTTCCACATTATGTTTATATTTATCCCCCAAAGGTTAATTCCCCCTCAATACTCTTTATATGTTAGGAACCCTTGATTACATTTTTATCGCATTCTACTTTCTGATCATTCTGATTGTCGGTTTCTGGAGCGGTAAGAACCAGGAAAAAGAAGACTACCTGATCGCGGGACGAAAGCTGAAATCCCTTCAGGCTACCACCACCATCTTTTCCAGCAGGATCGGTGCTGCCATTTTATTAACCTATACTGCACTGGTCTATCTTTACGGACTGGGTGCCCTGTGGTATTTTATCGGTTCTATATTTGGCCTCTTCGTCTTCTATTTCTTCGGATTGAAGGTAAAAAAGCTGGCAGATGAACAGAAGTTTTACACCCTCCCCGATTTCTTTTTCTTTCTGAAGGGACGGTTTGCAGGCTACCTGGCAACCATCATCACCATCATCATCATGTTCGGATGGGTGGTCCTGAATTTTACCGCCGGGGCAAAACTGGTTGAAGAATATACACCCATCAGTTTTGAGTTTTCTGTCATCATCGTCGGGGTTATCATTTTAATCTATTTACTGATTGGCGGATTCAGAGCGGTGGTAAAGACGGATGTTATTCAAACCATTGGGATCTTTCTTCTTTTCATTTTAATGGTATATCTCCTGGTTGAAACGGAAACGAAGCCAAAACTGCTGTTCATGGACCTCTTCAACATCCCCGTTCAGGAGATCATCAGTTTCTTCCTTGCCGGTTTCTTCATTCCAATGGCTTCCCCTGAATTGTGGCAGAGAGTGTATGCCATCAAGGATAACAAACATTTTAAGCGAAGCCTGTTTCTCTCCTCTCTCTTCTATTTCATCATCGGTTTTATTTTGTTAATGATCGGGCTGGTCATTCGTATAGATATACCCAATATTGAACCTGACACTTCGCTTATCGTAGGTTTCAGCCGGTTACTACCTGTTGGTTTAGCCGGACTTTCTGTGGTGATTATTTATTCCTCTGTATCCTCCTCAGCAGATACCTATATGTTTACCACAGCTGCTTCGGTAACCCAGGACTTCCTGGAAAAATCGGGACTGATGAAAAAGGAGAACCTGTTTTTTACCATGCGTGTTACCATGGCAGTGCTTATGGCACTGGGTATTACCATGGCAATTGTCATCCGGGATATTGTCGACGCCACGTTCTTCTTCGTCTCCATGACCATGTCGCTCGGGTTCCTGGTTCTGGCCATCTGGATCTATCCGAAGATCAACAGGCACAGTGTCAATTTTTCAATCTTCTTCTGCCTTATCGGGGTTATTATACCATCCATCATCTTCGGTATCTCAACCACGCTTGTCGTTTATGCAATTGGTTTTTGTATTGTCGGATTGATTTTCGGATTCATCATAAACTGGATAAAACCGCTTCCGGGATGATGGATAAAAGGCAAGTAGTGTTTAAATTAACATATTGATAATCTCTATTCAACCCCTCCAGGGTTGCAACCTCCTCACACGTTCAAACCACCGGTTGGCACCGGCGGTTATTCATAATTGAATCCCTACAGGATTCAATTTTTTCGTTCGCAATTCTTTAAGGACAGACAGGACCACCTTCCCCTCCTAAGTCAGGAGGGGTGTCCCGCTTCAAGCGGGACGGGGTGGTATGATGTTATAGGATGCATATTAGCTACTCGAAGAATCCGACTTTCATTAACCCACTAAGTTCTATTACTGCTCACTTCCACTCCGGAGCCTCGTCCAATACTTCCTGCAGTTCTTTTTTAATCTCTCTTTCATCCGCACTCATACTCTTCTCTTGGATGGGATCCTTCTCAAACGGATCGATGGGAGGGGAATAAAACCTTCCATCAACATAGAGTTTATGATCCTCTGACCGCACGTACCTGTTTCTCTGGTTATTCAGGAAATCGGACCACATTGGATCATAATGGACAAAAACCCAGTCACGAGAAATATGGCGTTTCCCATGTAATAAATGGTAAACGCTTCTTCCATCAGTTGTTTGAATATTTACTCCGGCAATTCCTGCCAGTGTGGGAAAGAAGTCGCTAAACTCTATCAGGCACTCCTCCACCCTGCCCTTCCTGATTTTTCGGGGCCATGAAATAACCAGGGGAACATGGTTTCCGGAATCCAGCGTTAATCCTTTTCCCCCGGGAACATCTCCGGTTAGTGTTTTGCTCACAAGGCTCCGGTTGGTTCCGTTGTCGGCAGTGAAGATCAGGATGGTATTTTTCCTGATTTTCTTCTCGTCGAGTTTTTGAATGATGCAGCCTACAATCTTGTCAGCATAAGCCATCATATCCTTGAAATACCCGGGATCACCCTTTGTCCTTTTTTCCCTGACTTGCCATTCTTCAGAATCGGGTGTTGGCACAAAAGGATCATGAACAAGGACCATGGGGTAATAAACAAAGAAGGGATTATCCTCTGTACGTTCAATAAAATCGATGATGAACTCGTAAAAGATATCCGGTCCATATTGCTCACTGAGTCCCATGAGGTATTCGCCATTCTGTATGATGAGCGGATCGGAATACCTGGATCCCCGCTGATCCAGCTGCCACAAACAATATTCATCAAAACCGAAATGATATGGGCGGGAAACATCATCCCATTCTTCAGCCCAATCCTCCCCGGATATGCCGTTCAATTGCCATTTGCCGGCGATACAGGTTTTGTAACCTGCTTCCTTCATAACATTAGCAAACGTTACTTCCTCTGGATTGAGGTAACCGAACTTTTCATAATTCCGAAAGTTGTATTTTCCCGTCATGATCTTCACGCGGGATGGGGTGCACAAGGGCTGGGAAAAACAGCGCGTAAACCGGATCCCTTCCTCTGCAAGCTCATCCAGAACCGGAGTTTGATAGGAAAGACTACCGTTCGACGATAGGCATTCGTAGCCCATATCGTCCGCCATGATGAGAATAACGTTTGGCCTGCGTTCAGATTTGATAAGGGAACAGGTATAAGAAATGGTTGTTGCCAGGAAAAATATTCCCAAAAGCTTCAACCAGTTCTTGTTCTTAAACAGGTACCATTTCTTCTTCCTTACTCGCTTCATCATTCAACATTAATCATTCAATATTCTACATTTCTCATTCCTCCTCCTGGTCCTCCGGCTTCGTCGGACGAAGTCCGGACCTTCCCCCCTGCCTGCGACAGGCAGGCTTATTCGGTATTCTCGTGAGTCCTTCGGACAATATTCTGTATTTCTTACTTTTCCAGATAACCAGGATTATTCGCAGTATCTCCAATATCATTCCCGTTAATACTATTTTAGTGGCACCGGGCCTATGATCAATCTACTTCGGTTTCAGTCGATCCTTGTGATGAAATAGGTCTCACCCGGTTCGGTTTCAAACTCAAATAGACCATCCTCGGCTATTCGCATTCTGACTGGTTCTTCTCCAATTTTAACTGCAAATTTACCGTCTCCTTGTACTACACACTTATTCCCAAGGAATGAATGGATAGTAGCGTTTTTCAATTTTCCATCTTCCCACGCCAAATCAATTTCAAATCCACCCCGGGCCCGGATACCCGTAATTTTTCCCGTCCTCCAGCTATCAGGTAAAGCCGGTAAAAAATGGATCTTCCCTTCATGCGATTGCATCAGCATTTCTACTATTGCAGCAGTTAATCCAAAGGAACCGTCAACCTGGAGAGCACGGGAGCATGTGCTGAACAGATTGGGTAAGCAGTAATGTCCAATATAATAAGAAAAGTTGTCCATTGCTTTCTCCGGTTCCATCAGCCTTGCCCAACAAGCCATTTTCCAGGCAGAAGCCCAGCCATTGCCTTCCAATCCTCTTTGATCCAGCACAACTTTCGATGCTTCTGCAAATTCAGGTGTTCTTAGCAGAGATATAACATTTCCCGGGAATAATCCATAAAGGTTTGAGATGTGCCTGTGGCTCTTCTCTTTTTGATCCCAGTCTTCAAGCCATTCCTGCAAATCACCTTTTGCTCCAATTTGCATAGGAGCCAATTTTTCTCTTGTAGCTAACAGAGAGTCCTGAAGCTCTGCATCAAGTCCCAATATCTTCCCGGCCTGTGCAACATATCCAAACAGATCATACAGTATTTGCATATCAATCGTAGAACCTGAACATATTGTTGTACCAGGACTCATCCAGCCAGTTACTTCATCGAAAAAACGGTCATTTCCGGGACGGCCAGGGAAATTCTCAGGTGACGTAGAAGGATTGGTTACCAACCATCCATATTTCGGATGCTCTACCAGGAAATCTAAAAAGAACTGAACATTACCTGTCATAATGGGATATACATCTGATAAAAATGCTGTATCACCACAATAAAGGTAATGTTCCCATAAATGTGTACAAAGCCATGCTCCACCAGTAGTGAAGGTTCCCCAATCGGGCCCATCCATGGGTGCAGCCACGCGCCAAATATCTGTATTCTGATGAAATACCCAGCCTCCTGCACCATAATGTTCACGAGCAACATCCCTCCCCTGGTCGGTTAGTTCCCCTATCATTTTAAAGAGTGGTTTTGCACATTCTGAAAGATTACCCACCTCCGCAGGCCAATAATTCATTTCAGTATTGATGTTTGTCGTGTATTTTGAATCCCATGAAGGATTCATATCCTCGTTCCAGATCCCCTGCAGGTTAGCAGGTTGTGTGCCGGGTCGTGAAGAAGAAATTAGCAGGTATCTGCCATATTGAAAACACAATGCTGCCAGGTTCGGATCATTCTGACCATTACAGCTTTTTAGCCGATCATCGGTCGGAAGAAAAGAATTATCCAGGGATCCTAAATCAAGAGAAACTCTGCAGAAAAGTTGCTGATGTTCCCTGATATGGTCATTTCTTATTTTCTGATATGATTTCTCATCTAACTTACTGAATATTGTATCTACTCTTTCAAAAGGATTGCCACGAACATCCTTATAGTTTTCAAAATTAGTGGCAGCTGCAAGCAAAATGGTTACTGCATCTGCATTTTCAATGACCAGGTCCCGCTCACCGACCTTAATTGTACCTCCTTCAGGAACTGCCTTAAGTCTTGCGACATACCTTAGCTTTCCTTCAACACCCAGGTAGTCAGCCGATTTACCTGTCAGTATTAATCCATCCTCACCAAAAGAGTCCATTTTAAAGTAATCTGTGGCGTAATTTGAATGTGCCTGGTTACGGACACCTCTCAGGTTGACTGTAAAAGAAAGACTACTATTTTTATCGGCTTCCAGACGAATAATTAAAGCCTGGTCCACGGGTGAAGAGAAAACCTCCCTGGTAAACCGGATTCCGTTCTGTGTATATTCAACCCTGGCTATTGCTTTATCAAGGTCCAGCGACTGAATATATTCTTCAACCTCACCTTCAGAATGCAATTTCAAAATAATATCCCCCATGGATTGATATTTCATCTGCTCCACCGGGTAACCCATCAGGTATCTGCCAAAAAGGTTGTGCGCTTTTATATATTCGCCCTTAAAAATCAGGTCCTGAATTTCCTGGATGTGTCTATTACCGCCGGGCCTTGTCTGTGAATAAGGCCCCCCAGACCAGTAAGTATCTTCATTGAACTGTATCCGCTCTTCATCTGTTTTCCCGAAAACCATTGCTCCGAGCCTGCCATTCCCAACCGGAAGTGCTTCATCCCATTTGGCAGCAGGATGGAGATACCACAAACATGTTGTGGGATCAATACCTGAGGAAAGTACCGGAAAATCAGTTGGTTCATCTTTACACGAAAGGATCAGGCAGAAAAGAAATATAAACTTGAAAGGTTTGTTATTAATTTTTATTATATGCATCTGATAATCATTTCGATTCCCACAGGTTGTTTTTAAACAAATACCATTTCATTTTATGCCTCCTTACCCACTTCATCATTCCCTGCCTGCGGCAGGCAGGCTCTTGGAAAGGGACATTTATTTCGTTCGCTTTTGGAACAAGCAAAACTCTCCTCCGCTGTCAAAGGAGTGATGGGGCTGTCTCAAAAGTCTCAAAGATCGTCATTCTGTCCGCCATCGGCGGATCAGAATCTCAATATATTAATAATCAATTGTATAAGATCCTGAATCACCTGCCAGCCGGCAGGCTGGAGTTCTCCGAAGGAGTCTCCCATACGTGGCATAGCCATGCCTACGGCAGATCCCTTTGGGGCTATGGACAGGATGACTAAAAATTTGACTTTTGAGACAGCCCCATCACTATACTCATCTCTTTATTTATACCTATAAATCAAGGAATTCCCTGAATTTATACATAGTGAGGATTTTCCAGATAATCAGTACCAGTCCCACTATTTTAAAAATCAAACCCGTTATTAACAGTTTTGCCGCTCCCGGCCAGTGCTGGATTTTAAAGAGCACACCAATCATAACGATAATTGCACCAAGGATAATAAGGATAATGATATATTTTACTTTCATTTTAAAATTAAATATAGCTATCTCTCAAATTATTCTTCTCCAGACTCCTCATCTGAAGCTATTTCAATCTTCCGTGCATTCACATTCAGCGCTTCCAGTCGCTTCTGATGACCCAGCATCCGTTGTATGAAATCATCATAATCCTTCAGTTCTTTGGGTGTCCAGCCTGTTTCAGCAAGTGCACAGGCCCTCGGATAGACCATGTATTCGACATTCTCGGGAGTTTTCATATACTCCGTCCATACATTACCCTGTGTTCCGAGAATGAATTTTGCTTCTTCTTCGGTCAGCACTTCGGGCACCGGTTCATAGGAATAGACTGTATTCAGCGGAAGGAATCCTCCGATGGCAAGCGGTTCTGTCTCTCTATCGCCCTGGTAATAATCGAGGTAACAATGGGATGTCGGGGTCATGATGACATCATGATGTTCTTTTGCTGCAGCAATTCCCCCTTCGGTCCCTCTCCAGGACATGACCGTTGCTTCCGGTGCCAATCCACCCTCCAGGATCTCATCCCAACCGATCAGTTTCCGGTCATGAGCAAGCAGGAACTCTTCTATCCGTCTAATAAAATAGCTCTGGAGTTCATGTTCATCCGCCAATCCCTCCTCTTTGATCCTTGCCTGGCATTTTTCACACTTCTCCCAACGTATCTTAGGACATTCATCCCCACCAACATGAATGTATTCACCCGGGAACAGTTCGATCACTTCAAGCAGGACATCCTCCAGGAATTCAAAGGTCGTTTCATTACCTGCACAGAAGACTTCACCGAATACTCCCCATCTTTTTGCCACTTCATATGGTCCACCGGTGCATCCGAGTTCAGGGTACGCTGCCAGAGCAGCCTGGGAATGCCCCGGCATTTCAATCTCAGGAATGACGGTGATGAAACGTTTAGCTGCATATTCTACAATTTCTTTGATCTCCTCCTGGGTATAGAATCCACCGTAACGCTCCCCATCATATTCTTGTGGTCGCTGACGTGCATGACCAACCAGGGTTTCATCGCGGTAGGCGCCGACCTCTGTCAATTTCGGATATTCCTTGATCTCGATTCTCCATCCCTGGTCTTCCGTCAGATGCCAGTGAAAATAGTTCATCTTGTGAAGGGCCATCAGGTCAATGTATCGTTTGATGAACGATGCCGGAAAAAAATGGCGACCCACATCGAGATGCAATCCCCGGTAAGGGAACCTTGGCTTGTCGAGGATCACAACACAGGGCAGAACCCACTCTACTCCTTCTACAGCACTTTCCATTTCAATTTGCACCGGCAGCAGTTGTCGCAGGGTCTGGACGCCATAAAAAACTCCGGCGGGTGTTTTTCCGGTGATCAATATAGACTTTGGTTCAACAGAAAGGGAATACCCTTCATCATTTTCGATGGCTTCCGGATCCAGGAGAAGGGTGATGGAATAGTGACTTCTTTTCCCCTTATCCGTATCTGACACTTCCATATCATAACCCGTAGCAGGGCCGATCAGCTCCGAAAGGTAGAGAGCAATGGATTGCAGTTCCTCATTCCCCGCTGCGTAAAGCACCTTCGTTTCCGGGCCAAGCGTGAAGTTCCCCGCATACTGTTCAACCTTCTCCGGTAAAGGAACAAGGTTCAGGGTTTGATTTTCTATCGGCACTTTCTGGGTGCATTGATTTAACGAACCGATCAACAGCATACTAATCAGCAGTAAAATTGTTTTTTTCATAAACTTCATGATTTGTATTTTTGTTAGTTAGTAACGGTTTTTAAAAGTAATAAATTCGTTGCAACAATTGGGAAAAATATTGATTTATGCCGGTCTGATCAGTAAATTCAGATCGTGAAATTCCTCCCCCTGCCCTGGGCATGCCAGGCAGGAAATCCGACACCCGAAATTTCTCGACTCTTAGCCTCTATTCGTCAGACCAACTTCCTACTCCGCAATCCAGCGCTTAGTGGTCAGACGAAATTTTTTTTCTCTCAGTCTCTTCGTCTCTCAGCTTTGTCCTCCGTAGTCTTGATGAAGGAGGATCTCTTCGTCTTTTTTTCCCAGTAACGTTTTTGCCACCCACTTACTACTCAAATCTCATGATCCAATCCTTAAAAATTCCCAGCATAAAATCACAATTCCCAGATATTATCTTCAGGATTTACATCCGGGATCCTGCTATTCCCCAGTTCAATCCGTTTTATTTTTTTACTGGAATCCAGGTGGAACTCAGCCTTTGTTTTTTGATCTTTCCATATACCAGCTGTTTCATACATTTCCTGAACGGAATCATCTTCAAAGAATATTTTAATAGCAATCGGAACAGGTTGATTACCAATCTTCTCAACAACAATATTTATCCCATTTTCTGTCTGCACATTGCTTATCCCAAGGTCGGGGTAGCCAAATTCGAAATACCAGGGATTCCAGTACCATGACAGGTCCTCCCCTGCAAGATCATTCATCGTAAAAAAGAAATCATAGGGCATCGGGTGTTTCCCGTTCCACCGCTTGACATACGATTTAAGTGCATTGCCGATCCCTGAGGAGTCAAGGTATTCGAGAAGAAATTTGGCTGCCTGTGATGGTTTTGCGTAGTAATGATTGTTCTCTCCCATCTGGTCCAGATTGGTTGAAGGAACCATGAGTGGTGTGTTTAATTGCATCGCCCCGGAGTGACTGTATTCCCAGGCATTATTCAAGGCAGTCTCAGAGACATCAAATCCCTGGTCCACTGCCACATATTCACCGAACAGGGAAGCCCAGCCTTCGTCCATCCAGGCATATTTTCGCTCATTTATTCCCATATAAAACGGGAAATAGGTATGCCCTATTTCATGTGCGGTGACCTCAACGAGGACTCCTCCTGGTGGAAATTCATTGTTATTTGCCATCATGGGAAATTCCATGCCTCCCTGGAAAGAACCGTTGAATGTTATGTGTTTGGAATAGGGAAAAGGAACTCCCGGAAATCTCGTTGAGAAGTAGTCAATTGAAATCCTGGCAATTTCACATACTTCAGTAAAAACGCTCGCATACTCCGGGTAAACTGCACTGATCCAGACCCGTCTCCCGGATGCTTTATCCACAACCAGGCTGGTTGCATCCCACAGATAATGATCGCTGGCAGCCCAGGCAAAATCAGGAACATTTCTGGCACTGAACAGCCAGGTCTGCTGTTTGCCGGTTCCTTCTAATTTCCCTGTTTCAAGGTCGTCTGCCTGAATGATGTGAATGATCTCATCCGAAGTTCTGGATTCCGTTATTCTTTTCAGAATTTTCCTCTCCATCAGGTCGGTTTCATTTTTCAAATCTCCCGATGCCCAGACCAAATAGGAATCGGGCAGTTTAATTTCCACTTCATAATCCGCAAAGTCGTTGTATGTTTCCTGTATCCCGGTGTAACTATTCATGTCCCAGCCATCAATGTCATCGTAGACGGCAATCTGCGGGTACCAGTATCCCACAAAAAACGTGGTGGAATCATGAGCTCCGGTTCTCATTCCCCTTCTCCAGGCGAGCTTATAGTTCCATTTTATCTCCAGGTCTATCCGGCCACCTGCGGGAAAGGGTGTTCCCGGGACCACATACATGTTTGTCCCGAAAAAACCGTAACGGCGGCTTCGTTGAGAAAGGTTGATCGTATCTTCACCAACAATCAATTCCGATATTTCCACCCCGTCGTGAATCAGGTCAGGTCCAAGGGTCATATCTCTTGCGGATCCTTTCTTGTATACATTTTGTAACAGTTTAATGACAACAAACCGGAGAGTATCGGGGCTGTTGTTCTGGTATGAGACCTTTTCTTCCCCAAACAGGGTCAGTGTTGCAGGATCAACTGTTGCTTTAATCCAGTACTTCGCATTATTTTGCCAGTACTCCGGACCTGGATTTCCATCATAGGATCGGGTTCCGTTTTCATATGCCCTAACAAATTCACGGGGCATAAACAGCTTCTCACCTTGTGAGTAAGCATTGATTAATGCCGGGAGAAAGATCAAACCGGCACAGATAAACTTATTCTTCATAGCATCAATTTTTATCCTTCAAAATTCCTCTCCTGTATATGATTGTGTAGTTTATCAAACTTACTCTGTTTGATATCCCTCTTTCAACTACTTCTTCCACACAAAATCTCCTTTCTCCACGCTCCAGTCGTTTCCGAAGAATCCCGCACACTCCACGGCATCGTAACCCTCCAGGAGCATCGAAAGCCGGAAGAGGGCCAGGTCTGGGAATCCCGGTCCGGCAATAAAATACTGGTTAGCATAGGTGGCTTTCATCCCGGGCAGTCCGGTTCCGCATACCACACCAACCGAAGCAAAATCGCTGTCATAGCGGGGGTAGATGAAATAGATCCCGAGGTCATCGCCTTTCCACTCTTTTTCTCCAATCCGGATCTTCCCGTTTGTCACCTGAACCGGGCAACCGGACAGGAGGGTATTCCATGCGCTGTTAGTGGAAGCATTACCGAACAGAACGATATTCCGGTCTGCATATACTTCCGGTTTGAACCGTGTATCCGGAATGATTTCAATGGATCCATTGCCCCTGTAGCCAAAGGTTTCCGCATCAAAACGCGCCTTATAGTACATCCACTGGTTCTCTTCACTACTCCCCCCTGTTCCATAGACAAAAACCATGTTGTTGCGATAGGCATCCTTGAAGTTTCCATACCGGTGGGGGCCTTTGTTCTTCTTATCCGGTGATTCGGCACGGGTCCATTTCCCGTCTCTCTCCCTGAGCCAGATGACTCCTTCAAACGGTTTCTGGTCTTTCAAAGATTGGTTATCCAGAACAACCTGAACCGGGGTTTCCGTTTCCAGGGCAGCAACATCAAGCTCCAAAGTGGAGACATTTTCAGTCGTTCCGTGCAACTCCATTTTCTCCGGGTCCCATGTCAGGTTAACCTGGCTGAATTCAAAAGGCGATTCCTGGTTATGGATCGTTACCCATCCCGACCGGGATGAAACACCGGGGCTTGCCGTATGAAATTCAATATGATGGATTTCCTTCACTGGTTTCAGGGTATGCAGGCTGAAGTAATCGAAAATGGGTGGCCAATCCATACTGATATCCCCAAACCAATGTGATCCGCCGGGGTATTCATAATAGGTAAAATCATTATGGAATGTTCCCAGCAGTTCCCTCATTGCCCGTGCCTGTGAAACCGGCACGGATTCATCCGCATCCCCGTGCAGGATATAGATGCCATGGTGCAGGTAATTTTTTGCCAGTTCCCTAGTCCGCAGCGGGTTAGCCGCCCGGATAAACACCTGTTCCATTTCCGAAGGTTCTGCTGCCGGTGCTTCCCGGACCGCATAGCCAAGCAGGTCGGCATACCCGGCGCAGGGAGCGATCGCAGCAAACTGATCGGGATAGGTAGCTCCCAGGTACCATGTCCCGTGCCCGCCCATCGAATGACCGGTCAGGTATGTTCGTTCCGGATCGGTTGCATACATCGTTTTTCCAATCTCCAGCACTTCCAGGGCATCCAGCCTGCCCCAGTCTTCCCAGGCAAAACCAAAGGGTCTTCTGTTGGTTGGTGCGATAACGATCCCCCAATCCTTGGGTTGATAGGCTCTTGCCTGGTTCCGGGCTTCCACCCCTGCCCCATGAACAGAAAGAAACAGGGCCGGTTTCTGCCCTGCGGGGATGTTCCCTGGCCTGACGGCAAAATATTGAATGCTGCCATCCATTTTGCTGATAAATGTCCTGGCATACATCCGGTCAGCCATCTTGTTCTCAATTTCAAATTCAAGCTGGTCAACCTGTTGCCTGGTCATTCTATTCACCAGCACCAGGTGAACCTTAATTTTCTCTTCTGACAGGCTATCCGCATCCTGCATCCTGAATCCAACCTTCCGGATATTCAATGGAGAGATTGTGGGGACATTGGTATACAATGCATCCCCTCCCGCCACCTTGCATTCGATGACCAGGTTTTTCAACTCCTCCCGGGAAGGATTAATGATCCGGATGGCAGCCCATTTCTGATCCCCTTCACCGATGATCAGGTCGGGCAGTGTCAGGTCTCTGTCGGAAAACATGGCTTCGGAAGAGGGTTGGGTCAACATTGCCCTGATCATGGGGAACCGCCCACCCGTAAAGTAGAAATGGTTCAATCCTTTTTCGATGGTTACGGGGATCTGGGAATAACTGAAGTTGTAATGATCACCCTCCCTGGGAATGCCATTGATGAATGCCATGGTATGACCAGTAGCTTCCAGTATCATGATTTTTTCTTCCGGAGAGTCATATTGAATGTACAGATAACCTCCTCTGAGCTTTCGGCTGTTGAAATAGCCATTCTCACCCACCGAAATGCTTTCCCATACCGGTTCATTCTCTCCTTCAACGTCGAACCTCACTCCTTCAACCGGTGTTTCAATGGTTTGGTTCAGGATGGCATAGGCTACCGGATCATACTGTATCGACGTGCGGTTATAATCGATTCCAGGCTGTATCAATAAGGCTTTTTCAAAACGGACGGTATCCTGTCCGCTCAGGTTAACACCCATCAGGACAGGTATCACCAATGCCAGAAAACGATTGGTCATTTTACTCATATCTTTTTATTATACGTCGATTATCCAAACGGTTGTTCAATGCCTTTGGTAGTCATTCCTCCAAGGAAGGTTGCCCCATCTTCAGTAACGACAAAACAATCCTCAATACGAACACCAAATTCATCATAGATGTAAATTCCCGGTTCGTTGCTGAAGGTCATACCCGGTTGCAGGAGTAAGCTGTTTCCTCTGACCAGGTAAGGATATTCATGTCCATCCATTCCTATTCCATGTCCCAGTCGATGTGCAAAATACCGGTATTCCGGTCCAAACCCGGCATCTTCAATTACTTTCCGTGCTATTATGTCGAGTGTTTCACAGGCTACCCCGGGTCGGATTGCCTCATGCGCTGCCGTTTGTGCCTTCAAAACGACATCAAAAACCTGTCTCTGCCTGTCGGTCGGTTTTCCAAAAACAATCGTTCGGGTAACATCGGAGCGGTACCCTTCAACGCTGCAACCTCCATCCACTAAAATGATATCTCCATCCTTCAGATCCCTCACTTCATGGGATCCATGAGGAAATGCCGAGATGGGGCCAAACATTGGTCCACCGGATCCTGAGGTTCCCATTTGTGTATGTGCTTCCTGGATATAGCCCCTGAGTTGTTCGGGACTCATCCCCTCCTCCAATTTTTTGAAAGCTTCACGGTAAGCAATTTTTGTGATTTTGTTCGCAAGATCCATATAGGCAATTTCTTTCTCCGTTTTTATACCCCTGCATCCATCCGTAATGACCGAACCATCGATAAGCTGGAGTTTCGATCCTGAGGTTGCCTTTCGGATACCCTCGACAATAAAATTCCGGGTGGTTGGACCAATGGCAAGCTTGCCATTTGCTGAACCAAGGTCTTTCAATACACCGGCAATCAGGTCATAGGGAGATTCATGCTCTTCCCATGCCCGGATATCCGTTCCGAATTTGATGATCTCTTTTGCCCTCTCCACTTCAAAAGCCGGACAAATCCAGATTGGATCACCTTTGGTATTGACAATGGCTCCGAAAAAACGTTCGCTTCTCCACCAGGAAGCATCCAGGAAATAGCTCATATTGGTCCCTCCGGTAATCAACAATCCATCAACCTGGTTTGCCATCATCAGTTCTTTTGCTTTTTCCAGCCGGCTCTTATAATCTTCAGGAGCAAGCGGTTTAACATCCTTCGTCATGTTTTCCAGACCCTCGAATAACGTCTCCTCTCCTTTGCAGGAATAAAGGGAAGGAATAAAGCCAAACAGGCCAATGGAGAGCCCGCCGGCTTTCAGGAAATTTCTTCTGTGAATTGCCATATCATATTTATTTAAAAGTTTGTAGATCATTTACCCGGTTGAAGATAAAACAATTTTCCCGCAACCCCTATGTTTAAGATCATGATTGGGAACTTCCCCGGTTTTCCCCGGAAAAGGGAGGATGCATTATGCTGATTAAAACCCTTATTTTTATATTTAAGAATGCAACTGGCTGGGAGTTGCTAAAAAGAGTTACTATGGTTACTTTTATGATCTGTTTAACAATTTCTTTTTCTTCATCCGATGAAACGAATTGGTGTTTTTTGCGGATCCAGTGAAGGTTCCTCTCCATTGTACAGTGAGATGGCAATCCAATTAGGAAAAGTCCTGTTCCAGCATGAAATGGAGCTTGTATATGGTGGGGCAGATCTGGGACTGATGAAGCGGGTTGCTGAAGCAGTGCTCGGTCTTGGCGGTCACGTCATAGGTGTCATTCCAAAATTTCTCATTGAGAAGGAGATTGCCCATTGGGGGTTAACCGAGCTGATTATGGTTAGGGATATGCATGAGCGGAAGTTAAAGATAGCAGAACTCTCGGATGGTTTTATTGCACTTCCCGGAGGATTTGGTACGCTGGACGAAAGTTTTGAAATGCTAACATGGAACCAGCTAAGATTGCATCAGAAACCTTTTGGGATACTGAACATCGATGGATTTTTTGATCATCTGATCGCATTCATCGATCGTATGGTGAACGATCGGTTTCTCAAGTCCGAACACCGGGACATGATCCTGGTCTCGGATAATCCGAATGAGCTGCTTGTTAAAATGAAACAGGTCAATATGCCTTCACAGGAGAAATGGATATAGCATTCGTCGAGCGGTTATCGCCTGCCAGCCGGCAGGCTGGGTTACGATACCCGTTTCGGTATCCGTTGGTCGTTATTCGCCTTTGTTTACTGAATAGCCCGGTGCTATGCGGGCCATGGAAAGATTTCCCGAAGAAAAGCATTCCAGATGGACCACTCTTAAACGTTTCCTAAGCTTTCTCGTCAGTCGACGAATATGGCGTAGGAGTGATGAGAGGTGAGCAAAAAGAATGACGGGTGCTAGGTCCCCTGACGCTTCTTTCTCCTGACGTTTCTTTTGGTCAGTCAGGATCTTCGAGTCGGTCAGGGTCTCCGATCATGACTTATGCCTTAAAAAGGTATGATCTTCGACTCGTTGCTCGGTTCTCGTAATAACCTATTAACCAATAACTAATAACAATTAACTTAAATTATGCTTCTTCAATCACCTCGAATCCCATCAATGCTGCCAGGTGGTGAACCGGTTCTTTCAGGTCGCCAAAGAAAGTAACACGGTGCCAGCCCCACTGGTCCCAATAATTAAGCAACTTATAGACATCCCCTTTTACTTCAACGGCCAATTTCGTTCTGCATGCCATATCCTCATCCACATTCTCAACAGATACTCCCTGGTGCAGGATTACCTTCTTTTTATGATGGTCGAACTGAAGGGTGGTGGTCATTTCACCCAGCGGCATTAATGACCGGTTACAAGCACCTTTCCTGTCCTCGGAATGGTCCCTGATATGATAGGGATTGGAAGGTCCTTCCGGGCCAAAAACTTTTGTTGTTGCAATACAATGAGCATACGTGATCCGGTTCTTTGAGGTATCGATTACAGGATCCGAGATAAAACCGGGACGACCAACCATGTAGGTCATGATCAGTTTTGACATGGTCGACCGCTGGTCGGCTTCACAGGCACCCACCAGTCCGTCATTATCCAGTTGCATGAATCCCAGACAGGGATATGCTTCAACCATGTTCCCGGAATAGATCCCTCCCAAACAGTTAATGGTTATTGCCTGGGCGTGATGGGTTTGCATGAGATCCTGCATGGCAAGGTAGATCTGAGCCGATTTATTGATTTCCTCAACGGTCGGTTCAATCACTTTTTCCGCTTCAGCAATCCAGCGGGCAGCTATCGCTTTTGCCTCTTTTTTGTTTGCTTTCTCATATGCACTGTTCATCTCTTCAAAAGGTATACCCAATACCTGTGTACCGTACTGATTTGCGATCTGCTGATCGGCATTACTTCCCACAACCAGTATGGTTGAATGTTTTAGCCGGTACAGGCAATCCAGGCAGTTTATCGCTTCAGCAACGTCTTCAAAGTCGGATGAAGAGACTCCGGTTACTTTGTGACCTGCCCGTTTCATCGCTGCATAACTCGTCAGGAATTCGCCCGATCCGGCAAAAAGATGATCAATCAGAACCGTTGGTTTGCCAGAAGCAGCGATGGTTTCGGTCATATTTCCCCACAAGCACCCCACATGGTAAACCACATAACCATCCACATCAGGATCGGAATCCAGGATGGCTTTACCATTTTCAGCAGATCCATCCATGGTCGATACCGGGATAAACTCAATTCCCGGACATTTTTCAACGAGTAATCCTTTGATCTCGTTGATCTTCCCTTCGAAGTCATACCCGATGTTAGGCCAGTTCGGTCCTTCCGGAGAGTCATAGGCATAGATGATCTTCACCCTGGCTTTGCCCCGGGGGATGAGCGATTCTCTCAAGAGATTTTCATACCCCAATGCAGGGATGTAGGGAAGGCACATCAGTCCGGTCATGCAGGCTGCACAGCTTCCAACGAACTTCCTGCGTGTCAGCGCATTGTTATTGCCTGGGGTACGTGAGTCGGTTTGTTTTTTCATGGTTGTTCAGTTTGGATCAGGTGAACATGAAATGACCATATTAAGGTACAATTTTTTTACTATTCTCCGACCCTGAAAGGGTCAAAATATGAGTAACCCCAGGTGCAACCTGGGGGCAATATAACCGTATAGAGTACGGTCCAACTTAAAAATTATTCACCGGGAAGTCCTTTCATGGACCGTTGTACACCATGCGTTTCAAATCAGATTATCTCGTCTTGTTATACTGGGGTACCCCTCTACTATGACAAATCCTTTCCGGGAAACTCTGAGTAGGACTTTGAAGGCATCTTTATTCGTCGCCCGAATTTTCGCAAAGCGATACCTTTGGTGATTCCGGGGTACGACTTTAAGGATTCAGACTTGCAACCCGAACTGAAGTCGGGTTGCGAGAAAATTAATTCAAACGACTGGGAAGAATCTACTTTTGGATGTTTTTATACGCAATAATAATATCCCGGACTTCACTCATGGTAAAGCCATATGTCCGGCGGAGCCTTCCCAAACGCTCGTTATCGGATACTGACAGGGGAATGTCCAATTTACTTTTTATGTGACTGACGGGGACCTGGTAGTTTTCAGAAACTTCCTTAAGGGTCATAAAACCCTGTATATCAATCGTTGAATCATGCTCTTCTCTCTCTTCAGTTACAACCGGTTCATCCGCCTCAGCCTCGATCGCTTCTGCTTCCTCAAGAAAAGATCTTTCAATCTCCACTTCCGGTTCAGTCGATTGCTCCACTCTCTCCTCCTGTTCTGCAGGCTGTATCGTCTCAATACCATGTCGCTCCAGGTAATACCTTCCCCGGCCTGCCTCAAAATCTTCAACCTGGGGATTTATCCTGAACGGAAAATAGACCAGCACAAAGCAGATGATGACAAAGATCACCGTTAAAGCCCGGCGGAAACTTTTTTTAGCAACCCAGGATTTAAACTGTGAAATGACTGCTTTCCAGTGAAGGATGATGTGAATTCCCAACAGCCCAAGCATACAAAAAGAAACGATCATGTGAACAGTCCCCCATTGATGTCGGTCAAGATTCCAAAAATAGAGCTCAACATTTCTCCCATACACCAGTACACGGTCCTTACCCGGAATGAGAATGTATTTCATCAGTAGACCAATTCCTGCCATTGCCGCCAGGCAAAAGAACATCAGGATATCGATGATGAAGTTGGTTCTGAGTTTCAATTTAGCCATGGTGATATAGTTGATGTGTATTGTAAAAATTGAATTTTATGGTGTTAATTTCGTCATTTCAGGAAAAAATAGCTATTAAATTGATATGTTACAAGAAAGGTTTATTGATTTAAACCGTTGAGATTTTATGTTGGATTATAGAGAAATAACCTGAAGTACAGGATGAGTTAAATTGCATCAAACATGTTGATGCGATCATTTTAACATCCTCCCCCTGCCCTCCGGGCTTTCCCCCTCTGAGAGGGGGATATAAATTACTGCTCCTTAAAAGTCTTCCGTTTCCTATATCCACCGCTGGCCCTGTGAAATAGCGGTATCACTGTTAATGCAAGACATTATTTCACAGGGCTGGCTATTTACCCTAAAACTTCAGCACAAACTCTGCTCCTTTTCCCGGTTCTGATTTGACGGATATCTGGCCATTGTGAAGCCGCATGATCTGTTTCGCAAGGCTCAGGCCTATTCCCGATCCTTCTTTCCGGGTGGTATAAAAAGGGATAAAGATGTTTTCCATGTTCTCCTTGTCAATCCCGCATCCGTTGTCTTTAACAGAAATCAGGATTTCTGATCCATCGGTTCTCCCCGTGATCCGGATTTCTTTTTCATCGGTATCAGCCAGCGCATGAATGGAATTTTTTATGAGGTTGATCAACACCTGTTGAATAAGATTGCTGTCAGCATAAAGTACCAATCCATCCTGCAGATCAAGGTTTACTTCGATCTGTTTCTTCTCACATTCCGGAGTAAAAAGGTTTATGATTCTTTCCAGGAAGGTTTTCAGATGAAATTCTTCAATCTCAGGTATGGGAAGGTGAGTCATGGAATGATAATGCTGGACGAAATCCATAAGCCCTTTCCCTCGTGTATAGATGATCTCCAATCCTTCGGAAATATCCTCCAGATGTTTCTTTTTCAGTTTTTTCAGGTCTTTCAGTGCTTCCGTTTCATTCATTTTTTTCAGCAGGTGTTCCGAAAGCGAAGTTACCGGAGAAATGGTACTCATGATCTCATGGGTTAAAACCCGGATGATTTTCTGCCATGATTCCAGCTCTTTTCTATCCAGTTCTGAATTGATATCCTGAAAGTTAATCAGCCATACGGGTTGATCATATATCTTAAACAGGGATTTCCGGACGGTCAGGTAAAAGAGTTCATTTTCAACAATGATGGAGATCAGGGTATGCCTGTTAACCTCAAGCTTTTCAATCGATTCCTGGAAATCAGGATTAAACCTGTTCAGGTAAGCCAGGTTTGGTATTTTTTTCTCCCTGAAAATCTTTTTCGCTGCCGGATTAATGAGGTCGATCTCACCACTCTCTTTGTATGTAATTACTCCCACACCGATATGCTCAACCAGGTAATTCAAATAGTTGCGTTCTTTCTCTTTCTCCATTCGCTCGGTCTGAATGATCCTGATAATTGCATCCAGCTGTTTTGTCAGTTCCCGGTATGATCCTGATTTGTCTCTTTTGTCCAATTGGATTGAGGATCCCCTGTCGAGCAGGGATTCAAAAAATCGTGCAAGTTGCCGGTTGGTACGGTTCAGGTAGCGCAGTAATTCGAAAGTTTCCAGGAGCAGAAAAATGGAAAGAACAATAGCCGTGTGGAGGTATCCAATGGAAGTAACTGCCTTCGATAACAACAGGCTGGTACCAACGATGATCAGCACCCTTACTACAATATGAACATACATGGTTTTATAGACCATACTTTTTCAGTTTGCGGTAGATTGTCTGACGAGATAATTTTAATTCCTTTGCCACCTCGGTCAGTTTTCCCCGGTGTTTTTCCAGGGCTATTTGGATATAGTGTCTTTCGATATCTTCAAAACTGGTAAGTTCATCCGCTTTCTTTTCATGTTTTGCAAAAAAGAGAAAATCATCCTCGGTCAACATCTTTTTATCGGTAAGAATCACTGCTTTTTCAATAGAATGTTCCAGTTCCCGAACGTTGCCCGGCCAGGAGTAGGAAAGGAATTTCTGAATGGCTCCCCGGGTTAACTTCAGGTCCTGTTTTCTGTATTTTCTTGCATATTTCAATAAGAAATGCTCTGCCAGGCGTATTACATCGTCTCCCCGCTCACGTAAAGGAGGCACAGTGATCTGAACCGTATTGATCCGGTAGAGAAGATCCTCCCTGAAGAAATTTTCGTTTACCATATCATGGATGGATCTGTTGGTAGCACAGATAAGCCTCATATCGATTTGCCGCTCCATGGTTGATCCCAGCGGGATAATCTTTTTTCGTTGAATTGCTGTGAGCAGCTTACCCTGAAGGGAAAACGGAAGGTTGCCTATTTCATCCAGGAAGAGGGTTCCTCCCATGGCTGCCTCAAACCGGCCTGTCCGGTCACTGTCTGCCCCGGTAAATGCACCCTTAACATGCCCGAATAGCTCGCTTTCAAACAGGTTCTCACTCAGCGAACCCAGATCAACCGACATGAAAATCTGATCTTTTCTATCCGATTGCAGGTGGATTTCCCGGGCAATTACTTCTTTCCCTGTCCCATTTTCACCCAGTAACAATACATTGGCATCCGTTTTTGCAACCTTTTTTATGATCTTCATTACCGCCTGCATGGGAGCCGAGCCTCCGGGGATGAACTGAAACATGCGGTTCAAATCATCATATACCACATTTCGCTGGCTTTCAAGCTGGTTAATTTTACGGCTCGATTGTCTCAATTTCACTCCCGTCTTCAGGGTCGCAATGAGCTTCTCATTTTCCCATGGTTTAACAATGAAATCGGTTGCCCCTTCCTTCATCGCCCGGACGGCAAGCTGTACATCACCGTATGCCGTTATCAGGATCACCACCATTGTTGGGTCCATTTTGAGGATTTCATTCATCCAGTAAATTCCTTCATTTCCGGTCTGAATTCCAGCCGAAAAATTCATATCCAGCAATACCACGTCATTATTACCGGAGGATACCTCCTCCGGAATACGGTTCGGATTGGACACGGTATCTACCCGGTTAAACTCGTCCTTTAATAATAAATGAAGTGTCCTTAATAACGACTTATCGTCATCCACGATCAGGATATTTCCGCGTGATTTGTCTTCAGCCATAATACCCGATTTATTTCAGAAAATGTAACTTTTTGTTACATCAAATGTAACATTTTTTTACTTATCGTAAAATCAAAAAGCGATAAATAGTTGATATTCTTTCAGTTATTATTACTGGCATCCCACTTGCACAGGTGAAAGGAAAATTTGATAATCTCAAGATCATGATCCGGAATTATATCATTGCATTCTTTCGTTTTATCGGTAAACATAAGGCATACTCCCTGAATAACATCCTGGGATTGTCCATCGGTATGGCTTCTGCAGTTCTCATCTACTTGTGGATCCTGGATGAGCTCAGTTTTGACACGTTTCACGAGAATTATGACAACCTGTACCGATTTGTTCAGACCCAGCATTATGAAGATGGTGATTTCCTTGTTGCAGCCACTCCCGGGCCCATGGCTCCGACTTTTGAAGATCTGTTTCCCGAGATCATTGAAACGGCCCGGTTCAGACCCACATCGTCGGAAGTATTGATCAGCTATGAGGATAAAAAGTTCTATGAATACCGGTTTGCTTTTGCTGACAAAGAGTTCTTCAAACTCTTCTCCTACCCTTTTGTTGAAGGATCGGCTGAGAATCCATTTCCCGATATCAATTCGCTTTTAATTACAGAGCGCATCGCAAAAAAATATTTCGGGAATGAAGATCCTATTGGAAAAACCATTTATGTCAATAGAGAAGTAGCTTTTACTATTACCGGTGTACTGGAAGATATTCCGGCCAATTCTCACCTGCAATTTGATTTTCTCGGAAATTTCGATAGGCTGGAAAAGCTGGGATACTATATTGGATGGAATAACAATTACTATTACGGGTATGCTCTTCTGCAGGAAGGAGTTGATTACCGGACGCTGGCACCCAGGTTCGATCAGTACATGCAGGAAAATGACCTGACCACAACGACCAATTTCTGGTTACAACCCCTGTCTGAAGTTCATTTACACTCCGATTTTGATATTGATGTATACTCCCATACGGAACCCACATACCAATACATAAAGATCTTCTACATCATTGGCATCTTAATTATTCTGATTGCAATCATCAATTACATCAACCTGTCGACTGCGCGGTCAACCCGGCGGGCACTTGAAGTGGGGATTCGAAAAGTGCATGGGGCAAAGCGACCTCAGTTGATCCGGCAGTTCATGGGAGAATCTTTTACTCTCGTCATATTTTCTTACCTGATCGCTATGCTACTTGTGGAACTTGTCCTGCCTGCATTCAATCATTTCACCGGGAAAGAGGTATCCGTTGATTATTCAGATCAACAATTCGCCATAGGGATGATCATTCTGGTCATTTTTACAGGATTGATCTCTGGAGGATACCCTTCCCTGTTCCTCTCCTCGTATAACCCGGTTCAAATAATGAAAGGGGAGATCAAAGCCGGTCCGGCAGCTTTCAGAAGAATCCTGGTCACTGTTCAATTTTCCATAGCCATCATGATGATTATTTGTACCGGGATTGTTTATAATCAGCTCACCTACATTCAAAACATCAATCTTGGCCTGGAAAAGGAGCATGTTTTATACAGTCGCGTCAGGGGAAACCTCTATAGTGACTATTTCACATTTAAACAGGAACTCTTGAAATACCCGGGTATTCAAAGCATAACCTATTGTTCCGACCTGCCGACCTACAATGTAGCTTCGACTTCCGGAATCGATTGGGAGGGCAAAAATGAGCAGACCAGGGTATTGATCCACCGGTTTATCGTAGATCACGATTACATACCAACCTTCGGTATCGAAATGGCAGCCGGAAGAAACTTCAGCCTTGACCATCCTTCCGATTCGGGCGATTTTATCCTGAACGAAGCGGCCATTCGGCAGATGGGAATGGAAGATCCGGTTGGAAAACGGTTCACGTTGTGGGGCAGGGACGGAAAGATCATTGGGATTACGAAGGACTTCAATTATAAATCGGCGCATAAGGAGATTGAGCCACTGTGCATGTATTTAGAGCCAAGGGTTTTTGGCTACATATACATTCGCATTGACGGACAGAATGTGCAGGGTACAATAAAAAATATTGAGAAAGTGGCAAAACAGATCAATCCATTCTTCCCGATGGATTTCCAGTTCATTAACCGCGAGTACGAGAACCTTTATACGTCAGAGCAGAAATTACGAACACTTTACACCCTCTTTGCCTTCCTTGCCATTTTCCTTTCCTGCCTGGGGTTATATGGACTCTCTTCCTTCCTGGCTGAAAAAAGAACGAAAGAGATCGGTATCCGTAAAA
>CAYZVJ010000014.1:4592-41867 GCA_964481765.1 uncultured Rikenellaceae bacterium | reverse complement strand
TATTCATCCAGGCCAATTTTATCAAATCCTTTATTCCTTCGCCATTCCTCCCTTAACAGGGGTTGAATTTTGTAATAGTTATCGGTATGAATGACCTTCACACGGATTTTATCCTGTTTCAGGAGTTGTCCCAGTGCATGTGCCAGTTCGGATTTCCCCGATCCCGATTCTCCGGAGATACCAACAATATAGCGGCATCGCTTTCCTTTCTTTTTCAGGTCTTTTTGCACATATTCCCGGATGACCTTTGCAGCATCCTTGTGCATGTCATTGATCAACAATATATCGCCTAACATGTTCCCTGATTTAATTATTCATTCGTATAACCACCTTCTGGTTACTTTGTAACTCATATTTTTCCCCACAAAGATGGATGTTAATCTTTTCATCTCCATCTTTCTGAGCTGAAATTTCAACTTTATCCCTGCTCAGGTCGACCTGATATTTCGTCTCTTTGAACCGGAAACTGAAATGCACACTGTTCCAGCAGGCAGGCAGGTCAGGACAGATTTCGGGCAGCCCTCCTGAAAGGTCAAGTCCACAGAATGTCTTAAGAACCGAATATACAGTACCGGCCATTACCCCGCAATGAATTCCCTCACCGGTTGTACCGCCCTGGATATCGACCAGATCACTCTGCAATGCCTCCATGAATAATTTCCATCCCATGGAGCGGTCTCCCGTTTTAGAGGCCAGGTGGGCATGAACCACACGGCTTAATGTTGATCCATGAGAAGTTCTTGCCAGGTAGTAATCCAGATTTCTTTTCAGGTAGTCTTTTGGTAGTGTATAGCCCAATGTTTCAACAAGTGCAGTAACCTCACGCTCGTCCAGATTATAAAAGATCATGAGCAGATCAGCTTGTTTTGACACTTTGAAGTCGTCCGGTGATTTGTTTTCTGCTTTCAGTATCCGGTCCATACGATGAATATCGCCATATTGCTGCCGGTAATTATCCCAATCAAGCTCCATCAGATCGAAGTATCCGCTAAACTGTTCAATGATCCCATCCGGAGAGATTTCCAGTGCCAGGTTTTTTGCTATTTTTTTCCATTGGCTGATCTCAGAATTGGTCAAACCGATTGCATCCATCATCGCTTGTCGTTCGCCCGGAGAGAAGCGTTCAACAATCCGGAAGGCTTTATCGAAAGCCCAGGTGACCATCAGGTTGGTATAGGCATTATCCTTCACTCCTCCCCGGTCCGCCCCCGGGTATTTCTCATGGAATTCATCCGGACCCATCACCCGGTCGATATGGTACTTTTGTTCCCCATCATCCCATTCGCTTTTACTTGCCCAGAAACGGCAAATCTCGAGGAATATTTCCGCACCATACCGGGTCATAAACTCCTGGTCGTCTGTTATCGAGTAATAGGTCCAGATATTATAAGCGATAGCCAGTGAAACATGCCGCTGCAATGAACTGTAATCATCACCCCACTCTCCGGAAACCGGGTTCAGGTGAATAATTTGTGTCTCTTCCCTCCCATCACTGCCACTCTGCCAGGGGAACATGGCTCCTTTGTATCCATGCTCCCTGGCGTATTCTCTGGCTTTATCAAGACGTTTGTACCGGTACATCAGCACAGATCGTACAACCTCCGGGAAATGAATGGTATAGATTGGAAGAATATAGAGTTCATCCCAGAAAATATGCCCCCGATATGCTTCGCCATGCAGTCCCCTTGGAGGAATCCCGGCATCGAGGTGAACATGATGAGGAGATGCTGTAACCATCGAATGGTACAGGTGTAACCGAATGATTTTTTGGGCACACCGGTCGCCATCAATCCTGATATCGGTCTCTTTCCAAATTTTTTGCCAGGCATCTGCCGAATGCTGTAATTCTTCCCTGTAACCGGGAAAAGAAATCAGGGCGTTTTTTGCACTCTCCAGCGGCTCTTTCACACCCATATAATCTGATGTATAGATTACCACCAGTTTTTCAAGGGATATTTCCTGATCCTTATTCAGATCGAACGAAAAAAAGGATCTAATCCAGCCTTCTCCGGTTTCTCTCCGGGATTCAGCGACCTTCAAACCATCAGGAAGATGTAGCAGATATCTGGCTGCTTCAGCAATCGTCACATTTGACCCGGTTGTTTTTACAACCAGGAAGTCTTTATTGTCTTCAGAGAATTGCTCAAGTGGCTCCAGGTGTTTCTGGTTCAGTTGCCTGTAACGTTCCACTCCGGCATTGATATGATCTCCATTCAATTCAGATGAGATGCTAATCCTCCCATTATAATTCAATGGTTTAATGGTATAGCGAATCCCTGCCTTATGTGGATCATTCATGCTTGCAAAACGGGAGGAGCGTATCCATGTTTTTCTCCCCTCCAAATCGGTTATGATCAATTCGCGGGTTAGTTCTCCCGACCTGAAATCCAGATACCTGGTAATACTATCGATTGCAAAGGATGGATCAGGAGTAAAACCGAACCACTCACCATTATCGATCCTGAACTGTATGGGAAGCCAATTGGGAATATTAACAAAATCCTCATTCTCAACCTCCCTGTCTCCCACCTTGGATTTCAGCCTGTTGTATAAACCGGCAACATAGGTGCCGGGATAATTCACCTGGTTTGCCCTGCTATCCTCCATCGCCCCGCGTGTACCAAAAAAACCGTTCCCGATCGCCAGTAATGCTTCTCTTGAACGTTCCCTCTCCATATTATAATCATAATAGGTAAGTGACCAGCTACTCCTTTCCAACCCTTCCACGAACCAATTATTGATCTCCTCAAGGGAAATTTCTCCCAGATCGGTTACCACCCGGTCAGCACCATTGGCATATAAATCCCGTATATTATTCTCCCTGGCAATCCCCAGTACAAAGCCGAAATTTCCCCTGTATCCTGCCTGTACACCCGATACGGCATCTTCCACAACGACCGACCGGTGATACGCTACACCCAGTTCATCACAGGCCGTAGTGAAAATATCAGGTTCCGGTTTCCCCTTTAATCCTCTTTCAGCAGATACAACTCCATCAATCCGGGTTTCAAACAGGTGAAGCAGACCGGTAGCCTCAAGTACCGGTTTGCAGTTTTTACTGGAAGACGCTACGCCAATCCGGATCCCCTTATCCTTAAGCTTCGTAATGAGTTCAACGCTTGTATCATATACTTTCACACCTTCCGTATCCAGCACTTCATTGAAAAACTTATTTTTCCGGTTTCCCAAACCACATATTGTTTCTAATTCAGGTGAATCACCCGGATCGCCAAATGGAAGATCTATGGCGCGTGACTCAAGAAAGGATGCAACACCTTTGTACCGTGGTTTACCATCAACAAACGGAAGGTAGTCATCCCCATGGGTAAACTCCCTGAACGGTTCACCATATTTCTGCTCACGCTCCCTGAGGTAATCGTCAAACATCCTTTTCCATGCTGAACCATGCACCAGTGCAGTCTGGGTGATGACTCCATCGAGATCAAAAATAACAGCATCAAAATTCATTATTTTCCCAACTTTATCTGTTTTAACCTTGTTTTAACCGGGAAGGTATTTAATTTTATGAAACCTTTCAAAAAAACAACAGGAGGAAACAGATTCTCCTGAAAAAAATGGTAAAAAGATTTTTCTTATGAAGAGATTGTTCGTGATAGCCAATCAATTACCGATAGAAATTCGAAAGATAAAGAATAAATTTCAAATTCATGTGGGTGAAGAAAGAGAAAAAGCCGGACTGACAGATTTTTATGAAAGTTACGATACACACTGGATCGGTCTTACGGGTGTGGAAAATTATTCATTCTCTCCTGAGGAAAAGGAACGACTTGATAACCAGCTCCAAAAAGACTACCGTTGCCTTCCGGTTTTTCCTGATCCTGCCGATCAAAACAATTATCTTCATGGATTTGTCAAGAATACCCTATGGCCCCTTTTCCATTATTTCACACAGAATGTTACGTATATAAATGAACAGTGGGCAGCGTATCAAAAGATCAACCGGTTGATTGCTGAAAAGATTGCTGAAGTAATCCGGGATGGGGATATTCTCTGGATCCACGATTACCACCTGACCCTGTTGCCCCAGCTTATCCGGTCACAAAAACCGGCAGTCTCAATAGGGTTATTTATACACATCCCCTTTCCTTCCTTTGAGATCTTCAGGTTGCTGCCCTGGCGTAGTGAGATCCTTGAAGGAATACTGGGTGCAGATTTGATAGGATTTCACACCTACGATTATGTCAGGCATTTTCTCAGTTGTGTCCGGCGCATTCTGGGACATGATACAATCTTTAACCAGATCCGGATTGATGACCGAACCCTGAAAGTGGATGCCTTTCCAAGGGGTATTGATTTCGATAAATTCCGGAAAGGAGCCTTGAAAATCAGGGAAGGTACAGACAGACAGAGATCGGTTATCCGAAAAGAGCTGGAGAAGTATATGAATCAGAACAAAGGGAAAAAACTGATCCTCTCGGAAGGCCGGCTTGATTATACCAAAGGCATGGTTAACCGGTTACAGGCATTTGAACTGTTCCTTCAAAAGCATCCAAAATACCTTGAAAAGGTACTGTTAATCCTGATCGCAGTTCCAACCGGGGAGACAGGAGAAATATACGACGAGTTGAAACGACAGGTTGACGAACTGGTGGGACGGATTAACGGGAACTACGGAACCATAAACTGGATGCCTGTATGGTATCTTAACCGGGAATTCACGCTTGATGAGGTGAATTACCTGTATGCCCTGACTGATATTGCACTGATTTTGCCAATCCGGGACGGTATGAACCTGATTGCAAAGCGATTCATTGCATCCTGTGCAGATGGAAGAGGTGTCTTGATCCTCAGCGAAATGGCTGGTGCAGCCAAAGAACTCCATGAATCCATCATCACCAATCCAAATAACCTGGATGAGGTGGTAAATGCCATTACTGAAGCCATTGAAATGCCTGAAGATGAGCAGATAAGAAGAAACGAAGTCATGCAGGAACGGCTTCAACGATACAACGTTGACCGGTGGGCACGGGAATTTATCAAGGGACTGGAAGGGGTGAAAGAGATCCAGGAGACCATCCTGACCCGGAAAATAACCGGTACCAGTATGAATCAGATTGCACAAACCTTTAAAAAAGCAAAAAACAGGATTCTTTTCCTCGACTATGATGGAACACTGGCCTGGTTTAAAAAAAATCCGGAGGATGCAAAGCCGGATGAAGAATTGTACCGGATCCTGAAGAAACTTTCATCCGAAAAAAAGAACCGCCTGATCATTATCAGCGGTCGCGATAAGGAAACACTTAGCAGATGGTTCGACCCCAACTGGAATATACACTTCATTGCCGAACATGGCGTCTGGCTCAGAGAACCCGGAAATGAATGGCATATGATGGAGCAAATAAACAACGAGTGGATGGATTCGGTTCGCCCCCTCCTGGAATTTTATGTCGACCAGACACCGGGTTCGTTCATTGAGGAAAAAAACTTTTCCCTGGTCTGGCATTACCGAAAGGCAGACCCTGATCTGGGAATTCAACGGGCATGGGAACTGAAGGATGCACTCCATGTATTAACCTCCAACCTGAATCTTGAAATCATGGATGGAGATAAAGTCCTGGAAATAAAATACTCCGGCGTAAATAAAGGAAGAGCAGCCCTGCATAAAATCGGGGATGAAAACCATGATTTTATTCTCGCTATCGGCGATGACTGGACCGATGAATATACGTTTGATGCAATGCCGGAGAATGCCTATACCATAAAAGTCGGTACCAAAACCACCCGGGCACGGTTTTATATCGAATCGGTTGACCAGGTCAGGGAACTCCTGCATAAATTAATCGAACGATGAAATGATTCCTGCAGGCTCCAGTGAATATACCTCACCATGTCCGGGCTGTACCATTGGATCATTTTATTCCTTACTTTTGAGTAATCCATCTTTTCTTACACCATGACAGAATTCAATTCCTATGGTTTCATTATCGGAGCCTCCCTGGTGGTTGTGCTTTCTTATTTTTTCAACCTTGCTGCAAAAAAAACCAATATCCCCAGCGTTCTTATGTTGCTTTTACTGGGGATTCTGGTATCTGCAGGACTCAATGTCCTGGGCTATCAAAAGATAAACCTTCAACCTGCACTTGAAGTCCTGGGTATTGCCGGACTGATCCTGATCGTGCTGGAAGCTGCACTTGACCTGGAACTTAGGCGTGATAAATGGCCCATTATATGGAAAGCCTTTACCCTGGCTTTTCTATCCCTGGCACTCTCTGCTGCAGGTATTGCTGCTATTATGTCTATATACCTGGATCTATCACTGCATAAGGCATTATTATATGCTATTCCGCTCTCGATCATGAGCAGTGCAATTATCATTCCCAGTGTGGTGAATTTGCAGCCTGACAAACGGGAGTTCATGATCTACGGAAGTACCTTCTCTGACATTCTCGGAATAATGGCTTTTTATTTCACCAAGGAAAAAGGATGAAGAGAAAACAGATAATCCTCAGGGTGAAATAACGGATCAAAACATCAAGGAAGTATAATCATTTTATCAAACTCCTTATCAATGAAAACATGGCTTGACAATCTTCAACGATTTACAGGTTTATCACCGGATCTGCTTGAGAAAATCATCACAACCCTCTGCATTTTCCTGGTGCTCTGGATAATTCGATTCATCATCATCAAGATCCTATGGCAAAAATCGGATAATGTCCGAACCCGTTACCACTGGAGAAGAAACACCACCTATACCCTGATATTCATCCTCCTTTTTGCGCTGGGATTTGTATGGATAGAACGGTTTAAAAGCATTGGAACCTTCCTGGGGCTGCTATCGGCAGGTATCGCCATTGCACTGAAAGATCTTTTGGCAAACCTTGCCGGCTGGATCTTTATCATGGTTCGTAAACCATTTAGAATTGGAGATCGAATTGAAATAGAGAACTATGCCGGAGATGTAATCGATATTCATGTATTCCGGTTCACCCTGCTGGAAATGGGCAATTGGGTAGAAGCTGATCAAACTACCGGGAGAATCGTTCATATTCCAAACGGTAAAATATTCATCACTGCACTGGCAAATTTTCATGGAGGATTTAACTACATCTGGAACGAGATCCCCGTATTGATTACATTCGAAAGCAACTGGCTGAAAGCAAAAAAAATCCTTACCGAGATCATCCATGCACATGCTGAAAAGTTGAGTGAAACGATGGAAAGGGAGATTAAGGAGGCAAGCAGACGATTCATGATCCATTATAAACACCTGACACCCATCGTCTATACCAAAGTGAAGGAATTCGGTGTGTTGCTTACCATCCGGTATCTCTGCCAGATTCGAAACCGCCGGGGAAGTGAAGAGGTTTTGTGGGAAGAAATATTGAAACAGTTTGCTGCATGTTCAGATATTGATTTTGCTTATCCTACCACCAGGTTCTTTGATAATAGAGCTGAAGGAAAGAAGGATGGTCAGTCCGGAAGATGAAAAAACAGGTTCTCCAATAAATCACAAATTACAAATCACAATTCACAAATAATATTCAATTTCCAGGTTCCAACAGATCTTCAACCATTGTTTTTTGAATATTGGAATTTATTTGCTTATTGCTTTTTGATATTTGGAATTTGCAGGAATTACTATTGGTTCTTTGAACTTTATTATATCAATTGTTATTCCAGATTTTCCTGTATCTTCGTGGCAGTCCACATCCCTGCAATCTCCAGTTCAATAATCTCACCTTCTTCATTTCGCCTGAATACCAGATTATCATTGCTTCTTTTACTGAATAGGGTATCTCTCTTCTCGGGGTAGAACGGGAACTCACCACCATCCCAGAGCTGTTTCAGAATCAGTGAATTATTTGATACCGTGATTGTCGCCGAATAACCCGGTTCAAATTCGTAGGTCCCGGTATATTCATCTAACACCTCTCTGCCGGGATGGATGATTTCCCGGAACACCGGTTTATACATATTCCATTTATAGGTTTCAGACAGGCTTCGGAAAATCTCCATCGTCAGCATGCCTCCCTGGTCTCCATTGGTCATGATCACAGCCCCCATACCAAGTTTTGTATAAAGCATCATGTTGCACTTGAATCCTTCATTAGAACCGCCATGTCCAAACCATATTGAATCATTTTCTCCTCCTAAACCCAATCCTAATCCATATCCATCCTTCTCTTCAGTAAGCATTTGTGTAACCAATTCCTGAGAAAGCACTTTGTTCGAAGTACCATTCAGTGATTCATACAATTCGATGGCAAATTTCGCAAGGTCGGTTGGGGTAGTCCATAATCCGGCAGCTGCCATTTCAGGGTAAATATGCCAGTTCCCTTCAACTGGGCTTCCATCGCTGCGATGAGCAATGGCTGCATAGGGAGCGATCTTCTCCGGAAGGGGCTGAACATATGTACTGTTATCCATTCCGATTTTAGAAAGAACCCGTTCCTCAACGATTTCAGGAAAAGACCGGCTGGCAACATCACAGAGCAACAATTGCATAACGGTAAAACCACCGCCTGAATAACGGAATATTGAGCCAGGTATCGTATCGGGTATAACCGGATCGGAATTGGCCGGTTCTTCGCCATTCAAAACCTGAACAGTAGATGGAATCGCTTCATTAAAAGCATATCCGCCGAATCCATGAACGGTAAGCCCGGCTGTGTGGGATAACAACCTTCGCAGGGTTACCTTCTCATCCGTGGTAAATTCATTTTCAGGAACCTTCCAGCTTGTTAAATACTGGTTCACATCCCGGTCCAGGTCCAACAATCCTTCCTCAACAAAGGTGAGAGCTGCTGCAGCTGCAACCGGTTTACTGATGGAAGCTGCCTGAAACCGGGTGGAAGGATCTATTTGTTTCAAACTGTCAATCGTAAGATAACCATAGCCTTTGGCCCACTCGATCTCTCCCTGGTTGATTACAGCAATGCTGACACCAGGTACGTTGTAATAGTCCATCCGCTCATAAATGTTCAATCCGCCAAGCGTATCTTCATTGGTAATCACAGCGGGAAGAAGACCCGATTCTACACTGGCAATTCGTTCACTGATCAGGTCGGTTTCAACGGTTTTACAACCCTGAAGAAGCTGAAAAACAATAAACAGGAAAAGAATCTTTTTCATAGTAGTACAATTTTATGAAGATGAAGGTAGGTTTTTTTTGAACTGCTATAACACATCTTGAAGTATTTTACTGTCTTCCTTTAAATAGCTGACAGACATTCATGAAGTATGACCTGGAATTCAATAAAAAGTTACATAAGCGTGAAATGAAAGCATGTTTTACCACGTTGAATCGTTCAATTCTGAACAGGATTGTGCGGTATGATACACCTAAGAAGAAACATTCTTTTTGTTAGTTATTTGGTTATCTTTCACTTATGCATAATGGCATGCAAGTTGATAAAATTTAGGGACGGACCATAAACCGGTAGCCTGAAATTTTGTAATTTTCAACTCAAACAGAGAAACAATCATGATCAGAAACTATCTGCTCACTGCCTTTCGGAACATCATGCGCAACAAGCGGTTTTCACTGCTTAACATTTTTGGCCTCTCACTCAGCATGTCTGTATGCATGTTGATCATTGTTGTTATAGTGGATCAATTATCCTATGATCAATTCCAAACTAAAAAAGACCGGATATACAGGATCCAAACGATTGATAGTCTCAGCCATGTTTCCCTGAAATATGCATCCACCACGTTCCCCCTCGGTTACGAACTGGCAAACAATTACCCCTTTGTAGAAAAAGCGGTGATCTTAAACAATTCCTTTTTGGGGGAAGCAAGAAAGGATGAAAACTTGATTGAGATAAACGGGCTATATGCCAGTGAAAATTTCTTTGAGGTATTCGATTTTCCTTTGAAGAACGGAATGCCGGAAGATGTTTTGAAAGAACCATATACAGTGGTTTTAAAAGAAGAGGTAGCAAAGAAGTTTTTTGGTGATGATGATCCGATGGGTAAATTTTTACAGATCGACAGTGTGGGAGATTTCTTAATTACCGGGATCGTTGAGCAGACGAAACAGAAATCAAGCATCCAATTTGAAGCCCTGATCTCCGCTGCTACCCTGGAAGCAATCCAGACAAAGGAAGAACGAACCGTTACAGCGCACGACTGGACGAACTACTGGAGCAATCACGTTTATCTTCTGGTTTATCAGAGTGCCGATCTTGATGACATTCAGCGTGCCCTTGATGAGATCAGCATAGAGCAATACAAGGATGATGATGAATGCAATGTTTCCTTTTACCTGCAACCTTTGAAAAAGATAGTCCCGGGACCGTTGCTGGCCAACGAAATGGGATTCTTTTTACCCAAGGTATTCATCCTGTTTATGGGAGGTCTTGCCCTGGTCATTATCATTTCTGCTGCATTCAACTACACCAGTCTTTCCATTGCCCGTTCACTGATGCGTGCCAGGGAAGTGGGTGTCCGAAAAACAGTGGGCGCTCAAAGAAAACAGGTCATCACCCAGTTTCTGGTTGAGGCAATCCTGATTTCACTTTTTTCCCTTGTTGTTGCCTATGCCCTGCTTCAGCTGCTCCTGCCCGGTTTCTCCGGGATGAAAATGATGTCGTTGCTCGAGATTCGTCCTGAACAGAATGTAACGGTATACATCTGGTTCCTGGTTTTTGCCCTGCTTACCGGATTTCTGTCGGGAATCCTGCCATCCGTCGTGATCTCTGCTTTCAGACCGGTGAATGTACTGAAAGGCATTGCCAACATCCGGTTTTTCAGCAAGCTGACCCTGCGCAAGATACTGCTGATTACACAGTTTGTTTTCTCCCTGGTGTTCATCATATCCATTCTCCTGATCTTTAAACAGATGAATTTTATGATCAATGCAGAAATGGGTTTCGACCGGGATATAGTATTTAGTCTCTACATGAGGGGGCATGACCTGGGAAAAGTGAAAAACCAGTATAGCCGGATTCCGGAAATCGAATACATATCAGCTGCATCACATGTCCCGGGAACTGGTAATTTTCGTGATGTGGACCTGAGGATAAACAAAGAAGACGAGAAGTATCCAGCCAATTGCTTTTATACTGATAAGCACTATGTTGAAGCAATGGGATTGGAACTGTTAGCAGGAAAAACTTTCCCGGATGATCTGAGCGATGAAAATAATAATTTTGTAATCATTAATGAAAAGACGGTTGAACATTTTAACCTGGGAACCCCTCTTGAGGCGGTTGGGACTTCATTCATCTGCTGGGATTCAACCCTGGTGGAAGTAATCGGAGTTGTCAAAGATTATTACTATGGTGCACTGTTTATGCCGTTAAAACCGCTCCTTCTGTTGCATAATCCGGGAAATTGCAGGTATGCCGTTTTCCGGGTACATTCCGGGAATATGGTTATGACCGTTGATAAAATCAAAAAGCAATGGAACGAGATCGATCCCTATCATGAAATGGAAGGGGATTTCCTGGATGCAGAAATCCGGGAATATTACTCATTCTTTGAAGACATTCTCTACACGGTCGGCTTTGCTGCCATCCTGGCTATTGTTATTGCCGGTTTCGGATTGCTGGGAATGGCAACCTACAGCATTCAAACCCGGCTGAAAGAGATTGGCATACGAAAAGCACTTGGAGCAAATGCCACCAATATCATGACACTGGTTACCAGGTCTTACCTGATTATGATGCTGATTGCAGCGTGCATAGGAGGCCCGATTGCATACCTTATCAATAATCTGTGGCTACAATACCTTGCCAATCATGTTTCTTTCGGGGCAGGATTAATCGTAATCGGAGTGCTTATTGTCTTTGTCGTAGGATTTGTCACAATAAGTTCTCAGACCTTCAAGGCAGCCCGGATAAATCCGGCAAGGATACTTAAATATGAGTGAATCACATTTTTCAGGAAACAAAGTTGAACTGAAAAGCAGTTCTGACACAGCCCCACGCTAACCGCGGGAGAACAGGCTTTGAGAAGGAAACTGAGGATCACAGGTCAGATTTACCTGTAACTTACGCAACCCCGCTTCATCACCCGGAGTGGGCATGTGGGTAAGATGAACCTCACAATTTTTCAAGTTCTTTAAGCACTCCGCTGCCTTTTCTACATCCGGGTTGGTCAGGGCACTGATCCCAAGAACAATCAATGTTTCATCAAGATTCAAACTCAGCCTTTCCCTGGAAAGAACATCACCTTTCAAATAAGCGATCGAGTCGATCATATTTTTGGGCAGGATGTGTAAATCGTCCGGAAGGTTCGCCAGGTACTTTATAGCATTTAAGATCAGACTGGATGAGGAATGCATGAGCGGTGAATTCTTCCCTTTGATGATCGTTCCATCACTCAACTCAATGGCCGCACCACAAAAAACGCCATTGTGTCCTTTGCCTGATTCCATGGCTTCCCTGGCAGCTTCTTGCGCAGGAATCACGACCCTTCTGTCTTCAACTTTCGCTTCCACCTTTTTCATGATCATTTCCGCCCTGGACAATGTATCCTTATCGATAAGGCCCATGACATATTCGCATGCACATCGAAAATAGCGCCGGATGATCTCCTGGTGGGAGGCTTCCCGGATAATGCTGTCTGATACAATCCCGGAACTGGCACGGTTTACTCCCATATCGGTGGGTGATTTATAGACCGATTCTTTCCTGGTAATCTTTTCAATAATCCGTTGCAACAGGGGGAACGCTTCAATATCACGATTGTAGTTCACCACGCTGATATTATAGGCTACGAGGTGATGGTGGTCGATCTCTACCACATCCTTCAAATCCACGGTCGCTGCTTCATATGCAATATTAACCGTATGATTCAGTGGAAGATCCCATATGGGAAAGGTTTCAAATTTCGCATATCCGGCCTTTATGCCCTGTTTATAATCATGGTATAAGTTGCTTAGGCAAGTGGCAAGTTTCCCACTTCCCGGTCCGGGTCCGGTAACCACAACAATCGGCTTGTCTGTCCGGATCACCTCATTTGCACCATATCCCTCATCACTGACAATGGTATCTACATCGGTTGGGTATCCTTTCGTAAAATGGTGAGTGTATACGGTCATCCCATTTCTCTCCAACTTGTTTTTGAACGACCTGGCAGCCGGTTGATCCCGGTAGCGGGTAATCACAATGGCTTTGACCTCTATTCCCCATTTTCTGAAATCATCAATGGTCTTTAAAGCATCAACATCATAGGTAATGCCAAAATCAGCACGCATTTTCTTCCGCTCAATAGCACCTGCATGAATGCATAATATCACATCAGCCTTATCTTTCAGTTTCTGCAGAAGCCGCATCTTTACATTTGAATCAAAGCCAGGCAGTACCCGGGCAGCATGGTAATCATACAGGATCTTGCCGCCAAACTCAAGATACAACCGGCCATTGAATTGATCGACCCGTTCCAGAATAGCTGCCGTCTGTTCCTTCAGGTATTTTTCATTATCGAAGCCGATTTTGTTAAGCGTTGTATTCATATAATTCAGGCTGATATCAGATTCAGAATCATTGACAAAATAATGGTTTTTCAAGTGAATTGAAAATTTTCTGAGTTAATACAACATTTCACTGGTGTAAAACATACCATTATCTTCTGCCGATCATTGCAAACTTCCTTCCGATAATGTACATTTATGCTCTCAACACCAATTGATCCTGCTAACATAAGAGCTAACCTCAATACAAATCAAACAATCTAAAACCATGAAAAAAATAGTATTTATTATTCTGGCCCTGTTGATCATCCTTACGGCCTGTAACCCAAAACAAGAATCAGAGATGAATCCATTTTTTACGGAGTGGGAAACTCCTTTCCAGGTTCCTCCGTTTGACGAGATCAAACCCGAGCATTACCTGCCTGCATTCAAGAAAGGGATGGAGGAGCAACTGGCTGAAATGGAAGCGATCCTCAGTAACGAGGAAGAACCCGATTTCGAAAATACCATCGCTGCTGCAGACAGGAGTGGAAGGCTCCTTGATAAGGTAGCCGGAGCATTTTACCCGGTTAACAGCGCAAACACAACACCGGAACTGCAGGCGGTAAACCGCGAAGTTGCTCCCTTGCTAACAGAACATCAGGACAAAATAACACTTGATCCCAGGGTATTTGATCGCGTTAAGGCAGTATGGGAAAACAGGGAATCAATGAACCTGACCAAACCGCAGATGACCTTGTTGGAAAGAACCTATAAGAACTTCATTCGAAGTGGTGCCGATCTTCCGGAAGATAAGAAAGAGGAACTCAAGGAGATTAATCAACGCCTCTCTTCACTCAGTGTACAATTCGGCGATAACCTGCTTGCTGAAACCAACGATTTCAAGCTTTACCTGTCGGATGAAGCAGATCTTGCCGGTTTGCCCGAAGGGGTAATACAGTCCGCAGCAGAAGCTGCTGCAAACTTTGATACCACCGGCTGGGTGTTTACTCTGCAGAAACCAAGCTGGATACCCTTCCTGCAATACTCCGAAAAGAGAGGTCTCAGGGAAAAGATTTACCGTGCCTACTTCATGCGCGGAAACAACAACAACGAATACGATAACAAAGAGATATTTAAAGGGATCATTAATCTGCGCGTCAGGAGAGCCCAACTGCTGGGGTATGACAGTCATGCCCACTTTGTCCTGGAACAAAACATGGCTAAAGATCCCGAAACGGTCTTCAATTTCCTGGAACAGGTCTGGGAAGCTGCCCTACTGGTAGCCAAACAGGAAGCCGCTGCACAACAGGCGATCATTGATGAAGAAGGTGATGATTTTAAACTGGCAAGCTGGGATTGGTGGTATTATACCGAAAAAATAAGAAAAGAAAAATATGACCTCGACGATGAGATGGTTCGACCCTATTTGGCCCTGCCAAATGTCCAGCAGGGCATGTTCGACCTGGCAACCAAACTTTATGGAATAACCTTCAAGGAACTGACCGATATTCCCAAATACCATCCCGAAATCCAATGTTTTGAAGTGTTCGATAACGACGGCTCTCACCTTGGTGTACTTTATACCGACTGGCATCCCAGACCAGGAAAACGGGTGGGTGCCTGGACTACCAGTTTCCGCAGCGGCCGGTATGAGAATGGTAAGAAAATTACACCTGTGGTTTGCATCGTCGGTAACTTTTCCAGGCCAACAGGAGATGGCCCGGCCCTGCTTAACTTCGAAGAAGTCAGTACCATGTTCCATGAATTCGGACATGCACTGCATGGCCTGTTCACCGATGTTCCCTACGAAGGGCTGAGGGGAGTACCCCGAGATTTCGTTGAACTGCCCAGCCAGATCATGGAGCACTGGGTTCTTGAACCGGAAGTACTGAACATGTATGCAAAACATTATCAAACCGGAGAAGTAATTCCTGCAGAAATTGTTGAAAAGCTGAAAGCTGCTGCCAATTTCAACCAGGGTTTCATTACCGTTGAATACATTGCCGCGTCATTGCTCGATATGGAATACCACAGCCTGACCGAACCCTCCCTGGAAGATGTACTGACTTTTGAGAAAGAAGCGATGGATAAGTACGGATTGATCGACGAGATCATTCCACGGTACCGTACTACCTACTTCAGCCACGTCATCGGAGGTTATTCAGCAGGATACTATTCCTATAGCTGGTCAGAACAACTCGATTCCGATGCATTCGAAGCATTCAAAGAGAGTGGTGATATTTTCAATAAAGAGATCGCCGCCAGGTTCCGCGAACACGTGCTGTCTAAAGGACGATCAGACGACCCTGCTGTTCTCTATAGAAATTTCAGGGGCAAAGACCCAAGCATTGAAGCACTGCTTAGAAACCGTGGATTTATAGAATAGACAGATAGTATCGATCGGAGGGAAATGAAAAATGCATCTGCATGATATTACATTTCCCTCCTTTTAATTGTTAAATGATATGTGTTTATAGCATTTTATGATCTTAAGCAAAACAACCCTGTATGCCCTGAAAATCCTTCACCTCATGGCATCCGAAAAAAAAGAGATCTATTCCGGTTCCTACCTCCATGACCGGCTTGGTATTCCATTACAATACCTTCGGCAACTGCTTACAACCCTTTCAAAAAACGGATATATTAAAAGCCACAGAGGCAGAAACGGAGGATTCGAGTTCAATAAAGATCCGAAAGAGATCTTTGTTGCAGATGTCATTGATTCTGTGGAGGGACTGGATGCATTCAATACCTGTTTCCTCAATTTCGAAGAGTGTCCCTTTGATAATCCCTGTGCCCTGCACAATGCATGGCAGGAATCCAGGGAAAGAATCATCAGTGTCCTGAAAACCACATCCATCGCAAATTTCACCGATAATTAGTCGATTTTTGTTTTTTTTATACTAATATACTACCTTTATGTGGTATTTTATTTATATTTTGGCAGTAATACTCCTAACATATAAACAAATAAAAAAAATGGTTGATTCAACAATGGTCCTGAACGGACAAACAATTGCGTATACCCTATATTGTTCGGTCATTATCCTTCTTGTGGCCTGGTTTGGTTTCAAGGTAACAAAGCCTGCAAAAACGGGGATTGTTAAAAGCTGGTTCTTTTATTCCTTTGTGGGCATGCTAACGGTTCTCGGGGTATCGCTTCATATTGTGACTTCTAATACCATTCCCTGGGTCCCTGTGGATCTGCACCGGTCAGATTATGTTCCTGATAAAACATTCAAGATTATCGTTGAGGATCACGCATTTACTCTTCCTTGGGAAGAACTGATCATCGACTGCAATGACCTGGTTCTTTTTGATGTTACCTCCAGGGATCTTACTTACGGATTTGGCGTGTTTCGGCAGGACAATTCGATGGTTTTCCAGATGCAGGTTGTTCCCGGACATAAGAATGACGTTCTCTGGAGGTTTGACAAACCGGGGGTATATACCATTCGATCCACGGAGTATTCCGGACCCAGAGGGGTGTTTATGATAAAAAAAGATGCGGTAAAGGTTCTTGAATGTGAAGGATCTGTGGACAGTTAGACGTTTGTTAACTCTCTAAATCGAATAACATGAGCTTCATCAAAACATTGCTACATGGAGAAGAAGGATTATTCAAGCCGGATAATCTGACCCCAATGCAAAAACTGGTTCTCCGGTTTGTTGTAGTAGGATTGGTCTATTATGGTTTTGCTGTCATTGAAGGGATGATCATGAGGATATATGAAATCGAACCGATTCCCCTGATCAGCAGGAACCAATTTTTTGCCATCATGACAGCGCACCCTCTTGTTGGTATCTTTGGTTCCACCTATGCCCTCGTCTTCGGGGCATTTCTTTTCGTGGTTCCTCTTCAGATGAAAAAGCCACTCTTCAGTATCAAGCTGGCAAACTGGAGTTTGGGTTTGCTGGCAATGGGTACCTTTGTCTTCTGGTTTGCAGGATTTTTATCCCATTACGCTCCACTTTACACGCTTTACTGGCCGTTGCCTGCTGATTTTGATCAATTCAGTGTATGGGGTGGTACATTTTTTATACTTGGGATTGCAATGGTGATGCTGGGTACAGTGTTTTTTATAATTAATATTTTCAAAACCATTGTTTACACCCCTGAAGGATGGGAAAAACAACCCGGAGGGGCTCTGTTTGCCTCAGCCATTGGCTACAGCGGACTCCGGAACCTGTTCAGGAAAGAGAAGAAGGAACACCGTGTATCCCTTCCTGTTGCAGCGATAGCGCGGGGAACCATTGATATGACCCTGAACACGGCGATCATTCTTTTTACCGGTGTTTTGATATTGGTCTATATGATAGGATCCATCCTTGGATTTGATCTAAAGGAATCAGCCATTGATGCCTTATTGTACAAGAACTGGTTCTGGTGGGGACTGGATCTTATTGCCGACGGGTTGGTTCTGATTTTCGTTGCGGGAACCTGGTATCTTCTGTCGACAATGATCACCGGTAGAACCTTGTTCATGCAGAATATTGCCCGTGCAGCTCTGCTGGTTGAGTTGATTGTATCGTGGACAGTCTGGTCTCATCATTTGCTTTCCGACCAGGCACAGCCGGCTTTCCTGAAAGTCATTTCCGGGGAGATGGTTACTGCATTTGAGCTCATCACCCAGGGGCTTGCATTTTTCATCACCCTGGCAACTCTCTGGGCTGCACGACCGTTAAAAATGACCAATGAATTGAAGTTTCTGTTGGGTGGACTGCTGGGATTCGCACTGGCAGTGCCGGCAGGGATCATGCAGGCTGATGTCGGGTTGAACAGGATCCTCCATAACACCCAGTGGGTGGTTGGCCCGCACGTGCATGTTGCAATACTTGTCGGTCTTACTATGACACTCTATGCTGCAGTCTATCTTCTTTTCCCGATCGTGACGAACGGGGCAAAGCTCTATAGTCAGAAGCTGGCGAATATTCACTTCTGGGCCCACCTGGTGGGAGGCATCGGCATGGGTGCTTTCATGGGAATGGCTGGCTTGAAAGGGATGCTGAGAAGGTCATTGTATGTTGAAGGCGAGTTCAATCTTTACATGATCCTGGCAGGAATCTGCGGTGCTCTCCTGCTTGTCGCATTCCTGGCGTTTTTTATCAATGTTGTGATGAGTGTTGGCCTGCAGGGAGTGATCGGGATTTTTAAAACGGCAAAAATCAAAACGAAAAATCTGCTACCAGAAACGGCTTGAGATTTATCTACTCGCAACGTCGTATCCCGATCCGCCAATCCTGTGGACTTAAATCAACTTCATCATTCGTTAATCAGCGTTCCTTGTTCGTTATTTAAATCATTGAATTTGATGTAAGAACAAGCCTGCCTGCCTCAGGCAAGGATTAACGATTTATGATCACTTCCACTCATTTGCACCCTCTCCTTCGCCGATCACGGGAAAGGATGAAATCCGTAACCGTGCGGCTCCCATCGGTATCAGTGTGATCTGTTCAACGGGCTGATCGGATTTCACAGGACTGTCCTGCAGTAATCCGACCAGGTTAAGGGAATCCATCTGCCATTGCGGAATTCGTTTCCCGTTAGCTATCAACTCGATGGGTACATGATCGTGAGTGAACGGTACATTATCAGCCGGCCAATCCTTTTGAACAAATTCAAATGATCCGGCAACATTGGAATCATCCAGTACCAGGCCATAGTTCCATGGAGTGGTTGGATAGATCTCCCAGGCGGGCCATTCATCGGTCCCTCCCTCTCTTACATACTCCTCCCCGATTTTCAGTGAATAGGTTAAGGGTCCCCTGTCAACCGAAACGCTGTTGTGATTGTCAACCCAGGTTCTGATTCGGATATCCATTGGAAGGGAGATGGTGACCCGGTCGCCAGAACCCCATGTGCGGTCAATCCTGATGTAATCTTTCCGGTCGGAAGCAAAGGTTTTTTGCTTCCCGTTCACCAATACCCGTGGATGATCGCACCATCCGGGAACCCTCAGATAGAGTGGGAACTCAACCGCTGATTCAGCTGTGATCTCCAGGCTGATCTCTTCATCAAAAGGATAATGTGTTCTCTCGGTAATGGTGACCAGTGTCCCGTCTCCAACCCTGGCTTTAACCTCGCATTCGGAATAGAGCACTGCAGCCAGTCCATTATCCGAAGTAGCCAGCCACAGGTTCTCTGCATAATAGGGCCATCCGTGTCCCTGATTATGCTGACAGCAACGGTGTATGTGCGGATTCATATGGAACATCGGCCCTCCATTTTCTACTCCCGGGCTTTTGGTTTTGCTATCCGATTGAACAAGGTTTGGAGAAGTAAGGTACCGCAGGGCTTTCAAATCTGCAGTGAGGGCTGCAGGATAGGAGTTAAATGCAACATCCTCGCAACGATCGGCCCAAACCGGATCACCGGTAATGCGGAGAAGCAGTTCCGCTGAAAGCATCATTTCGACCATACCACAGGTTTCTATTGCCTGGCGGGGATCGGTATACCCCTCCCTGCAATTCTCATCACTTCCAAACATTCCCCCGGGAACCTGACCATACAATTTCCTGATCTCCCGGTAATTCCGGTCTGAAGCAATCCGGTGTTTTTCATCCTTCGACTGCATATAAAAAGTGGTGGGTTCTCCAAAGGATTGAGACATGTTTACGTTGTGCCAGTTTGCTATACCGTCAGTCCAGTTTACCGAATTCCGGTGCACCTTTTCTGCCAGGCCGAGTAGTAATTCCTGGCCGGTCCGGTTATAGAGCCAGTAAACGCTGTAGAGAAGATCTCCTCCGCGGTTAGCGGGCCAGTACCCCAGCAGAAACCGTTCGTCCGGTATGGTGTCCAGGTAGTTGAAATAGTTTGTCATCAGTTCGATAACCCGCTCATCTTTCGTATAGTCATAATAATCCTGGAGACAAAATAACATGATCATGTTGGGCCATAGGTCATCCCTGCCGGTCAGCCGGGTGGCAGCTCCTGTACGTTCACGATCCGGTCCAAACCAGCCATCCGGTTTTTGACTGTTCAGCGCCGCCTCGATCCATACTTTTGTCTCTTCAATCATATCCTCCCGTCCCAGTAAATAAGCGGTATTGCTATATCCTTTCAGCCAGTACACCGGCTCTTCCCATCCATGATCCCCTTCGCCGGAGAAATCCAGCCAGGCATTATTCTCCTTCACCAGGAACCGGCTTATCTCCCCCAGGTGTCCGAAATAACCGTCAGCCTGCAATTCAAGTTGTTTGCGCACCCAGCCCTGCGGCTTGACAGAACCTATAGGTAACTTGATAAATGGAGTGTTTACCAGGGGCGCACGGTTCCCGGTATAATACGCATTGGTCTGCAGGGTATCCGGCAGATCAACGGTGGTGATTTCAGTCTTTTCAGTACAACTCATCGTTACGAATGCAATGATTCCGCATAAAATGATCCATTTCTTCATGATTTTCAAGTGTTATGTTTCAATGATCTGTTTTCTTATCGGTTTCCTCCTTTTCAAAATGCGTTTCATACCAGTCGAGAATTCTATTCCAGTGGTCATAAAAATCGCTTTCGTTACTGGCAGCGCCTGCACCGTGTCCACCGTTGTAATAATTTACCCATACAACTTTTTTCCCTAATCTCCGCATTGCATAATAGATCTCCCGGGTATTCAGCGCCGGAACATTCCAGTCTCCTTCACCGGTCAGCAGAAGATGCGGTGTATTGATTCTGTCAGCAAAAAGGACAGCTGAAGTAGCAAAATACTTCATTGGTGCATCCCATAGGGATTCGCCGATCCTATCCTGTCCAACCTCTGCTGCAGCATAGTTTCTTGTCCCGATGCGGGGGCTATCACCCAGGAAACTGATTATATTTGTTTTTCCGGATATGTTTATAGCTGCAGCAAAACGGTCGGTCTGGGATATCAGAAGCGAAGTAGCATATCCGCCATAACTTGTACCATGCACCCCTAGTTTTTCCGGATCTACCAGCTCCATCTCAATCAGTTTGTTAATGCCGGCTGTGACTCCTTTAATCCAGGCTTCACCCGGATAACCCTGAATCAGGTTGACAGAGGGTTTGAAACCGAAATATCCCGCATTCGCAATGATGTTCATAGACATGCTGTATCCATTATCAAAGAAATTCTCATAGATCTCACAAACCAGTGGATATTTTTTACCAGGCTCATAGTCAACAGGATAATATAAAATACCATACAATTCCTTTCCATCCGAATCCAGGTATTTAATCAGTTCCGTACGGGTTAGTTTTTTATCCTCTATCCAGGGATTTAAATCAGTAATCTTTTTTAGTTCCTGAAAGTCAGGATCTGAAATATAATAATCACCCGGTATATTTCCATCAGAGAAGTGGTAAAAGAACCGGGTTCCATCTTCCGACATTTGCCACCGTGAATAGAGATTTTCATCGATCAACAATTCCTGCTCTTTTTGTGCCGGTATGTCATACCTGACAATCCCCCTGTTCCACCTCTCCTTTTCTGAATAACTCATATACAAGAACCTGCCGTCAGGACTCCAGGCAATAATGTTTTGGTTTGGGGCTTTCTCCTTCTCTTCAGGAAATGCATATATTAGCTTCATCTCTTTCGTTCCGGTATGGATCAACCAGTACCCCTTTTTTGATGAGGCGAGAACGTATTGTCCGTCCGGGCTCCAACGGTTAACAGAAAACTTTACTTCCGTGGTATCATTTTTAATGATCTCCGTTGTATCCACAGAGATCTGCCTTGCTGAATCTTCGTATATGGATCGGACAAAAACCTGGTTTGAATCGACGAATGCAAATGCCGTATTGTCGTCATTCCACCGTATATTGATCCGCTCTTCTGTTTTTTTCATCAGGGTGTCGATATGCTCCGGATTCTTCAGATCGACCATCAGCAATTCATAGTCAGTTCCACCTTTCCTGTCGTAAACGGTTTTTTTCGGAGTATACCGGACTAAGGATAAAAAATCACCTTCATCCGAAACAGCGAATCCGGAATACCTGCCTTCCGGAAGAAGGTTCGTTATCACTCCTGACTTGATATCTACGATCGCAATCGTTGCAAGCGATGAAAAATTGCTGATCTCATCCCATTTCAGAAAGGGGCGTTCCGAATCGTAAACGGTTACCGGGCCGGTTGTTGCTTCAACAAACATTGAGTCAGCTGTTGAAGCCCAACCGCGTTCCCGAAATGATAAAATAACCCCGTTCCCATCCGGTAACCATTCCAGTCCGGAATTGGAAGCAATCTTCAACTCACTTCGTATCTTTATTTTCTTCAGTTTCCTGCTGGCTAAATCAAACATGTGGAGATTGAACTGTTCATTATCATACAATAAAAAAGCCAGGATTTTGCCATCAGGAGAAAAGGATAATCCCCTGACTATAGCACTCCGGGTAATCATTGGAGTGGTTTCCCCGGTTTCAGTATTGATCAGAACCGGCTGACCGGTATAGGGGGTAACATAATTTGGATCCCCAAATCGCTTATGGTCAATGTTCATACGGTCTGTACGGGATTGGATGGTACCTGCGATGTGTTTCCCATCTTTGGTAAGGTCGTTGATGCTCAATGATTTTACATTGATTGCATCCTGAATGGTAAAGGGCGATTCTTGCCCGGAAACAATTGTTGCAATTGAAATGAAAAAAAATGTCAAGTAAAGTTTATTCATGATGGCGAATGGTTAGGTATTACTTTTAAGGTTTCCAGCTTTTGCTCTGTTTATATAAATAAGCCTGATCTTCTATCTCCTAAATTTAATGATAAAATTTATTAGAATGAATGACTCCTTATAATAGTCACCATGATCCAACCCCGATAGAGTTGAATATATCATTAAATAAGCGCTATTCTACTATAATCGAACACCGATGGTGTTCAAAACAAATAGTTACTGAGAATCAAAAGTTCATCTTTCCACAAAAAGACTATTACATAAATTGTTCAACACACGGAAAATAATCAAGGCCATCGGCCCTGGATTATTGTAGAAACATTGTGCGATTTTGCCAGGGAAGCTCTATCGGAGTTTTATTAATTTATTCTGATTATTTCCAACCTGAATGGCGGATAGATGATCAAAAAATCAGACTCACCGTTGTTCCCCTATCCTCCTCGGAGGTTACAAAGATCTCACCCCTGTGAAGCTGCATGATCTGGCGACAAACATTCAGTCCAATACCCGATCCTTCTTCCTTCGTTGTAAAAAAGGGAACAAAGATCTCTTCCAGGTTTTCCTCCGGTATGCCGACTCCGTTATCCGTGACCGAAATCACGGTACGCTGGTCCTTATCATTAAGACTCTTCAGGATGATCTGAGGATGGGGTTGTCCCTCAAATGCTTCAATGGAGTTTTTCACCAGGTTGATCAGTACCTGTTCCACGAGTTGCGGGTCACCCTTAAATGCTTTGGTTTGATAAATCTCTGTGAGGAGTTCAATGTTTTTTTTCTGAAGTTCCTGGTCGAAGAGCAACCTGATCCGCTCAAACAAATCCGGGATATCACACGTGGTTAGTGTTAGCGGGGGGAGCTTTGTGATTTTCCTGTACTTGTCAATAAAGTGGATCAGTCCTTTACTTCGTTCCTCAATGATTTTCGTGCTTGAAAGTGCCACATCAATATCGCCGTTACGGATTTCCGTTTTTCCCTCTCCCCGATGTGTACCGGTCAGTTTCTTCCTGATGGCAAGTGTCAGGGTGGTGATGGGCGTAATGGAATTCATGATCTCATGGGTAATGACCCGGATTAACTTCTTCCAGGAGTTAATCTCCTGTTCTTCCATCTGGCTTCTGATATCGTGCAAGGTAAAGATGGTATATTCCTCTCCCTGGCTTACCATTTTTGTTGCTTTCACGGACAACATGGACAACTGTCCGTTCACGATAAATTTCTCCACCATGTTTCTGCCTGGCAAAAGTGCTTTCATTTTGCTGCCAAGCTGTTCGTGGATCCGGTCAAGATCAGCTATGTTCAGAATATGTGATGCATTCAGTAACCGGGTTGCTGCTTTGTTCATCAGCTGAATCTTTCCCGAACTGTTGATGGTAATGACCCCTGCATCAATATTGTCCACGATGGTTTGCAGGTATCTCGCCTGTATTTCATTTTCGATACGGGCTTTCTTCAACTCCTCCATGATACCCTGAAGGGAAATCCTGAGCCCCCTGAAGTTTCGTTCAACATACTTAGAAGACCAGGCAAGCGTTGGATCGTTCTCATTGAGGTAGGTAAAATAGGTCCCCAGCAACCGGTTTGTCCGGTTCAGGTAATAAATCAGTCTTCCGGTAACCAGAGCAAGTAAAACAAGAAAAAAGAGAGCGGTGGTTACCTGCCCCGTTTCAAAAATGAAATAGACGAAACCGATAGATAGTAGTACAATCAGAATAACCTGCAGAATCAGGCTGAGATAAAATCGGTTATAACCCATATTTTTTGGTTTTTGCATAGAGTGTGGTCCTTGAAATATCCAGCATTTTAGCAGCTTTTGAATAATTACCCCGGCATTCATCCAGAATCCGTGCAATGGTGTTGCGTTCAACATCTGCCAGCCTGGATGATCGTTCCTCACCGGCTTTGATCATTCCTGCCGTGAAAAGATAGAGATCCTCCGGTTTCAGGAAATGATTTTCACAAAGAATGACAGCTTTTTCAACTGTATGCTTCAGCTCACGGATATTCCCGGGCCAGTGGTAAGAGCAGAGCTTATCCATGGCATTGGAAGTAAATTTCAAGAAGGGCTTATCATATTTCCGCCCATACTCTTTCAGAAACGCTTCTGCCAGGTAGGATATGTCCTCCTTTCTTTCCCGAAGTGGAGGCAGTTCAAGTTTTATGGTATTAAGCCGGTAGTAGAGATCCTCCCGGAATGTATTGTCCGATACCATCTGCATGATCGGTTTGTTGGTTGCCGTTATGAGGCGAATGTCCACCGGTACGGGTCTGGAGGAACCTACACGGGTAACCTGCCGGTCCTGAATGACATGCAAGAGCTTCGCCTGCAGCGAAAGGGAGAGATTACCGATCTCATCCAGGAAGAGGGTACCACCGTTGGCAATTTCAAACCGCCCGGCCCGGTCTTCCCGGGCATCGGTAAATGCGCCTTTCAAGTGTCCGAACATTTCACTTTCAAAGAGGGTTTCACTCAGTGAAGCCACATCAACGGTGATAAAAACGTTGCCGGCACGCTTCGATTTGCGGTGGATCTCCCGGGCAATAAGCTCCTTACCCGTACCATTCTCCCCCAGGATCAAAACATCGGCATCCGTCCGGGCAACCTTGTTAACCGTATGGATAATCCCCATCATCCTCTCGGAAGTCCCGGTGATCATCCTGAATCCGGAGTCAATATCCCGCGACAACTGGTTCTGTTTCTCACGCAAATGGCTTAATTCAATTTTTGACCTTCGGAGGTTGTATGCATTCTGCAGGATGATCAATAACTTTTCCGGATCCCAGGGCTTCTGGATAAAATCGGTAGCCCCCTGCTTTATTGCCTTAACGGCTAACTCAATGTCCCCGTAAGCGGTGATCATGATGACAATTGCCTCAGAGTCTATCTTCAGAATCTCTTTTAACCAGAATATCCCTTCAGTGCCGGATGAATCACCCGGCTTGAAATTCATGTCCAGTAACACCACATCATAACTCTTCCGTGCAAAATATTCCGGGATCCTGTTTGGGCTGCGGATGGTGTCTACACTACTGAATTCATCCCTCAGCAGGATGGATAGTGAAGTGAGAATCTGCTCCTTGTCATCTGCAATTAGTATGTTCCCTTTTTTCATATGCTTCCGGTTATCCGGATCAAATGTATACATTTTTGTTCAGAATGCGTACATAAATTGTTCAGAATATGGACAACCTCTCCTGATGTGAAAAGTTGATGTTTTATTTAACCCATTCATTATATTCTACTTACGAGGTTTGGCCTGTTTCTTGGTTACAACTCGTTGTCCTTGGAACCTACTCCAATGAAAACATTTGCAGATCGTGCTTCAAAACGTTTGTTTCTCCTTTTGATCCTTTGCGGACTCTTTATTGTATCGTGCAATGCTCAAATTAAGATTCCCTCTGAAGAAGATTTTATCGGTTTGATCAAAGAGGGAAAAATAGACCAGGCTATTGAGATATATAGTGAGGTTAAGCAAACCTGTCCTGATTCCACCATGTTCAGCAGGCAGGCATTGAACAACCTGGGCTGGGAGCTTGATCTTGAAGGAAGATTGGATGAGGCAATCAAGGTTTTCCAATTAAACATCCAGGCTTACCCGGATCATTATGATCCGTGGGATAGTTATGCGGAAGCACTTCTGCTTCGCTATCAGAGCGGTGATATTGAACTTGCGATCCGGAATTTCGAAAAATCCCTGGAACTAAATCCCGGGAATGAGAATGCCTCCCTGAGATTACTGGTATTGAAGAATTACAGCAAGCACGAGTATATGATTCCCATGAGGGATGGGATCAAACTATATACTCAAGTCTACATTCCGAAGAATCAAAACCGAAATTATCCAATCTTGTTTCAAAGGGAATGGTACGGAGTGGGCAATTATGGATCAGGGTACAGAAAAAGGCTTCATCCGAATGACCTATTGGTAAAAGAGGGATTCATTTTCGTACACCAGGATATGCGTGGCAGATTTATGTCGGAAGGAGAATTTAAAGTATTGCGTCCTTACATAGCTGATAAAAACAGTTCAATGGATATTGATGAAAGCAGTGATGCATACGATACGGTTGACTGGTTACTGAAAAACCTCAAAAATCACGATAGCCGTGTGGGGATTTGTGGGGGTTCTTATTCAGGGTGGGCTGCCATGATGGCTGCCATTGATCCTCATCCTGCAGTGAAGGCAATATCCCAGGGGGCTTCTCCGGCCGATTGGTGGATGGGTGACGACTGTCATCACAATGGCGCTTTCAGGCTGATGTATACCTATTCATGGGTCGGATATGATGGATGGCCGCGTCCCGGAGGTCCCACTAAAGAACCAGCATCCTTCCCCCCATATACAACCCGGGATGGATATCAATTCTTTTTGGAGCTGGGTCCCCTGTCCAATATAAATGAAAAATATTTCCATGGAGAAAATCCGACCTGGAACGAATACATGGAACATGGTGACTACGACGAATACTGGAAAGAGCGGAACATTCTTAAACACCTTACCAACATTCACGTACCGGTTTTAAACATTGCAGGATGGTTCGATGCAGAAGATTACAGGGGACCGCTTGAAATCTACAAAACAATCGAAAACGAAAATCCGGGCATCTGGAATAGCATTGTTATCGGGCCATGGAGACATGGCGGATGGCATCGGTCAGATGAAAGCCTGGGGGATATACATTTCGGATCGAAAACCGGCATTCATTTTATGAAAGAGATTGAATTCCCATTCTTTATGCATTATCTGAAAAATACTGATGATTACTCAGTTCCGGAAGCATACATGTTTCAGACAGGTGTAAACAAATGGAGAAATTTTGATATCTGGCCACCGCGGGAAGCCCGCGAGAAACAACTTTTCCTTCACAGCAACGGTACCCTTTCCTTCTCACCGGGGAAAAATAATGAGGATAAAGAATTCAACGAATTCATCAGTGATCCGGATAAACCGGTTCCCTGGTCCACCCTGATCCAGACCCAACAGGGGCATGTCTGGATGGCCGCTGATCAGCGTTTTGCATCCGAAAGACAAGACGTTCTTGTTTATCAATCGGATATCCTTGAAGAGGATATCACCATTGCCGGTCCGGTTATAGCAAATCTATCGGTATCTACATCCGGGACAGATGCTGACTGGATAGTAAAACTGATCGATGTCTACCCGGGTGATGCAGAAGAACCCCTGAGTGACTACCAGATGCTGCTTGCCGGGGAGGTTTTCAGAAGCAAATACAGGAATAGCTATGAGACGCCTGAACCGATGGTGCCGGAAGAGATCACCCGCATAGAATTCGACATGCTGGATAAATTTCACACGTTTAAAAAAGGACACCGGATCATGGTGCAGGTTCAGAGCTCCTGGTTTCCGGTTATCGACAGGAATCCTCAGACCTTCGTAAACATTTACAAGGCAAAAGAGGAAGATTTTCAGACAGCGATACATCGTGTTCATTGCACAAACGAGAATCCTTCCTTTATCAGGCTGTTCATTCTCGAAGAAGAAAAAATCGACTGAAACAAAAACACTAAATCCTTAAATCGACACACCATGTTTTATAACTATCTCAAACAGGCTTTCCGTAACCTATGGAACAATAAATCCCATACCCTAACCAAGGTCTTTGGATTGGGTTTTGGCCTGGCCATCTGCATCCTGATTTTCATCTTTATTCAACATGAACTCTCTTTTAATCGATACCATGAAAAAGCGGATCAGATTTTCCGTTTAGCTTACCGATATATTGAAGGAACCGGGGATATTCAATACGCGGGTTTTGTACCGGATAATCTGGTTGAGGCATTTCGTAACGATATTCCCCAGATCAGTTCGATTACACCCTTCAGGCGTACCCGGGCCATGATCGGTTTCGAGAATGTAAAGTACCAGCTTAAACTTGGATTTGCTGATCCTGATTTCCTGGAAATATTTACCCTTCCGTTTCTTGCGGGTTATCCGGAAGGTGCGATGGATAAACCACAGAGTGTCTTGATAACAAGATCGGTGGCGGACAAAATCTTTGGAACTAAAGGAGAAGGATATGATCAGGTAATCGGGGAAAGCCTTGAATTCCCTCAGGCTGAGCCCAACCTTTACGTGATAACCGGTGTAATTGAGGATCTTCCCAAGAATTCAACTTTTGATTTTGAGATCCTGGTACCCTGGGTAAACTGTCACACCTATCCAAGAAGTAATAATTCATTTGGGGCAAATATTGTATTTCTTTTGTTGCAGGATAAGAATCAAGCGGAACAGGTTGAACAAACTGCAAACAGCCTCATGGATAAATACTGGGGTGAAGCCCTTGAACAAGCGGTTAAGTTTGGTGCTTTGCAGGATAGCGAGGATAATTTTTTATTCTTTCTTCAACCCTATAAAAGGGTGTACCTGCATTCAGATGATATATCCATTAGTGGCTATGAAAAAAAAGGAAACCTGAAAAGCATCTATATCCTCTCCAGCATAGCCATCTTAATCCTGGTAATCGCCTGCATCAATTATATCATGTTAACGATCGGTCAATCAATGAACCGGATGAAAAGTTTCGGTTTAATGAATATAATGGGCGCTCATAAACGGCAAATCACACGCCATTTTGTTACAGAGTCATTTATTGTAACCCTGGTCGCCCTGTTTTTGGGAATTGTCTTTGCTGAACAGCTCCTTCCACTATTTAACCGACTGGCACAAAAAGAGTTATCCTTTACCCTGTATCAATACTGGCAAAATTATTTCTGTCTGATTGGTATCATCTCGCTGATCGTATTGTTGACCAGCTCCTATGTAACCTTCTCCCTGTACAGGGTGAATCATCCATTATCATTCTTAAGGGGAGAATCAAAACTGGTTAACCGTTACCGGTTTGCCCGGATCTTTGTAACCGTTCAATACCTGATTACCATTGTTTTGATGATTTCCGGAATTATGATTATCAAGCAATTGTATTACTTCAGGAACCAATCCGTAGGATTCAATGACGAGAATGTACTTGCTGTCCTTGTTGATTTTCAATACAGTAAAATTCAACTGGTAAAAAACAAGTTCAGAAATAATCCCAATGTACTGGATGTTTCTTCCAGTGACCGGAATTTCGATAGCGGCAGCAGCTCAAATGCTATTCGGAATAAGAACGGGGATTTGATCGATACCCGGTTTTTACGAATTGATTATCATTATATTAATACACTGGGGCTTGAAATAATAAACGGCAGGAATTTCCTTGAAGAAAACCAGGCTGACTGGCATAATGGAGTTATCGTGAATGAAACCTTCGTTAAATCTTTTGGATTGGATGAGCCCCTTGGTGAGTTTATCGTGAATGAACAGGATACAGTCAACATTGTGGGTGTTGTCAGGGACTTCCACTTTGATTCCATGAAACGGGATGTCATGCCGGTGATGCTTCACCTCTTCCCCTATAATTCCATCTGGTATGTTTTCGTCCGGATTTCACCAAACAATATTCAGGAAACCATATCCTCTTTGAAAAAAGAATGGGATGAGATTGTCCCGGAATATACATTTGATTACCAGTTTATGAGCGATATCCTGGATGAGCAATACAATACAGAAGAACGATGGAGTAAGATTACAGCCTATGCAGCACTGGTGGCAATTTTTCTCTCCTGCCTGGGCCTCCTCGGAATAAGTTCGCTACTTGTAGCCAGAAGGGTGAAGGAAATTGGAATCCGGAAAGTGAACGGTGCAATGATAAGAAATATCCTCCTGTTACTGTACCGGGACATCCTGAAATGGGTTGTCATCGCCTTTATTATTGCCTGTCCGGTTGCCTGGTTTATAATGAACAAATGGCTGCAAAATTTTGCCTACCACACTCCTATCTCCTGGTGGACCTTTATTATTGCAGGTGGCGTTGCTGTGCTGATCTCATTAATTACTATCTCCTGGCAAGCCATTAAAGCCTCACGGATCAACCCGGTAGAGTGCCTGAGGTATGAGTGAGACTAAGATTTTACAAACCGTTGGTGCAGTAAAATCTTTCAGTCGAACCATCCCGCCAACGGCGGGGTGAGTGAGGGAACATCTACCTTGATCGGCTAGTCATCGTATCACTGTTTTTATTATTATAGCCGTTACAGAAATACGACTGACGCAAGACGCTTTACGGCTTACGGTGTGCAGTATGTGTTGTAAGGGTTTTTTAACTTGAAATATAATCCCTTGTGTGGTAAGGGCAAAGATCCCCTCAGGCAAAGGTTACATGTAATCCATAATATTGCCTGAAATCTGAAGCAATGATATTTCGGCAAGTTTTGTGAGGTACTTAACTGAAATAAGTCGTTCCTCGGCATCGAGCAGGCTCTTTTGAACTTCGCGAAGCTCAAGTCCCGCCAAACTGCCCAGTTTATACTGTTCGAGCGCTATTTCGAGGTTTTCGCGAGCCACTTCCAGGTTTTGCTCTTCGAGTCTGAGCAGGCGCAAGTTGTTCTCGTATGCATAATAAATGGTCAGCAAGTCAGCCATAACTTCCTGTTCCACCTCCTTAAACTGAATATTCCTGTTCTCGATTTCGATCCGGGCATTACTATTCTCACGTGTCCGGTTAAAGCCATCGAAAAGATCCATTCCAAGGGTAAGACCATAGTTCATACCCCGGACATGCTGATTGCGCACATCACTCGTTTCGTAGCCATAGTAAGAATAGGTATAACCCGACGACAGATTCAGATAGGGATAGTATTGCGATTTAATAATTTTATAGTCCAGCCCTGAAATGACCTGGTTTTTTGATGCAATTTGCAGACTGGTATTATAGCGGATGGTAAGTTTCAGAAGGTCTTCATACAACAGGTTTTCGTTAATTTGGATCAGGGTATCCTGCAGGCAAATATCTTCTCCCAGGTTATCGGAAGCCATTAATTCGTTCAGTCTGATCTGTGAAGAGCGGAGAACTTCATTCTGGCGTGCATACCTTGAACTGTCGGCATTGAGATATACAATCGATTGCAACAGTTGCATTTTGGAAGCTGACCCAAGCAAATAACGTTCTTCATCGATACGGACACGTTCACGAGACAGCGAAACTGCATAAGCCAGGTTATCAAATAGTATTAGCTGTTCCAAATAGTAGTAGTACTCTGACACGATTTGTGCAACCAGGTTCTCGATCGACATCTGCGTATTGAGTCCTTCCAGTTCAGCCTGTTTTCCCAGCTTCTTGTATGTATTTTGCACCTGAAACCCTCTGAAAATAGTCATTCCAAGGTTAACCGCTGCCGATCCTGATGTATTGTGGATCCCGTTTGAGGTACTTTCACCGCCATCACGCAGATTCTGAGTGGTAGAATTCACAGTGCCTCCAAAGCGGCTGGTCGCAGTGATGGTTGGCAACATGCCAGCATTTCCAACCGTGTAATTGTTCGCCGCAATCTCCTCACGGTTACGGATTACGTGTAACGCAAAATTTTGTTCGAGTCCTTTCTGGATGCATTGACTAAGACCATATGAATCCTGGGCAACCACATCAGTCAGGACAAAAAGAGAAAATACCAGGAAAACAAGATGGTTAATTCTTTTCGGTGATTTCAACTTTGTCAGGATTATTTGGTTCATGGTTCATACTTTTCGATTCACTTGAAATAAAGAGATAGACAGCTGGTACTACATACAACGAAAGGAATGTAGCAAGAGTCAGCCCCCCAATAACGGCAACCCCCATTGCCACACGGCTTTGAGCGCCTTCACCCCAACCCAGAGCAAGAGGCATTACCCCGAGTATGGTTGACAAGCTGGTCATCAAAATAGGTCTGAACCTGGCAGCAGCTGAATAACGGATTGCATCAAATTTGCTCATTCCGGCCACTTTACGCTGGTTGGCAAATTCAACAATTAGGATACCGTTTTTAGATACAAGGCCTAGCAACATGATAATACCAATCTGGCTGAAGATGTTCATGGTAATATCGAAATACCACATAAACAGAAGTGCTCCGGTAAGAGCCAGCGGAACAGTCATCATTACGATTATCGGGTCTTTAAAACTCTCGAATTGAGCCGATAGAACAAGAAAAATCAGCACGAGAGCCAAAAGAAAGGCGAACATCAGGCTGGAGGAGCTTTCAACGAAGTCTTTAGAGTCACCTGCAAGTGCGGTCCTGAATGTATCATCGAGCACTCTGGCTGCGATTTTATCCATCTCTTCGATGCCCTGGCTGATGGTTTTTCCCTCTTCCAGCCCGGAAGATACAGTGGCCGCCACAAAACGGTTGTAACGGTATAACTGCGGTGGTGCTGTGGACTCCTCCAATGTGACAAAATTGTCAAGTTGAACCATATGGCCACTACTGTTTCTGATATACAATGATTTGAGATCAAGCGGTTTATTCCGGTCTTCCCTGGCCAATTCTCCCAATATCTGGTATTGCTTTCCGTTCATAATAAAATAGCCAAATCGCTGCCCACTGAGCGCCAACTGTAACGTTTGCCCGATATTCTGGGTTGAAACCCCCAGGAGGTTTGCCTTATCCCGGTTTATCACAATCTGTAGTTCCGGTTTGGTAAACTTCAGATTAACATCGGCCATAACAAACGTTGGATTGTTGTTTACTTCGGCCATAAATACCGGTATTATTTCCCGAAGTTTGTCGATGTTGGGCGCCTGAAGCACATACTGGATGGGCAGTCCTGCACGCCGGCCACCAAAGGTCGATTGTTGTATTACATTGGCACGGGCGCGGGTCATTTTCCGGAGTTCTGCTGTTAACTGATTGGCAATTTCTTGTTGAGATCTTTTCCTTTCAGAGGGCTCAACAAGCAGGATACGGACAAAACCGCCTCCTCCCCTGACCATGATCGTTATCTTATCATATTCTGGAATAATCCGTTCTGCCAGTTCTCCGACCTCTTCCACATAACTGAGATTGAACTCGTACGTGGCACCTTCCTGCGAGGTAATGCTCACATTCATCTGCGACCTGTCTTCAAGGGGAGCCATTTCCGCCGGAATATTCCCCCATAAAATAAAAATCAGGAAAACTGCCAATGCAAGAATGATCAAGGAGATGTATTTTTTACGAAGGAACGAATCGAGTGAATTCTGATAGGCTCTGTTCAAAGCCACAAAAAATTTTTCCGTGAAATTATACGCTTTGCTTCTCTTGTGTCTTGTTTTCAGTAATTTCGTAGAAAGCATGGGGGTTAGAGAAAGGGCCACAAAAGAGGATATAGCAACAGCACCGGCAATTACGATACTAAATTCCCTGAAAAGCCTTCCCGTCATGCCTTCCAGAAATACAATGGGAATGAATACCGAAACAAGCGTAATGGTTGTCGAAATAATGGCAAAAAATATTTCGTTCGATCCTGCAATCCCGGCTTCAAAAGGCGTCATGCCTTTCTCTATTTTCACATAAATATTCTCCATCATAACAATGGCATCGTCAACCACCAAACCGATAGAAAGGACGATAGCCAGCAATGTGAGCACGTTGATGGTAAAACCGGCAATGTACATGATGAAAAACGAACCGATCAAAGAAACAGGGATAACAAGTATTGGAATGATGGTGGTTCGCCAGTCGCGAAGGAAGACAAAAATGATAACCACTACAAGAAAGAAGGCAAGGTATATGGTGCGTTGAACTTCACTAATTGAGGAGCGAATGTATTTTGTATTATCGAAACCAACGTCATATTCCACATCATCGGGTAGATCTTTCTTAATAAACTCAAGCCTGTTATAAAGTTCATCCGCGATCTCAATATGGTTAGCGCCTGGTTGAGGAACAATAACCGTTGCAACCATGGGTATTCCATTTACTTTCATAATTCCGCGCAAATCCTGAGGGCCCAGTTCAGCACGGCCAATATCACTCACCCGTACAATCTGGTCACCGGTTTGGCGTAAAATCAGGCTGTTGAATTCCTGTGGTGTAGTCATTAGCCCCAAAGCCCTGATGGTGAGTTCGGTAGAAGTACCCTCGATACTTCCTGCCGGAAGCTCAACGTTTTCACGTAAAATAGCATTTCTAACATCAAGAGGCGTCATCTGGTAACCTGCCAATTTTGCCGGATCAAGCCAGATGCGCATGGCATACCGTTTTTCACCCCAGATCATAACAGCACTGACTCCTGAAATGGTTTGCAATTGCTCCTTAAATGTCAACTCCGCAATTTCGGAAAGTTCAAGGAGTGACCGTTGAGGGCTTGTGACAGCTATCATCATAATCGGGCTTGCGTCTGCATCGGCTTTTGAAACCGTTGGTGGATCACAGTCCCGTGGCAGACGGCGTTGAGCCTGAGATACCTTGTCGCGAACATCGTTGGCGGCAGTCTCCATATCCACTGTCAACTCAAACTCAACACTAATGCTGCTGCGCCCCTGGCTACTTCGGCTGGTCAACGTGCGAATTCCCGGAATACCATTGATCGACTGCTCCAGCGGTTCTGTAATTTGTGTTTCAATCACATCGGAGTTTGCACCCGGATACGATGTGCTAACCGATATAATGGGCGGGTCGACGCTGGGAAATTCCCTTATTCCCAGATAGAGCAGTCCGATAGCCCCAAACAGGAGAATTACCAGCGAAAATACGGTGGCCAGAACAGGACGGTTTATGCTTACAGATGACAGGCTCATGGGTTAGAAATTACTGAGGATCCGTTAGTGACCAGGGTATCAAGCTGAACCGGAATATTATGCCGCAACTGCAGAATAGCTGTGATAAGCAAGGTATCCCCAAAACTTAGTCCGCTTCGGATCTGAATATGCGATTCTGTTCGCAGGCCGGTTGTCACCCGGACCTCGGCAGCTTTGCCATTTCTTAAAATAAATACCTTATCTCCATCCATTTCGGGAATGATCGCTTCTGTTGGGATCGATATTGTGTTTTCTATCTGCGATAAGAGTGCCCGGACACTTGCAAAGCGTCCCGGTTTTAGTTCCTCGTTACTATTTGGATAAATAGCCCTGGCGACTATAGTACGTGTGTCCATGTTAACTTTGGGATCGACAGCGTAAACATTGGCTGTGAAAGTTTTAGGAATACCGTCGATATCAAATGAAATGGGGAATCCGGGAGCAATTTCACCGGCATAACGTTCTGGTATGGAGAACTCAATTTTTAGCGGACTGATCTTGACCAGCCTGACTATCTTGGTTTGGGTGGTGGCAAAGGCCCCTTCACTGATCATGCGCAATCCGACTATCCCGTCAAAAGGGGCCCTTAATTCCGTTTCAGAAATACGGGCTTCAATCAGCAGGATATCGGCTTCAAGAGATTGTAGCTCGGTGGCAACCTGGTCATAGCTTTCACGGCTTATTGCATCACGTTCGAGTAACTGGCGTTGCCGAAACTCACGCTCTTCAGTGAGCTTTCGCTGTGCCTGGAGTTTTAATAATTGCGCCTGTAAAGGCCTGTCGTTGATTTTAGCCAGTAATTCGCCCTTTTTAACCCTTGTTCCTTCTTTGAAAAAGATGCCCACGACTTTGCCCGAGGTTTCAAACGAAAGTTCAACCTCCTCGTCGGGAATCAATGAACCGGTGCTATAAATAAGCTCGTTCATCTGAGTCGGGACAATGATATAGCCACTGGCGAACAACGGTTGACCGCCCCTTCCACTACCCTGACTACGCGCTGGTTGTGCTGTTTCTGAACCAGAATCCGACGTGAACACCGGTTTAATTTTGGGGTAAAAAATGATCCCAAGTAGTACTAAAATCAAAATTATAGTGGTAGAAATCCTGAATAATTTTTTAGTATTCAATGCCATTGAATTATTATTATTATTGAACCGTTGGTTATTGAAAATGTAAAAACTGTTACATCCGACTGGTATAATTAAATCCGGAAAAAGCAAGATGCAAAAATACGAATTGTTCATGAAATTCATTGGATATTCTCATCTGATTTATTCTAAATAATTTTCGTATACATTGTCTTGTCCCGAATATTGTTTAATTTCTGATCAATCTGGCATGGAAGGATCTGAATACACAGTCTTTCGTTTTTCGTACTACGACTTTTCCCAAAGGTGGCATAGCCATATGTTGTACAATTCCCCAAACAATTCTTCATTTTCATCAAAAAAAGCTAATTTGCCATTCCTGTTGAATCATTCATTAACCTAACATATCCCGTCATGAAAAACTGCGTTCAACCAACCCTTTACACTGCAACAAAAACAAGCATCAGCCTTGTTGTACTCAGCCTGCTCACAATCTGGTCTGCATTTGGTCAGGCAGTTCATCAAAACATAATTGATAAGATCAACTATCGCGAAATTGGTCCGACACGTCAGAGCGGCCGGTTTGTTGATTTCGCTGTG
>CAYZVJ010000014.1:0-4492 GCA_964481765.1 uncultured Rikenellaceae bacterium | reverse complement strand
CTATCGCGAAATTGGTCCGACACGTCAGAGCGGCCGGTTTGTTGATTTCGCTGTGGTTGAGCAGGATTACACCATATTTTATGCGGCAACCGGATCAGGTGGATTATGGAAAACCGTGAACAACGGGATCTCCTTTGAACCCATTTTTGATTTTGAAAAGGTAATATCTATCGGCGATGTTGCTGTCGCCCCATCCAACCCGGACATTGTGTGGGTGGGGACAGGAGAAGCCAACAACTCCCGCAGCACTTACTGGGGCGATGGTGTATACAAATCCACCGATGCCGGAAAAACCTGGAAAAATATGGGGTTGAAAGAATCCCATCACATCGGAAGGATCCTCATTCACCCTCAAAATCCGGAAATTGTATACATCGCCGCCCTGGGACACCTCTATTCGGAGAATCCCGAGCGGGGACTGTATAAAACAACCGATGGTGGAGAAACCTGGGATCTGGTGTTAGAGGTTAAAGACCACAGGAAAAACATCGGGGTGGTTGATGTTGCCATGGATCCATCCAATCCGGAAATATTAATTGCAGCAGCCTATGATAAAGTACGCAGACCATGGACATTTAATCCCGGTGGTCCGGGCAGTGGATTGTACAAAACAACCGATGGAGGAACGACCTGGAAAAAACTGGAAGAGGGGCTCCCAACCGGGATGCTGGGTAAAATCGGACTCGAAATTTCAGTCAACAACCCGGATGTCGTCTATGCCAACATTGAGAATTGCAACGTCCCTGGCGTCAGTGACGAAGAGCGTTACGAGGAGTTGCTGGAGGGTCGCCCGGAAAGTGGTAAGATGGTGGGTGATGAAGTATACCGGTCCGATGACAAGGGGGAAACCTGGAGGAAAGTGAGCCCTGAAGATGAGGAGATCGGTGGCGGACCGGCTTACTATTACCAGCAGGTACGGATTGATCCTAAGGATGAAGAGCATGTCTATATTGTAGGTGTCCGGATGTGGGAAACAAAAGACGGTGGAAAAACATGGGGTAGTCCCTTCCGGTTCGGGGGAGACAACCATGCCATGTGGATAGATCCCACAAATCCCAGACACATGCTGCTGGGCTATGATCATGGTATGGGAATTACCTATGATGCCGGTGAACAGTGGTACCATCCGGATAACCTTCCCCTGGCTCAGTTTTATGCCGTAGGTATCGACATGGAATATCCATATAACGTCTATGGGGGATTACAGGATAACGGATCAGTCAGTGGCCCCAGTACAAAAAGGAACGGTGGAAATATACGCTTCGAAGACTGGAAAAGTACAGGAGGAGGTGATGGCATGTACAATGTGGTGGATCCAGACAATAGCCGCTGGCTCTATAATGAATCACAGTTTGGTCCCCTGACACGGATCGATCAGAAGACCGGTGAGCGCAAAAGTGTAGCTTACCGGGAGAGGGGATTGCGGTTCAACTGGAATGCACCCGTTGTGATCTCACCCCACAATAGTAATGTCATTTATCATGGAGCAAACAAATTGCTGAAATCAACATTCCGGGGCGAAAAATGGGAGGTAATAAGCCCCGACCTTACTACTGCCGATTCGGCAAAGATTGTGGGTACCGGGAATATCCAGTATTGTACCATCACGACCATATCCGAGTCTCCAATTGTCGAAGGGGTGATCTGGATTGGAACCGATGACGGCAATGTACAGTTGACAAAAGATGGCGGAAAAAACTGGACCCTGTTAACTAAAAATATCAAAGGGAATCCGGGGTACTGGGTCAGCCGGGTGGAAGCATCCCATTTCGATCCGGCAACGGCTTATGTAACCTATACCGGCTACCGTCGTGACGATTTCCGCGCATTCATCTTTAAAACAACCGATTATGGTGAAACCTGGACCTCCATTGCATCCAACCTTCCCGATGAGCCGATCAACGTTGTTCGTGAAGACCTGGTTAATCATAACCTGCTTTTCGTTGGAACTGAAATGGCCGTTTATGTATCCCTTGATGGTGGCAAAACCTGGACAAAGATGAAGGGTGATATGCCAACCAATGCGGTATACGATATGAAGATCCATCCCAGGGAGAAGGAGCTGGTTGTTGCAACACATGGCCGTGGGATCTTTATCACCGATATCTCCCCGTTACAGGAACTCTCTTCAAAGGTGATGGAGAGTAAAGCCTATCTGTTCGGCATCATACCAACGGTTCAGTGGGTCGCTCTTGATGATAACCATGCAAGTTATATTAACTATGATGGAGAAAGCAAACCGGCTGGAGTGACCATCAACTATTATCTGAAAAACGACCTTCAGGAGAAAGTTACGATTAGCATCTACCAGGGTGACCGCCTGCTCAACGTACTGAAAGGGGAAAATACAACCGGGCTGAACCGGGTAATCTGGAGCATGAACAAACGTGACCGTGAGCGCACCGACAGGGAAAAACAACAGGTTCAGCGACAAATTGACCGGTTTAAGGAGTATGGACTATCCGATGAACAGATCGAACAATACATGGGACGGATGGATATGGAATACATCACCTCCTCAGTCGGCCCCGGTGAATATACGGTGGTGCTCGAAGCAGGTGGAACGAATATGTCCCGCCAGGCACTGGTCCTGAAAGATGCCTGGTATGATAAGGTGCTGAAACAATAGCTTTCAGAGATTGTTCGATACCTGCCTGCAGCATATTCGCAGTTGCAAACGGATTACAGTTATCAGTTAAACGTTATAAGTTAATTGTTAATAGGTTAACCTGTCTTTTGGTTATCGATCTAAAACAAAGTGATACGATGATTGTCGCGCCTGGATAATCCGAAAAGCGAGTCATCGTATCACTTTTTATAGTAAGTTTACAATAATAATCAGGCAACTTCCGGATGAAATCCTTGTCTTTTACAATATAATCTAACTAAACCATCATGTTCCGTAATTTCATCACCATAGCCTTCAGAAACCTTGTTTCCCGCAAAGCCTACTCCCTGATCAACATTTCAGGGCTTGCCATCGGACTTGCCAGTGCCATCCTGATCCTGCTCTATGTGCAGGATGAACTGAGCTACGACCGGTTCTACCAAAACTACAACCAGATATACCGGGTTGGACTGCATGGGACCATCCAGGGGGCTGAAATGGTTGTTGCATTGACCTGTGCCCCCATGGCGCAAACACTGGTAGCGGATTATCCGGAGGTGCTGATTGCTACACGGTTTTTCTCGTTTGGCGGCGAACCCGTTGTGCGATATGAGGATAAAAATTTTCTGGAAAACCGGTTTTTTTATGCTGATTCCAGTTTTTTCGACCTCTTTTCAATCGGATTACTCAGGGGCGATCCGGCTTCAGCTCTTGCCCGTGCCAATACAGTGGTTTTAACCGATGAGATAGCGAATAAATACTTCGGAGATGAGAATCCATTAGGAAAAGTGATTGAAATGGGCGTTAACCGCACCAAATTCGAAGTGACTGGTGTGGTTAAAAAACTTCCTGCCAATTCCCACATCAAGTTCGATTTCCTTGCTTCGATGAAAACACTGCCTTTTTATAACAGCACGGTATGGTTAAACAACATGATGTATACCTATATTCGGTTGCAAAAGGATTTTCCTCCCGAAAAGCTGGAAGAGAAATTCCACGATATGGTGATGAAATATGTGGGACCACAGATGGAACAGTTTGTCCAGGCATCCATGGAGGATTTTTTTGAAGCCGGTAACAAGTATGGTTATTTCCTGCAATCCATCAAGGATATCCACCTGCGTTCGGATGTGGAGTACGAAATGGAACCGGGAGGAAACCTCGCCTCCATTTATATTTTCTCTGTTATCGCTCTCTTCCTGATCATTATTGCCTCCATCAACTTTATGAACCTGGCAACCGCCCAATCATCTGCCCGGGCAAAAGAGGTTGGAATCCGGAAAGTGGTCGGGTCGATGCGGTCGAAACTGATCAATCAGTTCTTAACCGAATCGTTTATCCTGAGCTTTGTGTCCCTGTTAATCGGCATTGCAATTGTCCTGCTGGTTCTTCCTGCCTTCAACACGTTGACGGGAAAAGAATTAAGCCTGGCATTAATCGACAACAAGGTATTAATCCCCTCCTTACTGATCCTCGGAGTGATTGTCGGCTTCTTTGCAGGAAGTTATCCGGCCTTTTTCCTGGCATCGTTCCAGCCGGTTAAGGTTCTTAAGGGAAAATTAGAAGCAGGCCTCAAAAGCCGTTACCTGAGGGGTATTCTTGTAATCTTCCAGTTTAGTGTGGCCATTATTCTTTTTATCAGTACGATTATCGTTTCAAGGCAAATGAATTTCATCCAGGAGAAAGACCTTGGATACGATAAAAAAAACCTGGTGGTAATAAACCGGGTTTCATCATTACAGGATCAGAGAGATGCCTTTAAAGAGGAACTTTCAAAAATTCCGGATGTCATCGAATCAGGTTTTACCAATAACCTGCCAAATACGCTCTTTGGTAATACCGCGTTTCGTCCGGAGGGAACTACCGCTGAAAGTACACATGCCA
>CAYZVJ010000013.1:42221-43599 GCA_964481765.1 uncultured Rikenellaceae bacterium | reverse complement strand
AGCGAATCCTTATCCTTGAAGTACTCATAAATGGTCCGTTTTGAGATCCCGAGATGTTTCGCCAGGTCATCCATTGTGATGTTCCGGATACCATATTTCATGAATAGTTTCAGCGCTTCTTCAATAATCCTGTCTCGTCTTTCCATACTATGTGTGAAATTTTTCCGGGCAAAAATGAAAAAACTTTTTTAGTTTTCCAAGTTTTCTTATAAATATTTTAAATTCCCTGGAACACTGTTTAATGACATCCCTGAAACCTTGAAAATATGGAAAGCCGATGTTTTTGTATGATTTAAAATTTTAATTTTGCATCTTTGTTTTGAATGGGGCAGAAAATTGAAAACCTGTTACTTGCAATGAACATCCAGTCAAAATACGATCCTTCGCAAACGGAAGATAAATGGTATCAGCACTGGATTGAAAAAGGGATTTTTCGGTCTGTGCCGGATGAGAGAGAACCGTTTACCATTGTAATACCACCTCCCAATGTTACCGGTGTATTGCATATGGGGCATATGTTAAACAATACCATCCAGGACATCCTGGTGCGACGGGCACGGATGCAGGGGAAAAACACCCTATGGTTACCCGGTACCGATCATGCTTCCATTGCTACTGAAGCAAGGGTTGTTGCCCATTTGAAGGAGAAAGGTATTGACAAATCTGGTATAACACGGGAGGAATTTCTGGAATATGCCTGGGAATGGAGAAACAAGCACGGCGGGATCATTCTTGAACAACTGAAGAAGCTTGGTGCATCCTGTGATTGGGATCGCACAAAATTCACCATGGATGATGATCTTTCGGAAAGTGTCATCAGGGTATTTATCGATTTGTACAGGAAAGGGAATATTTACCGGGGTATTCGGATGGTCAACTGGGATCCCAGTGCTAAAACGGCTGTATCTGATGAGGAGGTGGTTTACAGGGAGGTAGAATCGAAGCTGTATTATGTGCGGTACAGAATGGCATTGAATCGGGATGAGTGGCTTACCATCGCCACAACCAGACCGGAAACGATCCTCGGTGATACAGCAGTTTGCGTGCACCCGGAAGATGAACGCTATAAGCACCTTCATGGAAAAAGGGTATTGATTCCGTTGTTGAATCGATCTGTGCCGGTCATTACCGATAACTATGTCGATCGTGAATTTGGAACAGGAGTATTGAAGATTACACCGGCACACGATGAAAACGACTATGAAATCGGGATAAAACATAACCTGGAAGTGATCGACATCTTCAATGATGATGGTACGCTGAATGAAAGAGCGGGACTATTTATCGGGGAAGACCGGTTTACTGCACGGGAGCTTATCATGCAGGCACTGGAGAAGGAGGGACATGTTGTTAAAACAGAGGATTACATCAACAAGGT
>CAYZVJ010000013.1:0-42121 GCA_964481765.1 uncultured Rikenellaceae bacterium | reverse complement strand
AGGCACTGGAGAAGGAGGGACATGTTGTTAAAACAGAGGATTACATCAACAAGGTAGGTTATTCGGAGCGTACTGATGCTGTAATTGAACCCAAACTATCGCTTCAATGGTTTTTACGGATGAAGGAACTTGCTGCGCCTGCATTGGAGAGTGTAATCCACGACAAGGTAAAACTCCATCCACCTAAGTTTAAAAATATCTATCGTCACTGGATGGAGAATGTGAGGGATTGGTGTATCTCCCGTCAGTTGTGGTGGGGGCACCGAATTCCCGCATATTATTTGCCTTCCGGTATGATTCTGCCTTCGGGTGAGAACTTTGTTGTGGCAGGAACGCATGAAGATGCCCTTGTGATGGCGCGGGAAAAGATGGGCAATGACTCATTAACAGCCGATGATTTGAGGCAGGATGAGGATGTTCTGGACACCTGGTTTTCCTCCTGGTTATGGCCGATTTCGGTTTTTGACGGCATTCGGAATCCGGGAAATCCGGATATTCAGTATTACTATCCGACAAACGATCTGGTTACAGCTCCTGAAATCCTGTTTTTTTGGGTTGCCAGGATGATCATTGCCGGGTATGAATACATGGGTGAGAAACCGTTTCATAATGTTTATCTCACCGGTATTGTCAGGGACAAGATCGGCCAGAAGATGTCGAAGTCTCTTGGGAATTCACCGGAACCCCTTGAGTTGATTAAAAAATATGGTGCTGATGGGGTTCGTGTCGGCATGTTGTTATGCTCTCCTGCAGGGAATGATCTGTTGTTTGATACAAGCCTTACGGAACAGGGAAGAAATTTCGGGAACAAGATCTGGAACGCGTTCCGGTTAATTAGAAGTTGGGATGTTGATGATCAAATTGAACAGCCCAGGGCTTCAGCTTTAGCGATTGAATGGTTTACAGGCAAGCTGAACCAGGTGATTGAGATACTGGATGAACAATTTTCACGGTACCGTCTCTCAGAAGCATTAATGACACTCTATAAACTGTTTTGGGATGAATTTTCATCCTGGTATCTTGAGATCATTAAACCTGCTTATCGCCATCCAATCGATCATAAGACGTATCAGGTAACCATTGAGTTCATTGAAAAGTTATTGAAACTGCTTCATCCGTTCATGCCATTTATCACAGAAGAGATATGGCATTTGATCGGAGACAGGGCGATTGAGGATTTCATTGCCGTTGCTCCGATGCCTGAGCCGGGAACATACAACCTGAAGATGTTAAACCGGTTTGAAAAAACAAAAGAGACAGTCAGTGCCATACGGACGATCAGAAAAGAGAATAATCTTCCCACTAAGGAATGGTTATCTCTGTATGTAAAAGAGGAAGAGAAGGTTTATGATAATCGGTTTGGGGAGATCCTTAGAAAACTTTGTTACCTACAGGAGATCAACTTCATTTCGGAAAAGATGGATCATGCCGTAAGCTTTATCATACAAACGACAGAATTCTATATTCCGATAGGTGAAAGTTTAAAGGTTGAGGAAGAGCTTGAAAAACTGGCATCTGAACTTTCTTATACCCGGGGATTTTTGCAAACTGTATTGAAAAAACTGGAGAACCGGAATTTTGTACAGAATGCCCCCGAAAAGGTAGTAGAGGTAGAGAGAAAGAAAAAATCGGATGCTGAGGCAAAGATCAGGGTTCTGGAAGAGCGAATTGCCCACATCAAAAAACAGGCGAAAACGGATTAATGCTTTTTGCTTTACCGGTCTGTTTTTTAACATATTTCCAATCCATTCGATGAGTAAAAAGATACCATTAAATTCCTTATTTTTATAATCCTTTTCACCAACAAGGAAGAACATGACCGAGTCTGATCTCTCGCTGAACCCGAATGAGCTTGTTCAGTTTCTCAAAAAACCACCGGCAGAGTTTACCAAGAAAGATTTAATCCGTTTTATCGAGCATAAGGGGATTCGCTTCTTAAATTTCAGGTATGTTGCTGAAGACGGTAAACTGAAGACCCTGAATTTTGTGATTTCCAGTCTGGAGCATCTTGACCAGGTATTGACCACCGGAGAACGGGTAGATGGTTCAAGTCTGTTCCCGTATATCAGTGCCGGTTCAAGTGACCTCTATGTCATTCCAAGGTTTAATACGGCTTTTCTCAATCCCTTTACCGATGTGCCTTCACTGGATATTTTATGTTCTTTTTATACCGGTGATGGTAGCCCGTTAGCAAGTTCTCCTGAAAACATCCTGCGCAAGGCATATCAGCTATTCCGAAAGGAGACGGGTTATACGTTCAAAGCGCTGGGAGAGCTGGAGTATTATGTAAATAGTCCACACGATGAATTTTATCCTCTGGTGGATCAAAAAGGGTATCATCAATCGATTCCCTTTGCAAAATTCGAAGACTTGAGAATGAAAGCGATGAAACTGATTGTTCAGGCAGGAGGGAAGATCAAGTATGGACATGGGGAGGTTGGAAGTTTTTCAACTGAAGATGAAGATTTTGAGCAGCATGAGATTGAATTTTTAGCCCAGCCGGTTGAGGATGCCGCTGAGCAGCTTATCATTGCAAAATGGATCATCCGAAATTTAAGTTACCGGTACGGGGTGGAGGTAAGTTTTGCTCCAAAGATTACGGTAGGAAAAGCGGGAAGCGGACTTCATATTCACATGATGCTTGAAAAGGAGGGTATGAATGTGATGGTTGGAGATGAGGGACTGAGTTCAACTGCCAGGCGCATGATTGCAGGTATTCTTGACCTTTCCGATGCGCTCACCGCATTTGGAAACACCATACCAACATCCTATTTGCGGTTGGTCCCCAAACAGGAAGCACCCACAACGGTTTGCTGGGGTGACCGGAACCGGTCTGTCCTGGTCAGGGTTCCTCTCGGATGGCTGGGAACGGGGAATATGACCAGTGATGCAAATCCGAACGCAGTGGATGAATACGAGGTTTTTCCTCCAAGGCAATCGATAGAGTTTCGTGCACCGGATGGATCTGCCAATATTCATAATCTTCTGGCCGGTTTGATTGTAGCCACCCGGCATGGATTAAAAATGGAGGATGGAGAGAAGGTAGCGGAAGGTCTTTATGTTGATATAGATGTTTCTGATATACGTAATAAACCGGGTGTTAAAAAGTATGCTCACCTGCCGGGTTCGTGTTGGGAATCTGCAGAAGCACTGGAACAGAAGAGATCCTTTTTTGAACAGGAAGGTATTTTTCCAAAAGGGACAATTGATAAGGTGGTCAGCAGATTAAAATCGTATGATGATAGGGATTTGAGCGAGCGGCTTTTCGGAAAAGACGAGGAGATTCATCAGCTTATACTGCAATATATTCATTACTGTTAGGGATCAAGTCGTGCTGTCTTGCATGCATCGTTAACCATGGAATAGATTATCCTGTTAATTATTTGTGATCACTTTTCCAAACTCAACTTCTCTTTTTCGAGGTTGGCCATTTTAATGCTGACGTTTAGTTCAAATCCGATTAAGAGCGAAATGGAATTGAAGTATAACCAGAGCAAAATAACGATTAACGTGCCAAGTGATCCATATAATTTATTGAATTGCCCGAAATTATTAACAAATGCAGAGAAACCAAGGGAAGAGATGACAAAGAGGACTGTGGCAAGGGTTGATCCGGCAGAAAAAAATTTCCATTTGGTCCGTTTTGCCGGAGAGAGGTAATAGAGAAAAGAGATGGCAAAAAAGAGGAGTGCAAGCACAATTATCCATTTTCCCAGGATGATGAGGATGTAGGTAATATTCCTCTCAAACAATTGAAGTTCAGCCAGGTAATTAATTGCGATTTTACTGAACAGGATCAGGATGGCGGCTGTGCCCAGCAGGGAGACCAGGATAAACACAAAAATCAGGGATACGACCCGTTGGGCAAGCCAGGAATGTGTATCGAAGGTATGGAGTGAAACGTTAAATGCGTTGATCAGTGCATGCACACCGTTGGTTGAAAAGATCATGGTAGCCAGGAACATAAAGAACAGGAGGCCATGGCTTCTTTGTGTAATGACATCGATAAGGGTTGTTTCCACCAGTGCATATACATTTTCCGGCAGTATATTTTCAAAAAGAAGCAGTACTTCCGTCTGAAAATTTGGAATGGGCAGAAAGGGAATCAGGGTAAAAAGAAATATCGTGGATGGCAGGATGGCAATAATCAGATTAAATGCAATAGCCGATGCTCTGGTAACCAGTGCTCCTTTCTGAAATCCTTGCAGGAAGAAGAGAATAACATCATATATGGGGACTTTTTCAAATCCCGGAAGGGAGACTTTCTTGACCAAGGCAAGAAAGCGGTTTATCATTGTATTAAAAAACCTGAAATGCTTCTCATTTTTTCGGTCCGACATATGGGAAGAATTGAAAGATCAGGTTACTGGATTGCCTTCAGGCTCATATCAATGGTTTTAATATGCGTGGTGAGGTCACCAACTGACACATAATCAACCCCACATTCAGCATATTTCCTGATGTTTGCCAGGGTAATTCCCCCGGATGATTCCGTTTGGAAGGTTCCATTGATCAAATGCACTGCCTTCTTTGTTTCTTCAATGCTGAAGTTGTCGAGCATGATTCGATGGATACCTCCAATGGACAGGATCTCCCGGACGCTCTCCAGGGAGTGGGCTTCGATCTCAATTTTCAGATCTTTGTGAACTTTCTTAAGATAGCGGTGGGTATCTTCTATTGCTTTTTGAATGCCACCACTGAATTCAATGTGATTATCTTTCAGCAGGATCATGTCGTACAATCCCATCCTGTGGTTTTCTCCTCCGCCGATCACTACTGCTTCCTTTTCAAACAGGCGGAATCCCGGTGTGGTTTTTCGTGTATCCAGAATCTTCGTGTTCAGATCCTTCAACCGGTCAACGTAGGTTCTTGTTTTGGTGGCAATGCCGCTCATCCGTTGTAAGATATTGAGGATCAATCGTTCGGATTTCAAGATAGAGAGAACGGAGCCGGTCAATTCAATGGCCCTGGTTCCCTTTTCAACCACAGACCCATCCTCAATGCATTGAATAGTCTGTAGACCGGGATCAATCCGTTTCAGAATTTCCCGGGTCAATCTTATCCCGGCCAGAACTCCTTTCTCCTTTATGATTATCTGAGCATTTCCAACTTGTTCCGGTGGGATACAGGCAAGCGAAGTATGATCGCCATCGCCAATATCTTCTTTCAGTGCAACGGCAATAAAATGATCGAGGTATTCCTTATTCATTCTCTTTCTCAATTCTCAATTGATGAATGAGATAACTATCCTCTGTTTTCTTCAATAAGAAGTATACCCTGAAATTTCCTTTTGAGGTGGTCAGATCACCGATGGCATATTTGGAACCATTTTTTCCTCCCTGATGAAGTATGGCAAAATTTTTTGGGGGATACTTATCAAAGAAATCACGAAGGATCATTTCTGCCTGAGTTTTGCTGTAAACATCTTCATTTTCCAGGATAACCAGCTCAACATTGTTGTTAACGTGTTTGACTAATTCTTTCGAATTGCCTGCTTTAAAAGCGGAAGAGATGGCCTCAGGGATATCCTGTGGAGGTTGAAAACCAGCAAGTATAAAGAATAGAATGATGAGAGTTATGGAATTTCTGAGGGTCTTCATGTTAATAATCTTAAATTTGTGTTATGTAGTGTCCAAAAATCAAACCAAACTGGATCATTACTGCAAAATAATAAAAATTTGATCAATTCCTAAATCATTAATGCATTGTGAAGGTAATCTTTATTCAGGTTGGGGAAACAGATGAGGCTTATTTGAGGGAGGGGATATCCATTTTTGAAGCCAGGATCAGACACTATATTCCCCTGCAGGTTATCACCATTCCGGAGCGAAAAGGAGCGGTAAAAAAGGGAATTGAACAGTTGAAGGAGTCGGAGGGGGAGCGAATATTAAGTAATTGTAAACAAGGGGATTATGTAATACTTCTTGATGAACGAGGGGATCAGTTTGGTTCCAGGGAATTTGCCACTTTCATGCAGAAACAGATGGTTGCCGGATTGAAGAGGATCCTCATTATCTCAGGGGGTGCTTACGGAGTATCCCGGAAGGTATATCAACGGGCTGACCGGGTGTTCTCCCTTTCGAAGATGACATTTTCCCATCAAATGATCAGATTGATTTTTTTTGAACAACTTTACCGGGCAATGACCATTTTAAAGGGAGATCCATATCATCATGGTTGATCATATGCATTAATTTTTTAATTTAGGCAGTCTGAAAATCACTAATAATGATTGATTTAAGCAGGATCAGGCCTCTCGTATTCTATCTTTCCGGATCCATCATCCTGGTTCTGGCGGGTTTCCTGATTGGAAAGTCATTCCTTCAGGGTATGAATTTTGAAAAGAAAGCTGAAAAGTTTCAGGAAATCCTGCACAGGAAAGAGCATACTCTGGAATCCTATGTCGATAGAATATTGGATAGCACGGATAGCCTGTACGAGGACAGATATTTAACGGATCGGCCAGCAATCATTGAAGGATTAAACAGGCAGGGTCTGGCAATCCTGATCTATGAAGAGGATACCCTGGTGGTATGGACCGATCAAACTTTTCCTATCCCCCCCTTGTATATCGATACATTATTTCAAGAAGGGCTGATATTCCAGGGGAATACCTGGTTCAGACCAATGCTATTTGAAACGGCAAACAGGACCATTGTTGGATTGATCAGGCTGAAACATGAATATCCTTTTGAGAATAAGTTCCTCAGGAATGATTTTGAGCGAGGATTCAATATGCCACCCGGTGTTGCAATAACTGACCCGGGGACGCAAGGGGGCACTGTAATTTATGACCAATCAGGCACCCCACTATTTTCATTGGATCAGGGGGATAAGTTATACAGAAAATTTCCCGGTTACCTCATATCCGGATTCTATTTTGCCGGACTGATCCTTATGTTGTTGTTTTTCAGTAAATGCCTGGCACTGCTTCCCGGGCAGCGGGGAAAAAGATTTGGTATTATCGGTTCAGGGGTAGTGTTGATGCTGATCAATTTTTTTCTTGTTCGATTCAGGATTCCCACGGTGGTTTTTGACTCTGAGTTATTCTCACCCTATTATTTTGCCAACTCTCAACTGCTCGGTTCTCTTGGGAATTTTTTTATTACCAGTGTGTTTGTTGTTTTCTTTTTTGTTATCTTCTCGAGAGAGTTCTCCCTATCGGAACGTTTCTCTGAGAAACCCCGGTCGGTTCGGTTCATCTTCATATTAGTCGCATTCCTGTTAGCTGCTATCCAGTTCTCACTTACGCAATATCTTTTCCGGAATGTACTGCTCAATTCAAGCATTTCATTCGAACCCTATAAAGTGCTTGATCTCTCTTTTTACAGCATTATTGGATTTGTTTCCATTTCATTGATTTTTATTTCTGTGATCCTGTTTATCAATAAAATAGTTGCGCTTGTGATGGGACTGGCAGAGATGAAATCTGTTTATATCTCCATTGTGATTTCCCTGGTAATTTTTCCGCTTTATTCCCTTGTGAGCGGATATTCACTGGATATTAGTTCGATGCTGATGTACCTCTTACTGGTATCGATCAGTATATATACCCGGGCGAACATTCGGTATCACTATTCATCTTTAACCATTTTTGTTTTTCTTTTTGCTCTCTATTCTGTCTGGGAGATAACTACCGAAACCCGTATTAAGGAAAAGAGCAACCGGCAGGTTCTGGCAGTAAATCTTGGTGCCGAACACGACCCGGTAGCTGAATTGCTGTTTGACGAGATAAACCAACAGATTCAGGAGGATGAGGAGCTCGCAAGCCTCATGAAAAAAGTTGTTTTCAGCTTTGAAGAGTGGGATGAAATTTACTTCTATTTACGGAATAATTATTTTCAGGGGTATTTGGAAAGATATGATCTGGTGCATACAATTTGTAATGATACTTCCAGTATTCTGGTGAACGGAGAGCAAATCATGCACTGCATTACTTTTTTTAACGGGTTGGCTGAAGAGTTTGGAGATCCTATACCAGGAACACGGTTTTATTACCTGAACAATCAAACGGGAAATGTAAGCTATTACGGTGCCTTTAAGTTCGGCACGAATGATCCCGGGATAGATAATTACCTGTTTATTGAGCTGGATTCCCGCCTTATATACAGCCAGCTGGGGTATCCGGAGTTGCTGATGGATGAGCAATTATTGAAACCATCTCCACTGGATAAATATTCCTACGCGAAGTATTATAAGCAGGAACTGATCGCACAATCCGGAGATTTCCCCTATAGCCTGAATTGCGGAGTATATGGCAAGAACGATGAGGAATTTACATTCTTTTCTTGCGATGGATATAATCACCTCATGTACCGGGTTAACCCTGAAAACAGGTTAATCATCAGTATGCCGGAAATCAGGGCCATCGACATTGTTACCTCTTTTTCCTACCTGTTTGTATTTCTCTACCTGATCATGGGATTTTTCTTCCTGGTGACTGATAAGTCGGTTTACCTGAAGGGGAAGCAATTTAACTTTAAAATGAAGATTGAATTTTCATTGATCTCCATCTTACTGCTTGCACTCATCATGATCGGTGGTGGGGCAATCTATTTCAGCATCCAGCAATATAAAACGAAACATTATGAAAACCTGACCGAAAAGATCCGGTCAGTGTATGTGGAACTTGAGCATAAGTTTGTTGATGAAAAGGAACTCACACCCTATTGGTCATCTGAACAATATGCCAGTTTTAATGACCTGCTGATTAAATTCTCGAATGTTTTTTATTCCGATATCAATTTATATGATGAATCGGGAAATTTACTGGCAACCTCACGACCTGAATTGTTTGATAAGTCGTTGATGGGGAAAAAGATAAACCATGAGGCATACTGGCAGCTCAAGGTTAACAAGAAGGCTGAATATATTCATAACGAGACCATTGGAGATTTAAAATACCTTTCTGCCTACGTTCCTTTTATTAATCGCGAAAATAAACTGCTTGCCTACCTTAATCTTCCCTATTTTACCCAGCAGAGCCTCCTCGCAAAGGAGATATCCAACCTGGTTGTGGCTATTGTGAATTTTTCTGTATTGCTCATCCTGCTGACCATTGCGCTTGCGGTGATCATTTCCACTAAAATTACCAGCCCCCTCCAGCTCATTCAGAAGAAGTTCAGTAACATTGAACTGGGCAAAGCTTCCGAGCACATTTCATACTCGGCGAAGGACGAAATTGGAAACCTGGTGAGTGAATACAACCGGATGGTAGATGAACTGGCACGGAGTGTTGAGCTGCTGGCCAGGTCTGAACGGGAATCGGCCTGGCGGGAGATGGCAAAGCAGATTGCCCATGAGATAAAGAATCCACTTACTCCGATGAAACTAAGTGTACAGCAACTACAGCGTACATGGAAGGATAAGTCATCGAACTGGGAAGAATCGCTGAACCGTTTTTCCAAAACCCTGATTGATCAGATTGATAACCTTTCAACCATTGCCACGGCTTTTTCTGATTTTGCGAAAATGCCGAAAACCAATAACGAGGTGGTGGATGTTGTTGACAGGATCAATGATTCTGTCGGGTTATTTGAAAACACCAAAAATGTTGAGTTTCAGATTAACCTGCATGGGAACAAGAAAGTTCCTGTTTTTACTGATAAGGAACAGGTGCTCCGTGTATTTGCCAACCTTATAAAAAATGCCATTCAATCGATTCCTGCCGGAAGAAAAGGATTAATAACAATTGACCTGCTGACCCGGAATGGTAAAGCCGTTATTAAGGTCAGTGACAACGGATCAGGAATACCGGAGGAACTCGGGGATAAGCTGTTTATACCCAATTTCACTACCAAATCGAGCGGCATGGGTCTTGGATTAGCCATTGTAAAAAACACCGTTGAAGATGCCAACGGAACCATACGGTATGAAACGGAGATTGGCAAAGGTACAACCTTTATTGTTGAATTGCCTTTGTACAGAGCCGGAAAAGAGTGAGGAATTTCACCATTTTTTTTAAAACAAACTGCTTATATTTTGCGTAAAAAGTCTTATGGGCAAAAAAGAGCTGATCCCCGGATCAATCTTTTAATCTTCTTCCGTGTTCGAAAAGCTTCAAAATTTACATATATTTGTTTGATTCATCGGTCAGAAAAGAAATTTTAGTGAGAATACAACCTATACGGATTTCAGGTTTTCTTCTGTTGCTCTCCGCCTTATTCCTGGTAGTTGTTGTTACCGGTCAGGCACAGACCTCCATTTCCGGTGTGATTAACTCCTATGCCAAAGTCACGTCGGTGGATGGTACTGACCGGGTTACCGTGGATAATCCTTCCCTTTTTTCCATCGGAGATACGACACTGATCATCCAGATGAAGGGGATTGAAATTTCAGTGGCTAATTCTCCCAGTTTTGGTGCTCGCCAACAGGCTAATAGTGCAGGATATTATGAATTTATTATCATTTTTGATATCATCGGTAATCAAGTTATTTTCGAGGCAGATATGAGTCACACTTACGATGCAGGTGGGCATGTACAGTTGATTCGTGCACGGGGGTTTGACAATATCACGGTTACCGGAATCCTGACCTGTGATCCGTGGGATCCGTTATCAGGTACAGGTGGCGTGGTTGCCATGATCGTCGGGAACACACTGACACTGGAGGCTGATATTGATGTATCCGACAGGGGTTTCCTGGGAGGAGGATCGGTAGAACGACTCTCCGGAACGTGTGGTGTTGGGGATTTCTTTTTTAACGATGCCAGTACCGAGGGGGGGTATAAAGGAGAGGGTATTGCAACTTACGGATATGAAATTGGTGGACTGCCACTTGGGACAGACTATATTAAAGGACGTGGCTGCTATTTCAATGGTGGAGGTGGTGGCAATGGCAAATACTCCGGTGGTGGAGGTGGTGGCAATGGTGGAAAAGGGGGGCACGGTGGGAAGGAAGTGGTATCCTGCGGAGGTTTAATCTGGGGAGTTGGAGCATATAATATTCCTGATGTAATATCTACCTATAAGACTGACGGAAGAATTTTTATGGGTGGAGGAGGAGGAGCCGGAACTCAGCTTTCTGCCGGAGAGGGTACCGATGGAGGGAACGGGGGCGGGATCGTGATCATTGTGGCCGATACCCTTATTGGAAATGGCAACAGCATCCTTGCCAATGGTGAGAGCGTTGCAGGCATAGCTACCGGAAATGCCGGTGCCGGAGGTGGTGGAGCCGGGGGAACCATTTTACTTGAAGTGGGCAGTTACCAGGGATCAAACCTGAACCTGGAAGCCATGGGGGGTAATGGGGGCGCGGTAAGCGGTTCACCGACCTGTACCGGACCCGGAGGAGGCGGCGGTGGAGGCATCATATGGCATAGCGGTGTTTTGACTCCGGAGGTTTCAACATCGGTTCTGCCCGGAGTTGTAATACCAGGACCCTGTGCCAGTATGCTTGCAGTATCCGGATCTTCGGGAGAATTAACCAACGATCTGATTGTCCCGCTCACAGGATTCCTGTTTAATTCGATCTACTCCTCCCGTACGGGGATGCTGCTGGATACCATCTGTGAGGATGAAGTACCCCCGCTGATGCTCGGAACACACCCCAAAGGGGGTACACCCGGCTATACCTTTGTCTGGGAGAGCAGCGAAGATAAGGCCGCCTGGAATATTGTTGCCGGTGGGACCTTCCAGAATTACAGCCCGGCGGATCCGTTGATCGATACCACTTACTACCGCAGGAGGGTCTTTGACACTTCTATTCCTCCCATCGAGGATGAAAGCAAAATCCTTACCATCATTGTCCAGCCCAAAATCGAGAATTACGATATCACCACGGATGATACCATCTGTTATAACCAGGTGCCAACCTTAATAACTTCTGATCCACTGGGTCCACCTACAGGAGGAGATGGCACCGGAATTTATACTTATTATTGGGAGGATAGTGTTTCGGGAGGATCATGGAACGAGATTGCCGGGGCAGAGGATGAGACATTCCTGCCTCCAGGCCTTACAGAGACCACGTATTACCGGCGAACGGTTCAATCGGGTATCGGGTGTCCGAAAACAAGCAATATCTCTACTGTTACGGTATTGCCATTGATCACTAACAATGATATTATTACAGCAGACCAGATCATCTGCGAGGGCTTTGAATTTGCTCTGCTCGATGCGGAGGGCTACCCGGTATTGAACGGCGGGAATACAGCAGCCGGCGATTTCCGGTTCGAATGGATCGAAAGCACGGATGGTAGTACCTGGAACAGTGCTTATGGACCCAATACCAATGAGGACTATGCTCCGGATACCACCTCCTCAACTTTTCCGAGTACTGATACCGTTCAATTTAGAAGGATCGTGCTGTCGGGTCCGGCAGATGTCTGCATTGATACCAGCAACGTAGTTAAACTGAACCAGTGGCCCAAAATCACCAACAACGTTGTTCCGTATGACCTGGAGTACTGTGAGAACGATGACCCGGATCCGGTCATTGGTTCGACACCCGGAGGAGGGAATGGTGTTGATTACCTGTTCCAGTGGGAAAAGTTAGAAGGAGCATGGAGCGTGATCGGTGGTGAAACGGCAAAGGATTTTGACCCGGGAGAACTGACCGATTCACTCTTTTACCGCAGGATTGTCACGTCGGATGTCTGCAAGGATACCAGCCTGGTGGATACCATCCCGGTCAATCCTGCCCTGCAGCACTTCAACATCCAGACCCTTTCGGGTGGGATCGATACTACCATTTGCTTTGGGGCAACTCCTAACAGGCTGATCCCCGAACCAACTCCGATTACCGGGGGAGATGGGACGTACGTGTATGCATGGGAAAAAAGCGAGGATGGAGGAACAAACTGGGTCTTTGCAGGGGGCACCTTTGAATACTTCGATCCGCCGATACTCAATGACACCACCATCTACCGAAGGAACGTGGTTTCAAATGTATGTACCAAGGTGAGCGATGATGAAATAACCATCAATGTACTGCCTGCGATTGCAGACAATACACTTTCCGCCAACGCTTCAGTCTGCGATAATTTACCGGCTACCATATCCGGGTCCGATCCGACCGGTGGTGCCGGAGCGGGTAACTATACCTACCTGTGGGAACAGAGTCCGGACGATGCTGCATGGAGCCCTGCTGATGGTATCAATGACCAGAAAGACTATACTTCACCAGGACTGACCGTGCCCACCTACTATCGAAGAACTGTTTTCTCTGGACTCTCCGATTGCTGCCAGGATATCAGTGATTCTCAGCTAATTACGATTGATCCGCTTCCGACAGCAACGCTTGATCCCATTGATGTCACAATTTGTGAGGATACTTCGCAAGATCTTACCTTCAACCTGACGGGAGCAAGCGATTGGCAATTAACCTATACCGACGGTTTTTCCGATTTTATAATAAATAACATCTCTTCAAATGCACCTAATGAGACAGTTACCCCACCAGCAACGGGAGAATTTACAGACTATATCTATTCCATAGTTGACCTGGTTGATGGAAACGGTTGTTATGCCCATCCTGATAGTCTCACGGGGAATGCCAAGATACACGTCGACGGTAAGCCATCCCCAAATGCCGGGGACGATGCTGATGTTTGCGGGCTCACCTACACCCTGCAGGCTAGCACTGATTTTGGCAGCGGAAGCTGGACCTTCCCAATTGCGGTTGTTGATGCAGCGGATAACACCAATCCGAATAAAGTGGTAACGGTGGATACCTATGGCACGCACAATTTCATCTGGACGGTAATAAACGGGGTATGTGCTCCTGAAGCGGAGGATGTCGATATAACCTTTTTTGAACCGCCTACGGCAGCAGATGCCGGCCCGGACACCATCCTTTTACCGCTTACGACGGAGATTAACCTGTACGGGAATACACCGCTGGTAGGTACCGGGGAATGGTCCAAGGTTCCCGGGGATGCCCAGGCGGTAATTATTGATTCCTCCAGTCCGCAGACGCTGGTGACCAACCTGAGCGACCGGGTTGATAACAAATTTGTATGGACCATCTCCAACGGTGTATGCCCTGTGGAATCGGATGAAGTGATCGTGAGTATCATACTGTTCCGGATACCGAGTGGCTTCTCACCCAATGGGGATCAAATCAATGATTATTTTGTCATTTCCGGTATTATGGATTACCCGAATGAACTGATCATCCTTAACCGTCAGGGCACAGAGGTATTTCGTACTATCAATTACCAGAACGATTGGGATGGAAAATACTCTTCCGGGGATGATGTTCCGGATGACACCTATTATTATATTTTGTATTATACCAAGGAGGGGACCCGGTATGTTGAGAATGGATGGTTAATCATTAAACGATAGATGAGGTATTTATTTGGCATACTGTTTTTCGTTGTATCACTTTCAGATGGGTTAGCACAGAGTTATCCCCTCTTCTCGCAATACATGCGGAATGGTCTTGCGTTCAACCCGGCGTATGCAGGCAGCAGTGAAGCGTTTGCTGCTTCCCTGGTTTACCGGCAACAATGGACCGGATTTGACGGGGCACCCAAAACGGAGGTTTTCAGTGCTCATGCACCCCTGAAAAGTGATCGGGTAGCACTGGGTTTGCTGGCATACCATGATGCATATGGCGTAACAAACAACACGGGTGTATTTGCAAACTATGCCTTCCGGATCCATTTGAAAAAAGGAATACTCTCCCTCGGATTGAAAGGAGGAGTGTACATGCAGTCAGAGAACCTGAACAATGTCATTACCGATCAGGCGAACGATCCTGTATTTACCGGGAATACTGAGAAGGTTACTGTTCCTAATTTTGGTGCCGGAATATTTTACTATGGTGAGAAATTCTATACCGGATTTTCCATTCCGGGTTTCCTCAGTTCACGTGCCGGTGAGATATACCATGATTTTAACAATTATAATTTCATGCTTACTTCCGGCGCCCTGTTTACGATTACGAGGAACTTCAAATTCAACCCTTCGTTTTTACTTAACTATAACCTTCCAACCAATCTTCAGCTTGATCTGACGGGAAACATGGTTTTCTGGGACTTTTTATGGTTAGGTGGTTCATGGAGAATGCAGGACAATTCAGTGGTGGGTTTGTTACAATTCCAGATATCACCTCAGATCGGGATTGGTTATTCGTTTGATTATAGTCTTGGGGATCTGAATAAGTTTAACAATGGCTCGCATGAGGTGATGTTGGTCTTTGAGTTGAGGTACAAGGTGAAAGCCAGTAATCCGAGATATTTTTAACCGGAATGAAACGGTTCATTTGGCATATTATTCCCATAGTCTTCCTTTCCGTGCTTGGATTGAACAGTACGGATGCTCAGGATACCTACCAGATTGAAAATCTTTCTTTCAATTCCAGGATCTCCGATGATTTTGCTCCCATGTTTTTTGAAAATGGGATCGTCTTTTGTTCAAACCGGAAGAACAAGGTATTGACCAATTATACCACGGTGGATAATGAGCCATTGCTTGATTTTTATTTTGTTCAGCGAAAAGACAGCACTGAGTGGGGCAAAGCAACAACATGGTCTGGGGAACTCTTATCGGTTTTCAACGAAGGGCCTGCCTGTTTCAGTAAAGACCGGAAGACCATTTATTTCACAAGGAATATCATGGCTGATAAAAAGTCCCGGAAGGATATTACCGGGGATAACAACTATGGGATATTCACGGCTACCTTTAATGGTTCAACATGGGGAGATATAACACCGTTCAGGCACAACAGTCCGGCCTATAAAACGGGTCATCCAAGTATCGGAGAGGATGGGAAGCAGCTGTTTTTTGCCTCGGATATGCCAGGAGGTTTTGGTGGTTCAGATCTTTATGTTTGCACCTTAACCAATGGAGAGTGGGGAGACCCGATTAATCTTGGCAGTGCAGTGAACTCTGCGTCATCTGAGATTTATCCGTTTTATCACTCTTCCGGCAGGCTTTATTTCTCTTCTGACCGGTCCGGGTCAGCCGGGGGACTTGATATCTATTTTACGCAGGAGATCAATGGGGAATGGGTCATACCGACGCACCTGCCAGCACCTTTTAATTCCGGCTCGGATGATTTTGCATTCATTGCCGATGACCTGATTGAAACGGGCTTTTTCACCAGTAATAGAGAGAGGAATGATGATATTTACAGTTTCAGGACCCTGGTTCCCAAGTATGCAGGATGCGATACCCTTCAGGAAAACAACTATTGCTATGTTTTCTATGAGACCGGTGCCTACGACCTGGATACCGTTCCATTCAGTTACGAATGGGATATGGGAGATGGAACAAAAATCCGCAGTATCGAAGCCGATTACTGTTTTGATGGTCCGGGCAGTTATCTTGTAAAACTCAATGTGGTGGATAAGCTAACCGGTGATGTTCAGTTCAACCAGGCTTCTCACATGATCGAGATCAATAATGTGGAACAGGCTTATATCAATTCGGTGGATACGGGATATGTTGGTGATAACATCCGTTTTGACGGATTAAAAACCAACCTTCCGGATTTTACGGTTGGAGAATATTTGTGGAATTTTGACGATGGCAATATTGCCACAGGAGCCGAGGTAAGAAACCGGTTTACCTCCCCCGGGATCTATCAGGTTCAACTGGTTGTCAGAAGCACTCCCGATAATTCGGGGAATGTTCGTGAAGCCTGTGTTTTCAAACGACTGGTTATCATGGAAAGGCCTCCGGATGTGTAAGTAACAGAACCCTTATTTTACTTCCGGATAGTCATAAATTATCACATCATCTGTTGTGATGAACATAATACCGCATGAATAAGTTCTTAATAAACAATGGATCGAAGGCATTATTATCTCTTGATTTTTTTGTTATTTTGGGCGTGCGGAACAGAAGGGGATACCATTTTTCACTGGTTTGATTCATGGATAAGAACAACAAAGGCATACAATTTGTACAGGCAATGCAAACAGCAATCAAGATGAAGTCGTTTTATATTGTGTTTGTTTTGCTCTCCCTGGTTTTTCAAGGAGTGTTTGCGCAGCCTGTACCGGCTGAGGATGAGAACATTCCTTACCTGATGACATTTGGGGGCGGGGGATTACGTGAAACCTCATGGGGTGATGATGATTTCTGCCAGATCTTCTTCTTTGCTATTCCGGAATCGTTTACCGATCCCATATACATCAGGGTATGGGATCCGGACGTGGGGGGTGAGGTGGATGAGATCAACGGGATGTGGGATACTCGGATAACTTACTCGGTGTTTGGCGGAAGGGGATGTTATTCTGAAGAAGATGCAAGGGAGACCGAGCCAGTAGGGAATTATAAAAGTGGGAACCTGTTGGCAACAAAAACGTTTGGATTCGACATGCAATATGAACAGAAATGGTATACGTTTGGCCCGTTTAATCCGACCGAGGGAGAATATGATGAACAATATGGAAATATTTTCAAGGTTATTACGGAAGGGATCGGAGGAGATGACGGGAATCTGTACCGTTTTTTCCTGAGCTCTTCCCGGAGCGAGAACCTGAGAATTGAAGGGGCAAATGCATTTACTTATGAGTATACGTTCAGGATGTGGGATGACCCGGAGCAGACTTCACATATTTATCCGTATATTGATGACAGGACCATCTCCGTCAGGCAGACAAATTTCGACTGGGATGATGATGGATTTATACGGGTTGTATCGGTAGCCAGGAATGGTCAGTTAATGGAGGTTTCCGGGGAGGACAATTGGGTTGAGAATGAATTTGCCATCCGGGAAGAAGAACACAATTCCTCACTCGACTTTGAGTTTGTAAAAAAGAAATCCCCTTATGTGGTCAGAAACAACAACGTTGTCATATCTGTCCGAAACCAATATGGAGAACTCTTACCTTTCTTTACTATTCCGATCGGTGGAGTCCCAAAATATAAGTACAATATTGGGGTAAAGCCAAAAAATAAGTAAAGCAAGAAAAGTGAGAGACATATGAAGGATTCTCATAAATTCATTACCGTATCTGTTTTAGCTTTCCTGTTTTTTTTACATTCCAGTGAATCGGGATCACAATCTTTCTCATTTCGTACCTTCCAGGTGGAGGATGGCATGTGTGACCGGTTTGTCTATACGATAAACCAGGACCGTTACGGATACCTCTGGTTTGGAACGGGAGGAGGCCTTTGTCGGTATGATGGCTTCACTTTTCGTGCGAATGTCATAACCGATTCAATACCGGATGGCTATGTAAGAACCAGTTACCGGGACAGGAATGGCATCTTATGGTTTGGGCACGATGACGGTTCTGTTAGCTGTTTCGACGGTACACATCTCCATATCCTGAATACAGGAGCGTTAACCTATAGCCGGATCAATGATATCAAGGAAGATATACAGGGGAACCTGGTATTTGCAACCCAGAATAGCGGTTTGCTGGTTGTTGATCCGCAGGATACGTCCAGTGTCCGTATATTAGATACTGGACCGCTGCTTGTCTATTCCGTTGAATTTACATCAGAAAACACGTTATTGGTTGGAACTCAGGACAGCGTCTGTATCTACTCATACAGGAATGATGAAGGAGATCCGGTGTTTACCGGGAAGATTGATTCGTTGCCACAAACCAGGTTTCAGAAACTTTTTCAGGGAAGCAATAAGACGCTTTATGCAGGAACTTCCGACATGGGTGTATACAGCATTACACCTGGAAAGGAAGGTTTCAGTAATGTGCGGATCGAGAATCTGGGTGAAACGATCGGGTTAGAGAAAGACAATATCCAGAATATCGTGGAAGATGCTGATGGGAGTATCTGGTTAAGTACCTTCAGGAAAGGGGTAGTTAAGCTTCAGCGATCCGGGGATTCGGAGTCGTTCAGCAGTCACCAGATCTACAACCGTGAAAATGGCCTGGGATACAATGACATCATCTGTGTGTTTCAGGACCTGGAGGGTAATATCTGGTTGGGGACCTATGGAAATGGCTTAGCCTTGTTGCTTAATGAGGCCTTTCTTTTTTATGATTTTGAGGAGAAAGAGTCAGGATCCAACATAACCGCGTTGTTTGAAAATGAGGGACAGTTTTGGCTGGGTTCTGATAACGGAATCACCAGGACGGGCAAAGATTTTGATGGGGAGTCACGCTATTACCAATGGACAGGTAATTTGCCGGGCAGCAGGATCTCATCTGTGTATCACGACCCTGAAGGAAGAATCTGGGTGGGGACAAATAACCAGGGAGTTTACCTGTTGGATGAAGAATCGGGCAGATACACCTCCGTCTATGATTCAAGGAACTCGCTGGAGAACACGATAAATTACATTACCGGCCAGAATACAGAGATCTGGATTGCCACGTCCAACGGTGTGCTTATTTATGATTATCAAACGGGGGAAACGCTGCAGTTTTCTACCCGTGATGGATTACCTCATAACAAGATCAACCATATCTTTATCGATCATGTGGGAAGAGGTTGGATAGCCACCGTGAGTAACCGCCTGTATTACATTCAGGATGGTAAACTGAGCCTGGGAGAGGAGATCACCTATTATACAAAGAAAAACGAATTTCAGGCTGTCGCCGTTTCTGAAAAAGGTGACATTTGGGCTGCAACGTATGGAAATGGATTGTATCATTTCCTAGAAGATACTACCTATAATTATACAACCCGGGATGGGTTGATCTCAGACTATTGTTACAGCCTCCTGTTGGGAAACAATAACATCTGGGTTGGACACCGCCTGGGATTCAGTCGTTTCATTATACCGGACACCATCATTACAGCATTTGGGAGGGAACTGGGAATTACCAGCGACTGCAATCCCAATGCAATTGTCCTTGACAGTGAGGGAGCCGTTGTATTCGGTACCAATAAAGGGATTATTCAGTATGATCCCTCCAGGGACCGGGGTAATCTTATACCGCCAATTAACAACATTGTTTCCATTAGTTTCTCCGATAAAACGGTTGACTTCAGGAATGAAATCGTAATGCCATACGATAAGTATAAGCTTAAGATCGATTTCATCGGATTAAGCTACAGGAATCCGGAACTGGTAAGCTATCAGTATAAACTGGTGAACTATGATGATGAATGGTCGGAGATTACCCGTATCCCGCAAGTCATCTATGGGATTAACGACGGAGAATATACCTTTTTGCTGAGATCGTATAACCGTAACTGGCAGACCACGGAAGAACCACTGGCAATCTCATTTGTGATACGTAAACCCTATTGGAAGACCTGGTGGTTCATCACCCTGGTTGCATTCATTCTGGTTGGATCCGTGGTCGTTATCATTAAGGTCCGGGAGAGAAACCAGAAACAACTACAGGCTTTCCTCGAGAAGAGCTTGGATGAAAGAACAAAGGAAGTGGTTGAGCAGAAAGAGGAGATTGAACAGAAAAACCGCGAAATAACAGATAGTATCAATTATGCTCAGCGGATTCAGGCAAGTATTTTGCCTCCGGTTCATAAGTTGCGCGATGCTTTTCCCGGATTTTTCATCTTCTATCGGCCGCGGGATATCGTAAGCGGTGATTTTTATTGGTTTGATAAGATTGGAGAAGACCGGTTTATTATTGTCTGTGCCGATTCGACCGGGCACGGCGTTCCCGGTGCATTTATGTCAATGATCGGCTCTACACTGATCAAGGATATTATTAGCAGGCAGGATATTATCAAACCATCGGATATCCTTAGAACACTCGATAATGAAATAACCGAAACGCTGAACCAGAATGTTGAAGCTGAACATTCGAATGACGGTATGGATATGATTGTTTGTGTAATTAACACAAGCAATAAAAAGGTACGTTTTGCCTCGGCTATGCGGCCCATTATTTACTTCCATGGTGGGGAGCAAATTTATCTGAAAGGAAACCGGAGTTCGGTAGGTGGTGAGATCGTTGAAGATAAGGATTTTCAAGACCAGGAACTTCAGATGGATGAAGGAGATGTCATCTACATGTTCTCCGACGGTTATCCGGATCAGTTTGGCGGACCGATGGGTAAGAAGTTTAAGATGGCCCGAATGAAAAATCTTCTGGATGATATCTGGAAGAAGCCGATGGAAGAACAATATGAGCATGTGAAGAACAACTTTGACCTTTGGAGAGGCAGTTATAAACAGGTAGATGATGTCCTTTTCATGGCCATTCAAATGTAGTTTTTTACCCGGATTTACCTGGATGTCCTGATCTCATCCATTCCAACAATCTTATTGAATATTGCATACACTGTCAGCCCGGAAACCGTTTTAATTCCGATTTTCCGGGTGATGTTTTTCCGGTGGGTAACAACGGTATGGGTACTGATGAACAATTTTTCGCCTATCTCTTTATTGGTATATCCAAGTGCGATGTGTCTCAGAATGATCTTTTCCCGATTGCTTAGTCCGGAGGAGCTTCCATAATCCGGTTGACTTTTAACAAACCGTGTAAAGAGACCATCCATTTTTTTTACCAGCTGGCTTTTCCCCTGATCCAGTGTAATGAATTCAGTAAAGTGTTTCAATTGAGCTTTATCGGATGATTCTGAAGGTAGGATAGCCACCATTACCCTGGATTTTTTCAGGTTCTGTTCCTGGATTTTTTTGATTCCCTGGGATGTCAGAATGGATGGATTGATGAAACAGATCGTATAGAATTCCTGTTCAAGCCGTTCCAGGAGTGATTCTTCATTAGCTGACTCAACTATCTTTCCAATACTGGGAAATTCCAGTAACAGGGATAGGAGACCTTTTCTGATCAGGTATGATTCATCAGCGATTATGACAGAAAGTTTTGGCATGGTTAAAGCGGGTGGAATAGTGGACCTGATTTCATTGGGTGACTAATTTTTTTTCAAGTTCAACCACTTTTGGGACCAGCACCTTCTCTTCAATACGGCTATGATCGTTTATGTCCTGTTCAAGATTGAACAATTCAGTAAGCACTGTATTGCACAGGGCTTTATTTTTTGGAGGAGGAAGATATTTAATGATGATATTTTTCAGATCAAATAACTTCTCTTCAATGTTATCGTGCTCATTCATGTAATCCTGCATGGAGTATTTTCTCAACTCAACAATCAGGTCCTTTCGATTTTCAGGATTCTCATATGCTTCCTCGATTTTCAGTGCATAAGGGAATACTACTTCATCCTCCCGTCTGGTATGCGTCACCAATTCGTTCTTATATTCGGTGAAGAATTGTATCAGAACGTCTATATTTTCAGCATCTGAATAACACTCTTTCACCATTTTATCAATCAGGATTTCCAGTTCCGGGATTTTTTCTTCAAGGTAATAGCGATGGGTCTTCAAAAGGTATTCAACGATTAATTTGATGCTAAAAGTTTGCAGGTTTTTGTCGGGGAAATACTCTTTGTCATGAAATGCATTAACGATTTCGAGGAAAAAGCGAGTATCTATTTGATGCTCTCTGCATACCTGATCTACCGTTTTATTCCCGAAACCCAATTGGATACCAAAGCGGTTGATTACTGAAATTAGCAGATAATTTATATGGATCAGATCTGCCATTTTGTTCTCTTGTGTTATGATCATAAAGACGTTATTTACAGTTGACGATTTGTAAACAGAGAGATGGGGTTGTGTGTAATGAAGGGAAACAGAGATCAGGATTTAACTAATCTGTGAATGCTATCTCCTTCGTTGTTTCAACATTGCTTTCATGCAATGCGCGGTCGACGATATAAAATTCATACTTGATCGTATCGTAAAGCATTAAAAGATAATAATAGAATTCAACCTTAACTTCTCCTTTCAGTGTTTTATTCTGACCAATATTTTCGATATATGGTATTCTGTAATTCAACGGCGTTTCAAGGTCTTCTTCATCGACTTTTTGAAACTGACCCCCAATTTTTTCATAGAGCGTAAAGAAAAGGTTATAAGTGGTGGTATTTGGAGAGATTGAATCGGGCTGTTCAAGCCCGATATCCCCATCCCCATCCTCAAATTTAAAAATCAACTCTCCTATTTTCCCCGGATTACCTAATATATCAATCGTATCCCTGAGTTCAAAACTCTTAAATTCAATATAGGGAATTTCGGATATGGATTCCACTTTCTGGCACGAAAGAGAGAAAGCCATGATTACTCCGGTTACAATCAATATTGCTGCAACTTTTTTCATTACTGCAAAAGTAGCAAAAAAGACGCAGGCTAAGGTAAAAGGCTAAGGAAAAAGAAAGAGGGAATTTTTTATTTTTTCCGGAAGAAGATCTGAATGGGCACTCCGTTGAAATCGTAGCTTTCCCGCAACCGGTTTTCCAGGAACCTGCGGTAGGGTTCTTTTATGTATTGCGGAAGATTACAGAAAAAGGCGAAAGATGGAGCATGGGTTGGCAGTTGGGTAACGTATTTGATCTTGACATACTTCCCTTTAACGGATGGTGGCGGGTTATTTTCAATGGCTTCAAGCATGATCCTGTTCAGCTGTGCTGTCGGGATTTTTCTCCGTCGGTTTTCGAACACGTGAACAGCAACTTCCAGCACTTTATGAATTCTCTGTTTTGTAATGGCCGAGGTAAATATTATCGGGACATCACGGAATGGAGCAATTCTTTCCTTTATCCGTTGTTGAAAGGTCAGGATGGTTTCACTGGTTTTTTCAATCAGATCCCATTTGTTCACAAGGATCACGATTCCTTTCCGGTTTCTTTTTACCAGTGAAAAGATCGTCACATCCTGTGCTTCCATTCCGCGTGTAGCATCGATAAGTAAAAGGCAAACATCGGCACTTTCAATGGCTCTGACAGCCCGGATGACAGAGTAGAACTCGATATCCTGTGCAATTTTCCCTTTTTTACGTAGTCCGGCAGTATCGATAATATAAAAATCGTGGTTGTATTTTTGATAGCGGGTATAAATGGAATCCCGTGTTGTACCTGAAATTGGAGTGACGATATTTCTCTCTGTTCCAAGGAGGGCATTAGCCAGGGAAGATTTCCCAACATTTGGGCGGCCAATGATCGTGAATTTTGGGAGATCATCGAGAGCCGGGGAAGAGGGTTTTTTAAAGTTTTTTACCAGATCATCCAGGATCTCACCCGTTCCGCTGCCATTAATGGAAGAGAGGGGATACAGATCACCCATTCCCAGGCGATAGAAATCATTTGCTTCATAGCGTCTCTCGACCGTATCCACCTTGTTAACCAGAAGGTAGGTGGTTTTTTGTGTTTTCCGCAGCATACGGGCAATTCCTTCATCCAGGTCGGTTATCCCGGTCGTAACATCCACCATAAAAAGGATAGCATCTGATTCTTCAATGGCCAGCATGACCTGTTTACGTATCTCATCTTCAAAAACATCATCCGAGCGGACTACATAGCCACCGGTATCGATCACTGAGAATTCCACTCCATTCCATTCTGATTTGCCATAATGGCGGTCACGCGTCACACCCTCCTGCTGATCGACAATAGCTTGCTTGCTTTCAGTCAAACGATTGAAAAGTGTTGATTTACCCACATTTGGTCTGCCAACGATCGCTACGATATTGCTCATTTTTCAGGTTGTTATCCGGACCCACCGGGAGATCTGCCGGGTTCTGTTCAATGAAATCATGCAGGAGGTTTCAATAGCCAAGTTTTTTCAGTTGCCGTTCTTTATCTCTCCACTCGTGGTTAACTTTCACGTACATCTCCAGGTATACCTTTTTCCCGAAAAACGCCTCCATATCTTCCCGTGCAAGCTGTCCTATAGTTTTCAGCGATACCCCCCTGTGCCCGATAATGATTCCTTTCTGACTTTCCCGCAGTACAAAGATAATAGCCCGGATACGAATAATCTCTTTTTCTTCCTTAAAAGATTCCACCTCAATTGCCACCGAGTAAGGTATTTCCTTTTGATACCGGATGAAAATTTTTTCCCGGATGATCTCCGAAACAAAAAACCGTTCCGTTTTGTCGGTTAACTGGTCCTTTGGAAAATAAGCAGGTCCTTCAGGAAGAAGTTCAACGATCCGCTGCAGCAATTTTTCAATGTTGAAGTTATTGATGGCTGAGGCCGGGATAATTTCTGCTTTTGGAAAGAGGTTTTGCCATTTTTGGATTAACGTTTCGACCTCCTCCTGGCTGGCCAGGTCGATTTTATTGATCACCGTAAGAACCGGGATTTCCAGTTTTGCAATTTTCTGCAGAAAACGGGGATTCTTATCAATCTTCTCCACTACATCGGTTATGTACACCAGTATATCCGCATCCACCAGGGCTGTATTGACCGACTTTAACATCGATTCATGCAGTTTATAACCGGGTGTGATAATACCCGGTGTATCCGAATACACAATTTGAAATCCCTCCCCATTCACAATACCCATGATACGGTGACGGGTGGTTTGAGCTTTTGAGGTGATGATGGACAGCTTTTCACCTACCAGAGCATTCATGATGGTTGATTTCCCGACGTTGGGATTACCTATGATATTTACAAACCCTGATCTGTGCTTCATTAATCGTCTGTCAGATGTTTACGGTTATTGTGAACTTGAATGCAAAGTTATCAATAGTTTTGGTTAGCGAGTAGGGTCCATACCGGTAGAATGCACCAATTCCGATCCCGAAAAACCACTGATTCAACAGGTCATTAATGAGGATACCGGATTCAAAATAACCTTTTTCCATTGTTTTGCGCTGCAGGTTGCTGTGATTATCCGACGTTTTCCTCTCTCCAAATCCAATGTTGTTTATCCAGACTATCGATGGTCTGAAGGTTTTTGATGGAGGGCGGATTTCTCCGAAATTCTGCTGGTAAAAGAACGAAACAAATCGGTCGGAAGCAAATTCATCCATTCGCATGGTCGCAAAGCTGTTTGCCGTTTCAACGGTAAAATCTTTATAACTTCCGTTTCCGTTGTAAAGCAAAGAAAAGGGGACATCACCCGATACCATTCCTCCGGTAAGGGTTAATCCGACCTCCCCCAGGTTCCTTGTTCTGATCAGTTTCGATAGCTTCATTTCAAGTTTGGTGTATTCTAACTGGCTATCGAACCAGTTGATTCCCTGTATTATATTACCGCACAGGACCGGGTATTCAGTTCCCACCGAGACAAACTGATCAGAGATTTTCAGAAACTTCTCTTTATAAGCAAACCGGAACGAAAGCCCGATCTCAGTATACCGTGAATTTCCCAGGTAAACTTTCGGATTTGTATCATCGTAACTAAAGAGATAATCCTTTCCAAAGGTGACCAATCTCTGACCCAAATACAGCCTGGCTTGCAGGTGTCTGTGGGAATGGTAGCTTAAAGAGATTTTATATTCTGCAAACTGGTCCATCTCTTCGATCAGGTATACCCGGTATGCTTCAGACGAGATTTCGGTTCTTTCCTTCAGAAAATGATAACCTCCCGGTTCTTCCACATCGTTCCGATAGGCTGTTTCCAGTTTTATTACGGGATCCTCACTGATTTTCACCGATATTTTCCCGCCATATTTGATTTCGTTGTCTCTGAATCCGTAGGCAAAATAACCTCCCAGGCTAACAAACCGGGAAAGTTTATTGTTGGTTACTGCACCAACCCCGATACGGATCCCTTCATAATCATTATAGTTAAGCAGTGAAGTGTAGTCAATGTTTAAAAAGCGGAAGGGTATATATCCGGTAACAAAAGTCTCGAAAGTGTTTAGTCTTCGATCCAGGTTGAGTTCTCTTCCAAGGGAATCGACAACATGGTATGTTGTGGTATCTTTCGCAGTAAGGGCTTCTGTGCGGTATTGTTCCCAGAATTCCTCCTGTTTTTTTGTCGCCCCCTGCTCTACTTCAAATTCCAGTCCGTCAAACCTCTTTCTCTCCAATAGCGGATTTAGCTGGATGTCTGACAGGGTGGTTTTTCCAATACCGTAAAGTTTGAGTGGATTATCTTTTCCAGCTGACCCTACTGTTTGAGGACCATAGATGGTAAGATCGGTATTCAGCTGGACAGGGAACCATTGAGTTCCCTCCAGCAAAGCATATTTCTGTTGGATCGTAATATCCATCATGTTATTTGGACCGGGAGCTGTAGCGACCACATTTTGAATGGCATACCGGTTCGAATTAATGTGAAAGAAGCCTTCCATTCCATCAAATACTTTCCCATTTTTGGGCTGGAAAGAGATTACGAACAGGCTATCGTTGTTTTCAGTGTAAATTGTATCCTCCAGGACAAAAAGGTATTTATTGGTGCTCCCTTTACTGATGGGATTCAGGTAATCTTTTTCCATAATCCGGATAAAATCGTTGTAAAAGGAGAAAGATTGAATCTGGGTAGCAATGATTGAAAAGGTTGGGTTTTTAAATCCGGACACCCTGGATGCAATCACTTTTTCACTGTTTTGATCCGGATGCCTGAATTCCCGCTGGCTGACAGATTCCAACAGGAAAAGGTGTTGTTTTTTTATGAGTTCACCGAGCCTGGCCAAATTGGAATCCGGTATAGAAAATGGGTTCTGTTCAAAATCAGGCAGCGACAGGGAATCTATTCCCGCCAGGCTATCTGCATCCATGGTAATATAGAACTTATTATATGCTGTATAGGTAAATGACTCTCGCTCTTCCGGGTCGTTAATTTTTCTGTTTTCATACACTTTTTCAATGATTCGGTGAGCCGGATTAATTTCCGGGAAGACTTTCACCTCATCAATCCTGTAGGCTTTGGCTTTCAACCGGATAACGATTGTCTTGTTGATATTGGAACCGGTCAGATCATACCATTCGGAATGATATCCGACGCATGAAAAGGTAAGGGTGGTAATTCCACGGTCAGCCGGAATAGAAAAACGGCCATCAATCTGGGAGGTTGTTCCTCTTCCCGAGGTATTGAATAGTATGGTTACGAATGGAAGGGATGTTCCCGTATTTGAATCAACAACCACACCATGATAATGATTTTCCTGAGACTGTAAACGGAAAACGGAGAAACCCAGTATTAGAGCAATGAATATATAATTTATCTTGTGGTTCAAAAGTGCAACGGTGAATTTTATTTGTACTTCCCTGTTTTCAGCATGATGATCTCTTTCTCCTTAAGGTATCTCCACTCACCTCGTGCAAGGCCTTTTTTTGTTAAACCGGCAAAATAGACCCGGTCAAGCTTTATGATCCTGTATCCCAGGTATTCAAACATCCGTCGTATAATTCGGTTTTTTCCGGAGTGTATCTCAATGCCAACCTGTTTTTTATCTGCCGGATCAACATAAGCAGCAGCATCAGCAAAAACTTTTCCGTCAGAAAGATCAATCCCGTTAACGAGTTGATCCAGATCATCTCCCTTCACGTTTTTGTTTAGAAATACGTGATAGATTTTTTCCCGGTTATATTTTGGATGGGTTAGTCTTGTTGTTAATTCTCCATCATTGGTCAGGAGCAAAACGCCGGTTGTCATACGGTCTAACCGGCCTACCGGATACACCCTTTCCGGACAGGCTTTCTGAACAAGATCTGTCACTTTCTTCCTTGCATGCGGATCGTCTGTAGTGGTAACAAAGTCTTTTGGTTTATTCAGCAGGATATATACCTTTTTTTCCTTCGAAAGGATTTTACCGTCGTATTTTATCACATCGGAAGGAGCAACTTTGGTACCCAGGGTATTGGTTACCTTCCCGTTAACGCTGATCAACCCTGCACGAATCAGGTCATCTGCTTCCCTTCTTGAACAAAGGCCTGTATTTGCAATGTATTTGTTTAATCGGATACCTTCACTGCGTTCAATTCTTTGACTTGTTTTTCCCGGTTTTTGCATGGATCCTTTTATTACTACCGCAAAGGTACGATTTTAACGAATGGAATTTACCGGTATGTGTGATTTCACATTCCGATTATGTCGGTTTATTTTTGACATTTCAGCTATTTTTACTGAAATTTGGTTCTCTATTATCTTGAATTATGGCCCTTATACAATCGATTTCCGGAATCCGTGGCACCCTTGGCGACATGCCAGGTGAGGGACTTACGCCTGTGGATATTGCTAAATTTGTTTCGGCTTTTGGAACATGGCTGTCGGATCGTTATAAAAACAGGAAATTAACCGTGGTTGTTGGCAGGGATGCAAGGATTTCAGGCAGGATGGTAAACCGGATCGTAACGGGGACGTTAATGGGTTGTGGAATTGACATCCTTGATCTTGGAATGGTCTCTACACCCACTGTTGAGATCGCCGTTGCAGAAGAACAAGCCCAGGGCGGGATCGTCATTACAGCCAGTCATAATCCATCCAACTGGAATGCCTTAAAGCTATTGAATGAAAAGGGAGAATTTGTTAATGAAAAGGATGGAATGGCCATTTTATTACTGGCAGAAAAAAGCAGGTTTCAATTTGTTCAGGGGGCAAACATTGGTCATCGGGTTACTGACAACACCTATTCCGGGAAACATATTAACAAAATTGTTGAGCTGGACCTGGTTGACAGGGATGCGATAAACGAAGCGCATTTTAAGATTGCAGTTGATGGGATTAATTCGGTTGGCGGAATAGTGGTTCCGGAACTTCTTCGGGCATTGGGAGTTCAGGATATCATTGAGATAAATTGTATACCGGATGGCAATTTCGCACATAATCCGGAACCGTTACCGGAGCACCTGGAGACCCTGTCTCAAACGGTTAAGCGGACGGGTGCAAACCTGGGGATTGTGGTTGATCCGGATGTGGACAGGCTGGCTCTGATAAACGAAGACGGATCAATGTTCGGAGAGGAGTATACGCTGGTCGCTGTTGCCGATTACGTTTTACAACACAAACCCGGGAACACAGTTTCCAACCTCTCTTCTACCCGTGCATTATCTGATATTGCCGGCAAATATGGATGTAACCATTTTGTTTCAGCTGTGGGTGAAGTGAACGTGGTGGAGATGATGAAGCAAAAGAATGCAGTCATTGGAGGAGAGGGGAACGGGGGTGTAATTTTATCAGAATTTCATTATGGAAGAGATGCCCTGACAGGTATTGCCCTGTTCCTTACCCACCTGGCAAAGTCCGGCATCTCCTGTTCAGCATTGAGAAGATCCTATCCGGATTATTTTATATCCAAGAACAGGCTGACCTATTCTCCCGGTACAGATGTCGACCGGCTGCTGGCTGAGATCAAAAAAAGATTTAAAGACCACCCGGTTAACGATACGGATGGAGTACGTATTGATTTCGGGAAAGAATGGGTGCATTTGCGAAAATCCAATACTGAGCCCGTCATACGGGTTTATGCTGAGAGTGATAACCTGGAACATGCCAACTCCCTGGCAGAGAAAATCATAAACGAAATTACGCCTTTTCTGACCCCTGCCAGGTAATTTGTATTGCATCACAGTTGTCCCGCTTCATCTGGTTTACAGCAAAACCATGGCTTTCCATGCTTTCGCATGGATGTTCTGTGCTACCAACAGGTCGCTCCTGCCTGCCATGCCTCCCATGCCTGCGGCAGGCACGGCCTTCGGAGTTTAAAATGATTTATTCCACTATCAACGTGAATACTTATGGATCAATTTTGAACTAGTGAACTCACGGTAAAAAAAATCATGGGCCGAATGGAATAAATACCCGGTTTGAGATGTCAAATAATCTAAAACGAGAAATACTTTTTATCAATAAGTTAAAAAGTGTTAAAAAGATAGTTGATTGCTGAAGAATTGATATTTTTATTACTTTTGGGCGCAATTTTTAAGATGTGACTGCATACCCATTTTATAAACTTTATTCAAATGAAGAAAACCATTTATATTACTGCAGGGGTCATTGCTGTTATTATTATTGGTCTTGTTATTTTCAATAAGTTGACTTCTACGGATGACAACTCCCATTTGGAAGTTGAGGTTACCAGGGGGAAATTTGAAATCCTTGTTACCATTACAGGTGAATTACAGGCAGAAAGATCAACCAATATCATGGCACCGGCAGAATTACGGAGCAGGAACCTGCGGTTCAATCAGCTCAAAATCCAGGATCTGGTACCTGAGGGTACTGTTGTTGATTCAGGAGAGTATGTTGCCCAGCTTGACAAAGCTGAAGCCGATAATAGTTTGAAAGATGCTATGGATAGACTTGAGCAGAGTGAATCAGCATTGCTTAGAACAAAGCTTGATACTACCATTCAACTCAGGAACCTTCGGGATGAACTGATCAATCTCAGTTACAATATGGAGGAGATGGAGATCACCCTTGAACAATCCAAATTTGAACCACCGGCAACCATTCGCCAGGCCAGGATAAACCTCGATAAAGCAACAAGAGCCCATGAACAGGCAGAAAAAAATTATGAACTTAAGGTTAGACAGGCTCAGACCGATATGAGGGAAGCAGAAATTGACCTGTCCAGACGGCAACGTACATTGGATGAGATGAATAGTGTACTTGATCAGTTTACCATATATGCTCCGGGATCCGGGATGGTAATCTATCAGAAGGAGTTCAGTGGCCAGAAACGGACTGTGGGTTCAACCATCAGTCCATGGGATCTTACGGTAGCTACCTTACCGGACCTGTCTTCGATGATATCCAAAACATATGTTAATGAAATAGATGTGAGTAAACTTAAGGCTGGACAGAAAGTCAGAATTGGCGTAGATGCATTTCCTGAGAAGAGTTACACGGGCATAATTACGGATGTGGCCAATATCGGTGAACAGTTGCCAAATACAGATGCCAAGGTATTTGAAGTGATCATTAAAGTAAATGAAACCGATCCGATCCTCAGACCATCCATGACAACCAGCAATCAAATTGTTACATCCATGTATGACGATGTACTGTATATCCCGCTTGAAGCGGTTCATGCCACAGATAGTTTTTCGTATGTATATACTAAAAATGGCAATAAGCAGATTGTAGTTCTTGGTGAATCAAATGAGAATGAGATCATTGTTGAAATGGGATTGGAAGAGGGAGATAAATTATTGTTGTCAATTCCTGAAGAGCCGGATAAATTCGCTCTTCATGGGGAGGAATTCCTTGAGATTATCGCCCAGAGGGAGGAGCAAAAGCGACTGGAAGAGGAAGCGATTCAACAGGAAGCAGCAAAGAGAGCGGCAGAAAGGGAAGAACGGATGAGGATGATAAGGCAGAATCCGCAGGGTCAGTTCAGAACAGAGACAGACTCCGGCCAACAAGTTATAATCCAAAGAAGCAGACAATCAAGCCCTGATCGAGTACAGACCCGCCAACAGGAAGAACAGCAGAAGCCTGCTGAAAATGGCTCGAACAAGCCCGGGAATGATGGAAAGACTCAAGAAAAACCACAGGAGGAGAAGAAATAAAACTTGCTGATTCAATTTTATAATATGTGAAATGAAAAGATATTTTCATGATATAGTTATTGCCTTTGAATCGATTTTATCGAATAAGCTAAAGTCGATGCTTACCGCCCTTGGGATCATTTTTGGAGTGGCGGCAGTCATCAGCATGCTGGCCATTGGCAAAGGAGCCCAGCAGGAGATCCTGGAGCAGATAAAAATGGTTGGGGTGAATAATATTCTTATTAATCCAATCGTTCAGGAAGAGACAGGAGAGAATGGTAACAATGGAGAGGAATCATCCGGTGAAAAACAGCAATCCAAATTCTCCAGGGGATTGTCTATACTGGATGTTCAGTCTATTCGAAACCAGATACCATCCGTTCAGAGGATTAGCCCTGAAATTGGGTTGAATTCTTATGCTATGCAAAGCGGTAAAAGATTTCCGGCCAAACTGGTGGGGGTAACCAATGACTATTTTGAATTGTATAACCTGGCCCTCACAGAAGGTACCTGCTTCAATGATTATCAGGAGGAACACGGTATCCAGGTATGTGTCATCGGGGCAAATATTGATGCCAAATTTTTCACCAAATCCAATCCCATCAACCAATATATCAAATTCGGAGCTGTATGGCTTAAGGTAATTGGAGTACTTGAAAAGACAGAAGTAACCCTTACAGGATTTGAAGAGGCAGGGGTAAATGTTTACAATGATAACATCTACATTCCGGTGAAAACCATGTTGATGCGCTTTCAAAACAGGGCATTGGTAAACACAAAACTTAATGTTGGGGCAACTGTTACCATGCGTGGAATGGGTTTTATGTCAGTACGCTCCAGTAATCCTTCCCAGAATACATCATCCAATTATAACCAGCTGGATAGAATTGTCGTTCAGGTTATGGAAACAGAACAGCTGCAGCCAACAACAGAAGTTCTGAGCCGCATGATCCTCAGGCGGCATTCAGAGGTAAAAGATTTTGAAATTACCGTGCCTGAACTGCTACTTAAACAACAACAGCGGACAAAAGATATTTTTAACATTGTTCTTGGAGCCATTGCCAGTATTTCCCTGGTTGTTGGTGGAATCGGAATCATGAACATCATGTTTGCATCGGTCATGGAAAGGATAAAGGAAATTGGAACGAGAATGGCTATCGGGGCAAAGAAAATGGATATCGTAATCCAATTCCTCTCCGAGGCAATCCTGATCAGTGTTACCGGTGGATTTATCGGAGTGGTTCTTGGAATTGTCCTATCCAAACTGATCAATGAAATATCCGGGATATTAACCATTGTATCCCCGTTCTCGGTTATTGTTGCATTCGGTGTTTCTGCAGCCGTGGGAGTGATATTCGGTTATTCACCTGCAAAAAGAGCATCGGAAAGAGATCCAATTGAATCATTACGATATGAATGAATTATTCTATCCGGGAAGTAAAAACCGTTTTCAAATGAAAAGAATCATTTTAATTCTGCTGCCATTACTGATTATTCTTTGCTCCACGACCATGGTAAAATCACAGACTGTAAAAAGGCTAACACTCGAACAAGTTTTACAGCTGGCCAGAGATCAATCACCCAACGCCATCCTGGCAAAACATCGTTTCCGGGGTAATTATTGGCAGTTCAGGACCTTTAAGGCGAAATACAGGCCTTCGCTGAATTTATCAGGAGATATTCCCAGGTACAGCCACCGGTACACGCTCATTCCCGACCCGGTAACCGGTAAATATAACTATGTCGAAACAAACTCCGTTCAATCTTCACTTGAACTGGGTTTGACTCAAAACATCGGTTTTACCGGTGGAAACATTTCTCTGATTACTGATTTACAGCGAAATGATGAAATGGGGGATGATCCTGGTACAGAATATGTATCAACTCCATTGAGCATACGGTATCAGCAGTCGATCTCGACCTACAACCCGTTGAAGTGGGAAAAGCGGATTGAACCACTCGCCTATGAAGAAGCAAAGAAAAACTATATCAATGCCATTGAGCAGGTTCACCGCCAGGGGGTGAACCTGTTTTTCAACCTTGCACTTGCTCAACTTAACATCAATATCTCAGGAGTAAATTATTCAAATGCCGATACCCTGTACCGGATTGCACAGGGACGGTATAATATTGGAACCATTGCTGAGGATGAACTGCTTCAGATGGAGCTGAGGTTGCTGAATGCAGGGACTGAATTAAACCAGGCAGGGATAAACCTCCAGATATCGGAGTTCCAGCTCAGATCTTTCCTGGGTTTCAATGAAACAGTCAAACTTGAGCTGATTATTCCTTCAGAGATACCGGAACTGGAAGTAGATGTTGATAAAGCCGTTGAGGAAGCAAGGGCTAATAATCCGGAAATACTATCTTTAGAGAGACAACTTCTTGAGGCTGCACAGAGTGTAGCCGAAGCCAAGTCTCAAAAAGGGCTGACTGCCGATCTGTTTGCCTCATTTGGTTTGACAAAACAGACAGAAGATGGTCTCCGGGAAGCATATCAGTCACCGTATAACCAGACCCAGGTAGTTAATGTTGGATTTGAAATGCCCATTCTTAACTGGGGACTGGGTAGGGGAAGATACCGGATGGCTCAATCAGAAGAAGAAGTGGTTCGCACCCAGGTTCAGCAGGCACAGATCGATTTTGAACAAAATATATTCCTGAATGTTATGCAGTTCAACCTGCAGGACGACCAGTTAATGATCGCTGCCAAAGCAGATACCATTGCGCAGAAACGGTATGATGTTACCAAACAACGGTTTTATATTGGAAGAATTGATGTAACGGATCTAAACATTGCCGACTCCGAAAAGGACGTGGCAAAAAGAGGTTACATTACTGCGCTACGAAATTATTGGACCTCATTTTATGATGTGCGCCGCCTCACCCTGTATGATTTTATCGAGGATAAAGTGCTTTCTGTCGACTTTGAAGCACTGGTTGAATAGCTAAGCCATACCTGCTTTTTCACTCTCAGAAAGATAGAATTCCCCGGGGAACCGGAGGGAACTGTTAATGTTATAGAACAGGTCATACCCGCAGGTATTTCAATTGTTCGGTTTTTTGGTTAATTTCGTTCCACTCATTCTTACTAATCATCACAAAAACCAAAAAATATGAAAATTACTGTAATTGGTGCAGGTAATGTTGGAGCAACCTGTGCAAATGTTCTGGCTCACAAAAATTTTGCAAAAGAGATTGTCCTGATTGATATCAAGGAGGGCCTTGCAGAGGGGAAAGCACTGGATATATGGCAAACCTCTCCTGTGAATATGTATGATACGCGTGTGAAAGGTGTTACGGGTGACTATTCTGCTACCGGCGGATCGGATATTATTATCATTACATCCGGATTACCAAGAAAACCGGGAATGTCAAGGGACGACCTGATCAGTACTAATGCCAAGATCGTTAAGGAGGTGACCGAAAAATCGGTAAAGGAATCCCCCAATGCCATCATCGTGGTTGTCTCAAACCCGTTGGATGTCATGACCTATTGTGCTTACCTGACTTCAAAAAAGGATGCATCCAAGGTGTTTGGAATGGCAGGGATTCTTGATACGGCCCGCTTCAGGGCTTTCCTGGCTGATGCGCTGAACGCTTCTCCGCAGGATTTTCAGGCATTGCTTCTGGGAGGGCACGGAGACACCATGGTTCCGTTACCGAGATACACTACCGTTAGCGGTATCCCGATCACCGAGCTGCTTGAAAAGGATGTGATTGACGCTATTGTAGAGCGAACCAAAAAAGGCGGTGGCGAACTGGTTAAACTGATGGGTACTTCAGCCTGGTATGCACCCGGTGCTGCAGTTGCTCAGATGGTTGAATCCATCCTTCTCGACCAGAATCGAATATTCCCATGTTGTGCAAAACTGGATGGTGAATTTGGTTTAAAGGATGTCTTCCTCGGAGTACCCGTTAAATTAGGGAAGAATGGTATTGAGCAGATTATCGAAATAGACCTGAACAAGGAGGAAAAACAGCTGCTGTACGACTCGGCGGAGGCTGTTAAATCGGTGATGAAGGTGATGGATGATATGAAGCTCTTCTGATCAGGTTGGCGGTTATCAGAAATATTGATCCCCGGACCTTTTTTGATCCGGGGATCGTTTTATTGAACAGGACCGTTCCGGAAGAGTTAATCGGTTCACGGACCGGTTTATTCCAGCAGGAGACTGACACGATGTTACTGCCTTTATGGAAGCGGGATTCTGAAAAAAATTAATAACTTTGCGCGACATTTTAGAACTACAAGAGTACTCATCAGGATAAAACACAAAGAAATGCGAAACAGAGGAGCCATTTTGTTATTTGCCATTACTTTGGCTTTAGTCAGTATATACCAGTTGTCGTTTACATTCGCTACATTTAAAGTGAAGAGGGATGCACGGGAGTTTACGCATGGTGACCTGGTTGCTGAAACAGAGTACATCGATTCAATTTCCGATCTGAATAAAGATGAATGGAGTTTTCTGGGAAATACCTTCAAAGAGTGTCAGGAGAAGGAGATCAACCTGGGGCTTGACCTGAAAGGTGGCATGAACGTAGTGCTGGAAGTCTCCGTTCAGGATATTATTCTTGCCCTTTCGAACCACAGCATGGATACTACATTCAGAAGGGCTCTCCAGGTGGCAGAACATTCCCAGGAAAGCAGTCAGGAGGGATTCATTACCCTGTTTGGCAGGGCATTTGAAGAGATCGATCCGAATGCACGGCTTGCTGCAATATTTGGAACAATCGAGTTAAGGGATAAGATTGATTTCAATTCCACAAACGAAGAGGTGCTGGATGTCCTTCACGAAGAAACACAGGTAGCAATCGATAATTCATTCAATATTCTCACAAGCAGGATTGACCGGTTTGGTGTTTCGCAACCCAGAATTGCCCAGCTGGAGATGAAGGGACGGATTCTGATACAGTTGCCCGGTATTAAAGATCCACAGCGGGTGCGAAACATATTGCAGAGTACCGCTAACCTGGAATTCTGGGAAACCTATGAAAATTCGGAGATCTATCAATACCTGGCCCTGGCTAATGAACGCATTCGTGAAATGGAACTGCCGGCTACCAGTAAAGTTGCTGAGGATGAGATCGCTGAATTAGTCACCCCTGAACAGGAACAGGTGACTGAAGAGGATACAACAGGACAGGAGACATCCCTGATTGATCTGGTAGCGTCTGATACAACTCAGGTAGAAGATCAAAACGAAACACTGGAGCAGTTCAATCTTCAAAATCCGCTGTTCGCCTTACTATATCCCAATATTACCAGAGATGGCCAGTTTGTTCCCGGAAGCATTGTCGGTTTTGCTCATTTTAGAGATACCTCCCAGGTTAATACCTACCTCAATATGGAGCGGATCAAATCACTCTTACCAAGGGATGTAAAATTCTTGTGGAGTGCCAAGCCACATCGATACGATGAATCTGGAACCCTTTTCGAGTTGCATGCCATCAGGGTAACCACCCGGGAAGGGCAGGCACCACTTGCAGGTGATGCTGTGACAAATGCCAGGGTAGAATTCAGTCAGACCAAGGCGAATGCCGAGGTATCCATGTCCATGAATGGTGAAGGAACACGAACCTGGGCACGCATGACCAGGGATAACGTGAATCGCTTTATTGCCATCGTACTGGATAATCAGGTACGCTCTTCAGCCCGGGTACTTACAGAAATAAAAAATGGCAGTACGTCAATAACCGGAGACTTTTCAATTGATGAAGCAAGAGACCTTGCAAACATCCTTAAATCGGGGAAACTGGATGCTCCTGCCCGGATCATACAGGAAACGATCATTGGACCGTCACTGGGTAAAGAAGCCATCAAATCCGGGTTAAACTCCTTCCTGATTGCATTTGCTGTCATTCTGCTTTACATGTTGTTTTATTATAGCCGGAGAGCCGGATTTGTTGCTGACATTGCTCTTATCGTGAACATGTTTTTCCTGATGGGTGTGCTGGCCTCTCTGGGTGCTGTACTCACACTGCCCGGAATCGCGGGTATTATTCTGACTATCGGTATTTCTGTTGATGCGAATGTGCTGATCTATGAACGGATAAGGGAAGAAGTGAAAGCCGGAAAAGGGATTAAACTGGCTATTGCTGATGGGTATAAAAATGCCTATTCGGCAATCATCGATGCCAATGTCACCACCCTTTTAACCGGTGCGATACTCTACATCTTTGGTACCGGACCCATCAAGGGTTTTGCAACCACCCTGGTGATCGGGATCCTTACCTCACTCTTTTCAGCAATTTTCATCACACGACTCATCTTCCAACAAATGCTGACCCGGCATAGTGTACTCACTTTTGCCACCAAAATCACGGAAAATGCCTTTAAGAACCTGAATATTGATTTCCTGGCAAAAAGGAAGGTTTTTTATGCAATATCCGGGACCATTGTCATGCTTGGTATTGCATCGCTGTTTATCAGAGGGCTTAACCAGAGCGTTGATTTTACCGGTGGAAGGGACTATGTCGTGCGTTTTGAACAACCTGTAAGTACCGTTGATATCCAGAATTCACTCGCTTCCCATCTGGATGAACCGCCTGAAGTGAAAACATTCGGTTCAACCAATGAGATCAGAATATCTACACAATTCTGGATCGATAGCACGGGGACAGAGATCGATGAAATGGTTGAGGAGAGAATATTTGAAGGATTGAAACCCTATTTCAGTGAGGATTTTACACTGGAAAAATTCGTCGAACAGAATGCCGACAAGCATGCAGGGCTTATGAGTTCACAAAAAGTTGGACCAACCATCGCTGATGATATAAAAATCCAGGCTGTATGGGCAATCTTATTCTCCCTGATCATCATTTTTATCTATATCTTAGTCCGGTTCAGGAACTGGCAGTTTGGTATGGGTGCCGTTGCAGCTCTCATTCATGATGCGGCGATCGTGCTGGGCCTCTTTTCCATTCTCTATGGTTTTCTGCCTTTTTCACTTGAGATTGACCAGGCTTTTATTGCGGCTATCCTTACCGTGGTCGGATATTCAATCAATGATACCGTTGTTGTGTTTGACCGTATCAGGGAATACACCGGACTCTACCGGAAAAGAGAACGGGCAGAAATCCTTAACATGGCTCTCAATAGCACACTGAGCCGTACATTCAGTACATCAATCAGTACATTTGTTGTGTTATTGACCATCTTTATTTTTGGTGGGGAGGTGATTAGAGGTTTTATCTTCGCATTGCTGATAGGCGTTATTGTCGGTACCTACTCTTCTCTGTTCATTGCTACACCACTGGTATATGATACAGTGGGAAAGGGAAAGACACTTCGCCTTATGAGAGGCAAGAAGAAAAGTTGATGCGAATTAGCCCTCAAACCACATTTCTTGCAAGCCGTGGTTTTTATATTTGATACAACTTTGCTATTTTCGTATAGGTAAATCAATATCAGCCCATGGGTGCTTTATTATTTATCAGCGGATCGGAGATCTTCATCATACTCGTTGTCGTTTTAGTATTGTTCGGAGCAAAGAAAATCCCGGAACTGGCAAAAGGGTTGGGCAAAGGAATGCGCGAATTCAAGAAAGCTACGGAGGATATTAAGAAAGAGATCAATGAGAGTTCGAATGATATCCGGAAGGATATCAATGAAATGAAAGACAATATCAAGGACAACTTATGAGAGGGTAACGAAACGGGTGCATTGATTTGAATCCTTACCCACCTTGCCAATTCATTACTCAACTTCCTTTATGCAATATATCTATCTCCTGACAGGTTTTATTATTCTTCTCATAAGTGGAGAATTCCTGGTACGTGGAGGAGTTGCCCTGGCAAAAAAATTCAACATTTCAACCCTTGTTGTGGGTGTCACAGTTGTTTCTTTCGGAACTTCAGCGCCCGAACTTTTTGTTAGCGTAAGAGCGATACTGGTTGACCACCCGGCTATTGCAATAGGGAATGTATTGGGATCCAATATTTCCAATATTGCCCTGGTTCTTGGTTTGGTTGCAATGATCCTGCCCATCCCGGTTAAGTGCAAATCGGTGCGGATCGACTGGCCAATCATGATGCTTGCCACACTTCTTTTCTATCTTTTCATCCTGAATGGCAAGCTGCAATTTACTGAAGGATTGATTTTTGTCCTGTTTCTGGTTGGATTCATTACCTGGTCGATCTATAACTCAAGGAGAGAAAATTACCTGCTGGGGAGAAAGCTGGAAAAGCCGAAATACCCACTCTTTCTGTCGATAGTTATGATTATCGTCTCCTCAGCCGGTTTGATGGTGGGTGCGGATTGGCTGGTAAGAGGCGCTTCAGAAATTGCCAGAACATTCGGTGTGAGCGAACACGCTATATCAGTTTCGGTCATTGCCCTGGGAACCAGTATCCCGGAGGCGGCTACATCGGTTATTGCAGCAATACGGAAAGAAATGGATATCTCGATTGGAAATATCATCGGTTCAAACATTTATAACCTGTTCGGTATCCTCGGAATAACCAGTATGGTAAGGGAGATAGAGGTTGGATATAATGTTATTCATTTTGATGTCTTCTGGCTGTTGGGGATATCCTTTCTGCTATTCCTGTTTATTCTTCCATTTAAAGGGGGTAAGATTACCCGGCTGAAAGGTTTGATCTTTCTTTTAAGTTATGCGATGTATCTCTATTTTGTCTTCCGATGAAAAAACAGAAGAAATGGGCACAGGTTTTAAAGAAACAGGAGCCATAGAACAAAACATTAATCATAGATGATAACTGTAAAAAATATCACAAAATCATTCGACGATCTTCAGGTTCTTAAAGGGATTGACATGGAGATTGAACGCGGTGAAATTGTTAGCATTGTTGGTCCGAGCGGGGCAGGTAAAACCACTTTTCTTCAGATCCTTGGCACACTGGACAGGCCGGATTCCGGAACGATTATCTATGAAGGTGTTAATGTCAACCTTTTGAAAGAAAAACAGTTATCGAAATTCCGGAATCAAAACATCGGATTTGTTTTCCAGTTTCACCATCTTTTACCGGAATTTACTGCACTGGAAAACGTGTGTATACCAGCCTTTGTGGCTAATCTTTCCAGGGCAAAGGCTGAAAGCAAAGCCAGGGAAATCCTTCACTTCCTTTCGCTGGATGAGAGGCTGGACCATAAACCGGGTGAGCTGTCCGGAGGAGAACAGCAACGAGTGGCAGTAGCACGTGCCCTGATCAATGATCCTTCGGTGATCCTTGCCGATGAGCCCTCAGGAAACCTCGATTCCCAGAACAAAATGGAACTTCATGAGCTCTTCTTTTCGCTCCGTGAACAATTCAAACAGACCTTTGTTATCGTAACACATGACAAAGAGCTGGCGAATATGGCTGACCGAATGCTCACCATGCGCGATGGTATATTCGTTAATCCCTGATATTAACCTGCTATTTTTTGAGCCACGTAGTGGCGACATATTTGTAGAAGATACCGATACACAGGAACCGCCGGTCTAACTACAACCGTTATTCTCGGGAAACCGTTTCATGGACCGTTGTCTCCAGACCTTGATTGAACGATCAGTCGTGAAGCATTGTGTCCCCTTGAGGGGACTACAGGGGTGATTGGTTTTGAATTACTCTGGTGTATACCGCTCCAGGGAATGTTTTTTCGTAAAAGGAAAAAGCAATTGGACCGCGTTACCCCGTGAAATAGATATACTCCACAGACGAAATGCTAAAATGAAACATAATTTCACCTACTGGATATAGCGTTGCGGCAAAGCATTATTTCACAGGGATACCCTGGGCTGTTATATTTCACTCCTTCAGAGTTAAAAAATTAAAATCAGTTCTCTGCATTAATTTGAGACATTTAAGGCATTCAAGGCACTTTAGACATTTAATATTGTCATCATAAGGTTTTAAAATTTTTACCTTTGATAAAACAGAGGTAAAATCGATTTAGAACCAATGTCAAATCCTTACTTTCAATTCAAACAATTCACCATCCGGCAGGATCGGTGTGCAATGAAAGTTGGGACAGATGGTGTTCTGCTCGGGGCATGGACTGATGTTTCCGGAGCAAAAC
>CAYZVJ010000012.1:37675-43971 GCA_964481765.1 uncultured Rikenellaceae bacterium | reverse complement strand
CATTGAGAAGAGGAAGTATCCCGGACTCGCATCATTGGATCTATCCTTCACAGGAATATATACAAAAACCAGGGGAGCGCTGACAGATCATTCAGGGATTGAACTTCCGGATGCGATACAGCAAATCAGAAATGAGGGTCACTTCAGCAGGAATAGTAAACAATACACTGATCAACCCCTTCAGGAGGCAATAGATACTCTGGATTATGACCTGCTGCTTGAACTGTCAACCCTCTCCATCACAAACCGGGGAGAACCGGCAACTTCCTATATCAAACAAGCACTGAAACGAAGAAAGCATGTTGTTACAGCCAATAAGGGTCCGGTGGCATTTGCATACGATGAGTTATCAACCATTGCCGGAAACAATAACGTTCAACTTCGTTTTGAATCGACAGTGATGGACGGAACGCCTCTCTTCAGTCTGGCTGAAAACGCATTAAAAGGAGCTACCATAACCAGATTAACAGGAATACTCAATTCAACCACCAACTATATTCTTTCCCAAATGGGAAAAGGGAAAGATTTCAATGAAGCATTAATGCATGCTCAGGATGAAGGATTTGCAGAAGCAGATCCGATGCATGATATTGAGGGGTGGGACAGCGCTGCAAAGATTGCTGTGCTTGCAAATGTTTTGATGCAGGCAAAAATAAATCCCAACAATGTTAAGAAAGTTGGTATCTCCGGTATTAACCAACATCAGATCAAGAATCTCCTGAAATCTGATAAGCGGTTGAAACTAATTTGCACTGCCTGGCGGGAGAAAAACCAGGTTGTCGCCAGAGTTCAACCGGAAGAGGTTCCGGTCTCAGATGCATTTGCCACAGTTGAGGAATCCGGGGCTTGTCTGAAAATTGAAACGGACCTGATGAATCCCATACTCATTTTACAGGACTCTCCAACGGTTAAAGATACTGCTTATGGTGTCCTGAATGATATTCTTAGCATCCAGCAAAACATGTGTTAAATTAATACCTTAACCTTTCAAATAATGGGTTGATTTCTTGATATGTACGGTTTTATTCCATAATTTTATTCTTTCCTGAAGAGAAAACAACGGGTATTAACTTAACCAATAATCCAAATCATGAACAGAAGAAGATTTCTTGAATATTTTGCCGGTGTTTCAGCCATGTCTGTTGTAACGCTGAACAAGCTGAATGCCCAGATCTATGCCAGCATTGCTAACCTGAATGACAACCTGTTCCAGGAGGGATCTCCCGATGGCAAGTACTGGGAAGCCATCAGCAAACACTTCCTTTTCCAGGATGACCTGATCATGATGAATAACGGGACAATTGGCCCAATGCCTGAGCCGGTATTCAATGCGTTGATGAAATATTTTAAGATACAGGCAACCAACCCGTATGATTCTTATCATTTCTTACCGTCGCTCAAGGGTGAGATCAGGAATAAGCTGGCAAGATTCATCGGAGCATCACCGGATGAAGTTGCCATCAACAGGAACACCACGGAAGGCATGAATTTGATTGCCGGCGGATTGGACCTGCAGGAGGGAGACGAGGTATTGATCACTTCCCTGGAGCACCCCGGCGGGTATTATCCCTGGAAGATGAAGGAAAAGCGGCATGGAATAAAGGTTATTGAAGTGCCGATCGGGGCTCCGCCAAAAAATGTGGATGAAATCATCGGGGCATTCGAAAAACAGATAACAGAAAGGACCAAAGTAATCAGCATCAGTCATACGGTGTACATCACCGGATTAATATTTCCGCTGAAGGAGATCAGTGAGCTTGCACACTCCAGGGGTATCCTGGTAGCTGCTGATGGTGCTCATGCTTTTGGTATGTTAAATATGAACATGCATGATCTGGGCATCGATCTGTGGGCTTCCAGCCCCTACAAATGGGGTGGTGCACCGACAGGATGTGGTGTATTGTATGTAAAAAAAGAGGCACAGGATAAAATCTGGCCTACTATCGCCTCATCCGGATGGGATAATTCAGAATCTGCTTCACGGTTTGAGACGCTCGGGCAGCGAGCCGACCCCTTGTTCTTTGCCCTGGATGAAGCCATGAATTTCCAGAACATTATCGGTTGTGAGCGGATTGAACGAAGAATAAAAACCCTTGCAAAACACCTGAAAGATGGACTGAAGTCCATTCCGAAGGTACGATTACACATATCCATGGATCCATACCTGAGTGGGGGGTTGACTGCTTTTTCCATCGAAGGAGTGGAGCCGGAAACCATCGTGAATTACCTTCGTGAAAAGTATAATATTGTTATCCGGACCATTGGAAGGGACCGCGATGGTACCAGGGGAGTCAGGGTTTCTACCCACATATACATCAGCACAAATCACGTGGATATGGTGCTGGAAGGGGTAAAATACCTGGCTGGGAAATAGTAAAGTCGTTTTGCGTTGTTCGGTTACGATGCCCGTGTCGGTAAGCGGTTATCGGTTCTGTGCAATATGAAAGTTTACCCCCTAGTTTAGACTTAAATGAGAAGAAAAAGTTAGAATCATTATCCTTTTAATAAACAGTGAGTTAAGATAGGATGGCATCTATCCCTCATCGATCAGAATTCAATTCCCTGAAAGCGGCATTGATTCCTGCCCCTGCCGGGAATTGATACCCGCATGTTAACAATCCAGTTTCAATGGCTCCTATCGTTGCCAGGAGATCTCCCTGGGTAACGGCACCCATGTGTCCTACGCGAAAGTAAGAATCTTTAATTTCCGGATGCAATCCGCCGGCAAGGATTGCACCTGCACGCTTTATTTGAGGCAGCAGTTCTGCTCCCGAAATCCCTTCCGGATATTTTGGTGCGGAGAGGGTATTTGCAGCAACCTTATCACTACGGGGTACCTGGTCCAGGGCAAGTGCTTTAAAAGCAGTTCTGAAAGCAGAACCTATCGTTGCATGACGCCTGAAACGTGGTTCCATCCCCTCTTCCAGGATCTGACACAGGCTTACATGCAGTGCCGATATCAGGCTCACTGCCGGTGTGCCAAAATAGGAGGGTTTTCTTGCTTCATAGGCTTCCATGATCGGCAACCAGTTATTCCAGTCGGCATAATAATTCCCAACGGGTGTTTTCCGGGTCAGGAATGTATCTATCGCTTGCCGGGAAGCAACAAGAAGTGCAAGTCCGGGAGGCACACCAATGGCTTTTTGTGAGGCTGTTAACACCACATCAATACCCCATTCTTCCTGTCTTATCTCTTCTCCTGCAACGGAACAAACACCATCCAGGATAGTAAGGATTCCGTATGTACGGCCCAGTTGACCCATCGGTTCAGGATCGACCTTAACGGCTGTGGATGTGTCTACATGGGTAAATGTCAGCACCTTATATTTTTTCCGCTGAAGCTCCTTTTCAATCTCCAGAATATCCGGTACCTCGCCCGGAGGAGAAGACAACAGGGTTACGCTGGCTCCATACCGTTTCAATAACTCGGCATACCGTCCGCCGAAATAACCGGTTGAGATAACCAGGGCAGCATCACCCTCTTCAACCAGATTGGAGGCAGCCATATCCATGGCAAGGGTTCCGGACCCGGACATGATAAATGGCTGGCCGGATGGTGCGAGCCATACATCTCTCATCTTTTCCAGTGCAGACCCGAACAATTCAATAAAATCGGGATCAACATGACTGGTACCGGGCTTCCCCATTGCCAAAATGACATCAGGATCGAATTCGATGGGCCCGGGAATCATCAGTAAAGGACGATCTTTCATTCGTTTAAGGATTGAATTTCAGAATTCCTGCTTCAGCAAGCAATCGTTTTAATTCGTTTTTTTGTTTCTGATCAAGGGGCAATAAAGGTTCTCTTGCCGGTCCGCCATACATTCCCAGCATATCCATAGCCTCTTTCAAAGCCGGAATACCCCACTTTCTGGTTATGGTACTGTTCAACGGGATCAGTTTGATCTGTAATTGTTTTGCCTGTTCCATCTCCCCGTCAAGGAACATCCTGTGAAGGTCAATACACATCTGTGGTAACAAATTAGCCAGTGCAAGTATTCCCCCGGTTGCTCCAACAGTCAGAGCCGGAAGAAAAAAGCCTGCACCCCCCGCCATGATCCGGAAATCTTCACCGCACATCCTGTGAATAGCTCCTAACTTCGTGACATTTCCTCCGGAATCTTTCAATCCGATGATATTGGGGTGCCGGGAGATCTCATGAATGGTTTCTGCATCCATATCGATCCCGGTATTGGCTGGCATATTGTAGATCATGACCGGTATTGAAGAGGCATCTGCTACCCGTTTATAGTGATTCATCAGGGCAGCCTGGTCCATGGCATTTTTATAATACGATGGATTCAGGACCAGGGCAACATCTGCTCCCACTTCCGCCGCTTTACCGGTAAGTTCTATGGTTTCTCCGGTCGACTGGCATCCTGTTCCGGCCATGAACAGCTTTCCTTTGGGGATGGCTGCCCTTGCCGTTTCCAACACGCTAATCCTCTCTTTTTCAGAAAGCATAACAAGTTCACCGTTCGATCCAAGGATGAGGTACCCGGTAAGCTCAAACGAATTAAGGAAATTTATGTTCTCCCGGATCATTCTCAAATAAAGATCTCCATGTTGATCAAATGGAGTAGGAAGTGGCGGGATAATCCCCTCTATTGGTACCATGCTGCTCTCTGTTCAAAGATATTAGGTAAAGATAGAATAAAATCCACTTTTCCTCGATAACAAACGATCATATTGTACAAAGCAAGTTATTATTCATTCACATTCATTTTCGCGCCATTCATTAAAATGGAATTTCCCCGTTAACCATTATTCCTGTCTCTTTAAATTTTTTGCGATTATATTCTTATCTATAGCAAAAAGAGTAACTTTATCATTTGATTTTTCAAGAAAATGCAGTGTAAGAGGTTTAGAAAGGAAAGGAAATCAGAGTAAAAACCAAAACGTACACAGATGAAAACAAGAGCTTTTTTCCTGGTCTCACTATGTCTGATGATTGGCCTGGCAGCCTGCGATTACGGCTGGGTAACGGACACGATCTATGGCAACGGAAATGTTGTCAGCAAAATCAGAAATGTTAGCAATTTCGACGGTATAAAGGTTAGCAGCGGAATTGATGTTTATATAAAACAGGGGGATACGGAAAATCTGAAAGTTGAAGCCGATGAAAATCTCCATGAAGTAATCAGGACGGAGGTAAAGAATCACACCCTGTATATCTACACCGAAGAGAATATCCGTCATGCCAAAGCAAAAAGGGTGTATGTACTGTATAAAAATCTCAGCCGTATCAAAATTACCAGTTCGGGCGATCTGGAGGGTGTCAATACGCTGGAGACTGAAAATCTTGATATTTCTCTCAGCAGTGCCGGTGATCTGGACCTTGATATTAAAGCCCGGGAGATTTATCTTTCGATCAGCAGTTCGGGGGATGCCAGGATCTCAGGAAAAGCAGATTACCTGAAAGCCAGTCTCAGCAGTGCTGGTGATCTCGATGCATACGACCTGAAGGTAAAAAGATGCAGGATTAATGTTTCCAGTGCTGGCAATGCAAAAATCCACGTCACAGAGGAACTGGATGCCACAGCCAGCAGTGCCGGAGACATTTATTATGACGGAGATCCTGAGATCAGAAACCTGAATTCTTCCAGTGCCGGAGGTATTCACAGGCGATAATGTGGCGAGAACTTGATATACAAATATCAATAGACCCTCATGAATGATCGACCGTCAATTGGAATTCTGGGAGGAGGAAGCTGGGCAACAGCAATCATAAAAATATTGATGGAAAACGCGGGTAGAATTAACTGGTATATCCGCAAGCCTGAACGGATTCAATATATCAGCAACTATAAACATAACCCAAATTACCTCAGTTCAGTCGATCTGGACCTGGATAAAATCAAACTTTTTAACGACATTAATGAAACAATCAATGAGTCCGAGATATTGATTTTCGCTATTCCTGCTCCTTTTCTGCAGGATGCGCTCAAAGATCTTTCCGTGGATATTTCAGACAAAGTGGTTGTTTCAGCTATCAAAGGTATCGTACCCGATGGTAACCTGATCATCGGCGAATTCTTTCATCAGAAATACCGGGTCCCGCTTGATTCCGTGGTCATTATTTCAGGACCATGTCACGCAGAAGAGGTCGCATTGGAAAGGCTTTCCTACCTGACCTTTGCCAGCATGGATCTGAAGAAAGCCCGGTTGTTATCGGGCTTGTTCGAAACCTTTTATATAAAGGCCAAAGTTTCGGATGATATCTATGGAACGGAATATGCTTCTGTCCTGAAAAATATCTTTGCCATTGCTGCCGGAATTTGTCATGGATTGGGGTA
>CAYZVJ010000012.1:0-37575 GCA_964481765.1 uncultured Rikenellaceae bacterium | reverse complement strand
CTGTCCTGAAAAATATCTTTGCCATTGCTGCCGGAATTTGTCATGGATTGGGGTATGGGGATAACTTTCAGGCCGTTTTGCTATCCAATTCAATCCAGGAAATTAAGCGTTTTGTTGATCGGGTGCATCCCATTAACCGGGATATAAAAAGTTCTGCTTACCTGGGAGATCTGATCGTTACCGCTTATTCTCAATTCAGCAGAAACAGAACGTTTGGCAACATGATCGGGAAAGGATATTCGGTAAAATCTGCACAGCTGGAAATGAATATGATAGCCGAAGGGTATTATGCCACAAAATGTATCTTTGAGATCAATAAAGAGTATATGGTCACCATGCCCATTACAGAAGCGGTATACAATATCCTCTATGAGGGAATATCTCCGGCAATCGAAATACAATTGTTAACTGATCACTTAGCCTGATGAAGAATATGAAACTAACCCTTGACCATGTCTATCCTTTTCTTGACAAGGAACAGATCCATTCGCTTGAACCGGAAGTTAACGCACAGCTATCGGCTATTCATCAAAAAAGCGGAAAGGGGAATGATTTCCTGGGATGGGTCAATCTTCCGGGCAGGATCTCAGAAGGAGATCTCTCTTCCATGCAAACCATAGCAGATGAGTTTGCTGAGAAGGTTGAACTGGTTGTGATCATTGGTATCGGGGGGTCCTATCTGGGTGCAAAATGCATCATTGAAGCACTCTCACACGGCTTTGAAGTGTTCAGAAACAATCCCGGGCACCCGGTTGTGCTTTTTGCGGGAAATAATATCAGTGAGGATTACCTTGCCGAACTGCTTGAAATCCTGAATAACAAGTCATTTGCAATCGTTGTCATTTCAAAATCGGGGACAACCACAGAACCGGCTATTGCCTTCCGGATAATCCGCGATCACCTCATTGCAAAAGAAGGAAAGAAGGAAGCATCCGATCGAATCATTGCCATAACCGATGCCAGCAAAGGAGCCTTGCGGCAAACAGCAGAACAGGAAGGGTATCGATCATTTATTATTCCTGATGATGTGGGTGGCCGGTATTCTGTCCTGACTCCGGTTGGTTTACTTCCCATTGCAATGGCTGGTTTTGATATCGCTCAACTGGTGGAAGGAGCACGAATTATGGAACGGATCACCGGGGAAGGAACACCATTCCGGGAGAATCCGGCGGCGCTCTATGCAACTGTAAGAAACCTGTTGTACCGTTCCGGGAAAACCATTGAAATGCTGGTGAATTACAATCCCAAACTTCACTATTTTTCAGAATGGTGGAAGCAACTGTTTGGCGAAAGTGAAGGAAAGGAAAACAAGGGAATTTTCCCTGCCAGTGTTGACTTTACAGCTGATCTTCACTCCATGGGCCAATACATCCAGGATGGGATCAGGAATCTGTTTGAGACCACCCTTTCAGTTGAAAATCCAAACTACAGATTGACAATTCCATCTGATCAGAGCAACCTGGATAAGCTCAATTATCTATCCGGGAAACGGATTGATGCAATTAGCAAAATGGCCCAATTGGGAACGATCCTTGCACATGTTGACGGAGGGGTTCCGAATGTCTGCATCGAGATACCGGAGATCAACGCATTCTATCTTGGCCAGTTGATCTATTTCTTTGAGAAATCCTGTGCTATCAGCGGTTATATACTGGGCATCAATCCGTTTGATCAACCGGGTGTGGAAGCATACAAAAAAAATATGTTCGCTCTCCTGGGTAAACCGGGACTTGAAGAAGAAACCGAAAAGATCCGGAAAAGGCTTCAGGGTTAACCCGGATTATTCATTAATAATGCGGGTTAAATCCGGCTACCGGGCAAATGTTATAATCCCTGCTTTTTTAAAAAGTCATCAATCACATCGTTTACGTTTGGATTTCCAATTTCCTGCAGGTCATAAAATACCCGGGTTGTGGGTTTCTTTATCTTGATGATCCGGTTGAGGTCGATGGGTGTCCCAATGATAACCGAGTCGCAATCAGTATTGTTGATGGTGGTTTCAAGATCTTTGAGTTGTTGTTCTCCATAGCCCATCGCTGGCAACAGGGTCCCTATTGATGGATAGATCCTGAATGTTTCGCTTAGTTTGCCTACAATATACGGCCTGGGATCGACCAGTTCTGATGCACCGAATTTTTTTGCTGCGACTGTTCCGGCTCCAATTTTCATTTCACCGTGTGTCAGTGTCGGACCATCCTCCACCACCAGCACTCTTTTCCCTTTGATGACTGTCGGATCCTGTACTTTAATGGGTGACGCACCATCGATCACAACTGCGTCCGGAGCAATTTGATTAATGCTCTTCCTTACGATCTCCACTCCCTCCGGTGAGGCAGTGTCCATCTTATTGATTATAACCACATCTGCCATCCGTAAGGTAACTTCACCGGGATAGTATTTCAATTCATGGCCCGGGCGATGCGGATCGGCGACAGTAACCATTAAATCGGGATAATAAAACGGAAAATCATTGTTCCCTCCATCCCATAAAATGATATCACATCCTTTCGGATCATTTTCTGCCTGCCGCAAAATTGCTTCATAATCAACGCCAGCATAAATAACATTTCCCCTAACAACGTGTGGTTCATACTCTTCCATCTCTTCAACTGTGCAGTCGTTTTTTTCGAGATCCGACAGATCCGCAAACCGCTGCACTTTCTGAGCTGCCAGGTCTCCATACGGCATTGGATGTCTGATAGCCACCACCTTCAAACCTTTTTCCATCAATATTTCTATGATCCTTCGTGATGTCTGGCTTTTTCCGCAACCTGTTCTGACAGCTCCAACAGCAATGACCGGTTTGGTGCTTTTAATCATGGTTTCGCCGGGTCCGAGCAGGATAAAATTCGCTCCTGCAGCATTTACAATGGCACTCACCGACATGACGCGCTCATACGGAACGTCACTATAGGAAAAAACACAATCGGTCACCTTTTTCTCCCGGATTAAATCCGGCAGTTCCGTTTCATCAAAAATCGGTATCCCCTCTGGATATAGCTTCCCTGCAAGTTCCGCAGGGTATTTCCGGTCGTCAATATCAGGTATTTGTGCAGCGGTAAACGCTACCACATTGTACTGTTCATTATCTCTGAAGTAGGTGTTGAAGTTATGAAAATCCCTACCTGCTGCACCAATAATCAATACATTCTTTTTCATTCGTTTAACTATTTAAAAATTAACAGGGCTACACAATGAAGATTAACAAAGGTACACCTTTAGCTGAAAAATAAAACCCGTGTAATGTATCCATTTTTTTTTATGACTTCCCGGCCCCGCTATTTACAGTAATTCCAGCAGGTCTGACCGGACCATATACCAAAATATGTTTAATAATATATTTTAAGGTTTTTTTTGACATTTCAGGATATCGATCCCTTTTCATACCTTTGGATATGAATTATCTCGCACATGTATATCTCTCCGGTAATTCCAATGAAGTGAAGGTTGGAAATTTCATAGGTGATTACGTGAAAGGGACAAACTATAAGCAGTATACAGAGTTAGTTCAAAAAGGTATTCTGATTCACAGAAACATTGACACCTTCACGGACAGGCACCCTATCATTCGCAGAAGCAAGTCCCAACTCAATCCAAAATATCACAAATATTCCGGGATAATCATCGATATTTTTTATGATCATTTTCTGGCAAAGGAGTGGGAAAACTTTTCAGAGGAATCGCTTAAGAAATTTGTCTATTACTTTTATGAAGTCCTGATCTTACATTTTGCAATACTTCCCAGACGGGTGAAACAATTTCTTCCAATTTTTATTCTGAACAATTGGCTCGAATCCTATCTGACGATCGAAGGAATAGGTGTTGTCCTGCACCGAATGACAAAGAGAACATCTCTACCGGATTATACCAAATTTGCCATTGATGAACTCAGTAGTAACTACGAGAAATACAGGGCGGATTTTTATGACTTTTTCCCAAAATTGATACAATTCGTTGAAGATAAGCATCAGATAGAGATTAACCGGCCAGAATGAACACCTGCCAGCCAAAGATCTCTTACTCACTCCACCGCTGAGTGCTATTCCTCATGGTGTATGTACTGGAATGTGATTAGTGAACCCGGGGGTAACTAAATGAGGTATTCCATCCGGCTTGCATCGAACCGCAGGAAAATAAAGAGAAGCAATGTAAACGACCACAGGGATGAGCCGCCATAACTTAAGAACGGAAGTGGAATTCCGATTACGGGTAATAATCCGATAGTCATTCCAATATTCACACCAATATGAAAAAAGAGCATTGAAAAAACGGCATATCCATAGATTCGGGAAAACAGGGATTTTTGTCGTTCTGCCAAAATAATTAACCGAATCAGGAGAATTGAAAACAGGAAGATAATTGTAAAAGTACCGAGGAAGCCCCACTCCTCTCCGACAGTACAAAATATAAAATCTGTGCTCTGTTCAGGCACAAATTTAAATTTTGTTTGTGTCCCGTTCAGGAACCCTTTCCCTGCAAATCCACCTGATCCTATTGCTATCTTAGACTGGTTTACGTTATATCCACTTCCAAAGAGATCCGATTCAATTCCCAGCAAAATGTTAATCCGTTTCTGCTGGTGGGGTTCAAGAACATTATGAAATACATGATCTACCGAGAACGAGAAAGCGATGGCACCGGTAAGAACCAAATAGACAAAAATTCCATTTCTGATCTTTTTTTTATATCCGAAATAGAGGAACACAAGGCCCGCAAAAAGAGTTGAAATAAGAACAAGAAAGTATCCGGATATATTCCAGTTAAGCAAGGTTTTAAAACCAAAGGCTGCTACGATCAATGATCCCAGAATGGTGAGTGCTACGAATGTGTATCTGCTTTTTCTTTCAATGATTTGAAGGGCAATTAATGCCAGAAAGATTAGACCGAGAATGATGAATAGCCTGTCAAGTACAAGGGCAAGAATAAACAAAACAACGGACATCAAGGCAATGAACAGTATTGTTCCCGATAATCCTTCCCGGTAAAGAACCAGGATAAATGCAAAGAAGACCAGTGCTGAACCCATGTCTGGCTGAACCAGGATCAGGAATGCAGGAACCAGGACAATCAGTGCCAGGGTGCCGATGGTTCTGGGTGAATGGATCTTCCGGTTAGCAGCACTGAGGTATCTTGCCAGTGCCAGTCCGGTACCTATCTTGGCGAATTCGGCGGGTTGAAAACGAAACAACCCCAATTCAATCCAGGATCTTGAGCCATGTACCTCCCTTCCAAAAATCAAAACCAGCAGGAGAAAAAGAATAAAAATCCCATAAATGAGATAGGCAAAAAATGAATAAAAGCGGCTATCAATGACCTGCACCATGAAGGCGATAGCCAGTGCTGCCAAAATCCAGATCAGCTGTTTCCCATATCGCTGGGAAAAATCCAGAATACCTGCTGATTCCTCGCTATAGACAGATGCATAGATATTCATCCATCCCAGGGTCACCAATACCAGATACAAAAATATTGTAATCCAGTCGATGCTAGTCCATATGTTCACTATCCTTTTCAAGATGTATCAGATCGGTATTCAAAATTCTATCCTCCATCCACGGCCGGGTAATCGTATCGGTTAAATACTTCTCAATCAGCAGGCTTGCAAGGGGGGCAGCATAAGTACTACCAAAGCCACCATTTTCCACATATACTGCAAGAGCAATCCTTGGATTTTCTTTGGGTGCAAAGGCAACAAAAATGGAGTGGTCTTCACCGTGTGGATTTTCTGCAGTACCTGTTTTGCCGCATATGGTGATACCTTGCAGAAAAGCACTTCTTGCAGTGCTTCCTGATCCGGGTTCACCATTTATAGCCAGGTCCATTCCATCGATAATTGGAATGAAATTGATCGAATCAATACCGGTAACATGCTTCTCCAGAAACCGTGGGTCGATAGGTTCACCGTTATCAATCCGTTTTATTACATGCGGAGTATAATAGTAACCACGATTGGCTATTGCTGCGGTCATGTTGGCCATCTGGATGGGTGTGATCCCCAGTTCTCCCTGCCCGATGGCCAGTGAAATCAACATCAGTGAGTGCCATCTGCCGGTTCCATATTTCGCATCATACAGCGTATCGCTGGGTATCAGGCCTCTCAACTCATTGGCAAAATCTGAGTGTAACTTTTCGCCAAATCCAAAGGAGTGCAGGTAATTGGTCCAGGCATAAAAACTTTCACGTACTGATCCGTATTCAGGATTGTCGAGTATTGTTCTGAAGACATTGCAGAAATAAGCGTTACAGGAATTTTGGACAGCACCGACCAGATCAAGGGGAGAATCGTGATTATGACAACCGACCGTAAAATTACCCACATGATATCCAAAATCACAATAGTATTCCATCCAGGGGCGGAGCACCTGCTCCTGCAGTCCGATCATTCCGTTGATCAATTTGAAGGTTGATCCCGGAGGATACTGAGCCATCAATGCCCTGTTAAAGAGGGGTTTCAATGTGTCCTGTGAGAGCCGGATGAAATTCTGAGACCGTATCCTGCCAACCATTAGCCGCGGATCATAACTTGGTGAAGAGACCAGGCAAAGAATTTCTCCCGTTGAGGGTTCAATCGCAACAATGCTTCCGATCTTGTTTTGCATCAACAATTCACCATATTTCTGCAGGTGAGAGTCGATGGTAATGGTGATGTTTGTCCCAACAACTGCAGCAGTATCATACCTGCCATCCTGGTAAGGGCCCTTTATCCGGTTATGAACATCTACCATTAAAATGTCTACTCCTTTTTCCCCCCTTAATACATCCTCATAGGATTGCTCGATTCCACTTATTCCAATATAATCTCCTAACCGGTAATAGGGATTCTCCTTCATGATCTTCTCATCCACTTCACCAACATATCCGAGCAGATGCGCGGCAATATTATCGGAATATTTTCTCAATGTTCTTGCCTGCACGAAAAAGCCCGGAAATTTGTAAAGTTTTTCCTGCAGGTTAGCATAGGTAATGGAAGAAATTTGTTTCAGGAAAGGGGATGATGTATATGCTGAATAATCTTTTGCAGACTGAATTCTGGTTCTCACCTCCTCAATGGTCAATCCCAGGACAGAACAAAAGTCAGTTGTATCAAATTCATTAAGCTGAGCCGGGATAACCATCAGATCATAGGCAGCTTCATTGTATACCAGAAGATCTCCATACCTGTCGTATATCAATCCCCGTGCAGGATATTGTGTAACGTAACGCAGTACGTTACTGCTGGCAGTCATACGGTAGGATTTATCGATGACCTGCAAGGAAAACAACCGGATAACATATACGGTAAAAACCAGGATCACTGCACCGGCAATCACATACTTTCTTCCTGCATATGGATTCTTCACCTCTTGATGTGATTTTACAAAACAATCATTTTCGAAAAACGATATACTGGCTAAGCACGATAAACAAAATCGAGAATGAGGAACTCAGGATAACACGCAACAGGGTTCTGAAAAATTCAGAGAACCTGAAAACCTCAAGATAAAAAAGAAACAGGTGATGTGCAAATACAAGTATTATTGCATAATTAAGGAACCAGGCAATTCCGTAATAAAACACCCGGGGGAAGGTGCCCGTTTCATATCCATCTCGGGGAGAAATCACCCTCAACACATAAGGGCGTAAAAATGCCATGAACAGGGTTGCAGAAGCATGTAACCCCAATGTATTTGAAAAAATATCAACCGACAGGCCCAGCAGAAAACCGGAGACCAGCAACAACCAGCGTGGTGTTTCAAAGGGAAGGAGAAGAATAAACAGCACATACATGAATGGATTCACAAATCCACTAAACTGGATATTGTTCAACACCAATACCTGAAACAGTACCAGTATAATAAAGCGCCATGCGTTACGTGCAACAAGATTAATCATATTCGAGCCTGCTTTCTAGTTCTTTCTGTTCCTCTTTCCTGAGGTTACTAACCACACTGACATGGGTAAGGCTCTTAAAATCGGTGGAGAGATGAACTTTAATAACATAAAAATTCGCCCCTTTCACTTCATAGTCCTTAATGGTTCCTATCAATACCCCTTCTGGATAAATTGTTGAAAATCCACTGGTTATAATGGTATCCCCTATTGAAATATTGACATGGTGCGGGATTTCATCCAAAATGGCCTCCCGGTTATTAATACCATCCCAGGACAGGGATCCAAACGCATCATTCTTTTTCACTTTCGCGCTCACGCGCAGGTCGGTGTTCAATAACGAGATTACGGTCGAAAATCGTTTCGATACACCATTTACAACACCCACAATTCCATCGGCAGCCACAACCGCCATTTCCGGCCTGATACCGGCATCGCTGCCTTTATTCAATGTCAGGTAATTGTGTTGTTTATTTACAGAATTATTGACTATCCTGGCAGTAGTATAAAAATAGTGTTGCTGATAAACCGAGTCGTATTCGCCATAAAAGAAGATCTCATCGGATCGGTATGCCCGCTGTAAAATGTTATTCAATTTTTCATTTTCTATGACCAGCTGGCGGTTCGTCTGACGCAGGGAGAGGTATTCATTCAACAGGTCAATTTTAGAATAAACAAATCCTGTTATTCGCTGGCTGGAGTTAACAAATTTCGCCTTCTGAAACGGATTGTATTGGAATAGAAGCGTTAATGAAAGGGACTCAAGGATCAGGAATAGTAGAAGAAAATGATATGTAAGAATAAATCGTATTAAACTCCGCATTCTCCTGATGAATTTGCTTAATGATCCTGTTTGGGTTTTACCGCATCAGGAATGAAAACTTATCAACGTTTTTCAAAGCTATCCCTGTACCGCGTGCAACGGCATGCAACGGATCCTCAGCGACATGAAAAGGAATACCAATTTTATCTGTAAATCGCTTATCCAACCCTCTGAGTAAGGCACCTCCTCCAGCCAGGTAAATCCCCCGGGAAACAATATCCGCATATAACTCGGGAGGAGTTTGCTCCAGTACTCCCAGAATTGCCGTCTCAATCTTCGTGATGGATTTATCGAGACAGTGAGAGATTTCCTGGTATGAAATGGGAATCTCAATGGGCATGGCAGTCATCAGGTTCGGTCCCCGGACGATGAAATCCGGGGGGGGATTTTCAATATCCGGCAGCGATGATCCGACATTGATCTTCACATCTTCCGCCGTACGTTCACCGATCTTGATGTTATGCTGGTGCCTCATATACGCCTGGATATCTGCTGTAAAACCATCGCCTGCAATCCGTATGGATTTGTTGCATACAATACCTCCCAGGGCGATCACTGCAATTTCGGTTGTTCCACCGCCAATATCAACCACCATACTACCATCGGGTGCTTCCACATCAATGCCGATCCCAATCGCTGCTGCCATGGGCTCGTAGATCATGAATACGTCCCTTCCACCGGCATGTTCTGATGAATCCCGAACAGCACGCACCTCCACTTCAGTACTTCCTGAGGGGATAGCGATCACCATTTTTAATGAAGGAGAAAAAGCCCTCGGTCTGTGATTGATCATTTTGATCATTCCTCTGATCATTTGTTCAGCGGAATTAAAATCAGCAATTACACCATCCCTGAGGGGTCTTACCGTTTTAATGTTCTCGTGTGTTTTGCCATGCATCTGTCTGGCTCTTTCGCCAATAGCAATCAGTTTGCCCGTATTCTTATCAACAGCAACAATGGAAGGCTCATCCACTACGACTTTGTCATTGTGTATAATGATCGTATTGGCCGTTCCGAGGTCTATCGCAATTTCTTGCGTTAAAAAAGAAAACATTCCCATGTTTTAGGCTCTCCAAAATATATCAAACGTTTATCAATGTTTAAAATGCCTTATCCCGGTAAATACCATCGACATGCCATGTGTATCGCAGAAATCGATCGATTCTTTATCCCTGATTGAGCCTCCTGGTTGTACCACAGATGTTATTCCGGCTTTATGGGCGATCTCAACACTATCGGGAAAAGGGAAAAAGGCATCAGAAGCCATGACTGCTCCCTGTAAATCCATACCAAAATTACGTGCTTTTTCAATGGCTTGTTTCAACGCATCAACTCTGGAAGTTTGTCCTACTCCACTGGCCAGCAATTGATGATTTTTTGCAAGAACAATACAATTGGACTTTGTATGTTTCACCACTTTATTTGCAAAAACCAGATCACTCTTTTCTTTATCTGTAGGATGAATTTTTGTGATGGTTTTTAAATCCGCTACCTTTTCCGTTGCAAGGTCTTTATCCTGATAAAGAACGCCGTTTAGCACTGACCGGTAGGAATGCCTGGGGAGGTCAACCGGCTTATGGATTAACAGGATACGGTTCTTTTTTTGTTTCAGGATATCCAGTGCCTCGTCGGAATATTCCGGAGCAATGATTACTTCGAAAAACAGTTTGTTTATCTCCTCTGCCGTCTGCTTATCCACCCTCACATTGGTTGCCAAAACACCTCCAAATGCAGAAACGGGATCACCTGCAAGTGCATCTTTCCAGGCATCCATCAGATTCTCCCTCGAAGCAATTCCACAGGCATTGTTGTGCTTGAGAATGGCAAAGGTTGTTTCATCAAATTCAGAAATCAGGTTTACAGCCGCATCAATATCCAGTAAGTTATTATAGGATATTTCCTTCCCATGGATCTGGGTAAAGATTTCATCAAAATTTCCGAAATACGTTCCTTTCTGATGCGGATTTTCACCATATCTCAAGGGCTTTCCCGGTTTAATGCTCTGTTTGAACTGCAAAGCCTCCTGCTGCCGATTAAAGTAATTAAAGATTGCGGTATCGTAATGTGAAGAAACAGCGAATGCTTCAGTAGCAAAATGCTTTCTTTCACCCAGTGTGGTTTCTCCCCCTCCCGCTGACAACAAATCTAACAATGCATTGTATTGTTCCCGATTTGAAACAATGAGCACATCGTTAAAATTCTTTGCAGCTGCCCGGATAAGCGATATTCCTCCAATGTCTATTTTTTCAATGATCTCGTTCTCATTACTTGTTGCAGCGACTGTCTCTTCAAAGGGATAAAGATCCACAATGACAAGATCGAACTGAGGAATCTCATACTGCTCAAGCTGCTCCAGGTCCTTCTTGTTTTCCCGTCGTGCCAGAATCCCGCCAAAAATCTTGGGGTGCAATGTTTTCACTCTTCCTCCCAGAATGGATGGATAGGTTGTCAGATCCTCAACAGCATGCACCTGAATCCCAAGCCTTTCAATAAAATCTTTCGTTCCACCTGTTGAATAGAGTGAAACGTTTAATTCATTCAGTTTCAGGACTATTTTATCCAGATCATCCTTATGATAAACGGAAACAAGTGCGGAATTTATTCTTATTAAATCACTCATTCACAACTATTTGTTAATTTTCCACAAAGATATTAAAAACTTATCAAAATAAGTGATTTTATCACATTAAAAGATGTATCCATATAGATTATTTTAACAGTTCTGAAGGGACTGGACATTTGGAAAAATCATCAAATCATAAACGGATAAATAACAAGTTAGTTATATTTGTAGTCATTACTACCAATAAGAGGGTTTGCTGAATGATCTATCTGAAGCTTCTAAAGGAGAGTTTTTTATTTGCTTATAACTCGGTTATTGTAAATAAACTGAGAACCTTTCTTTCCCTGCTGGGCATAACCATTGGGATTTTTGCCATCATTGCCGTATTTACCGTACTGGATTGGATGGAAAAGGCAATCCGGGATAGTATTGCTTCCATGGGAGACAATGTGGTATACGTTCAGAAATGGCCCTGGTCATTTGATCCAAACCTTGCCTGGTGGGACATTATCAAATGGCCTGTACCTACAATAAAAGAGTACGAGGCGTTAAAGGAGAGGTCTGTAAAGGCCGAAGCCATGGTGTTCACCATTTTAACAACAGTAACGGTAGAGTATATGAACAACTCGGCAGAAGACATTACCCTCTGGTCGCCGACGCACGACTTCGAAACAGTCCGGTCTTTTGAAATTGAGAAGGGACGGTATTTCTCTCTTTTTGAATCCACCAGTGGAAAGAACAGGGTTATTGTTGGAGCCGATCTTGCTGAAAAACTATTCGAGAACAGTGACCCCATTGGAAAAACAATTGAGATCCGGGGAAGAAAATTGCTGGTAATCGGGGTATTTAAAAAGGAAGGTGCCGGGGGTATCAGTGATGAAGGGTTGGATGAATCGGTTGTTATTCCGATAAACTGTACGCGTAATATTGTGAATATCAGAAGCGAATCCCTCAATCCACTGATCATTGTCCGGGCAAAAGAGAATGTTTCGGTTGCTGAACTGAAAGATGAGCTAACCAGTATTTTAAGGGCACACAGAAGGTTGAAGCCTGCCGCCATCAGCAACTTCTCACTCAATCAGGCAAGCCTTCTCCAGCAGGGATTTGACACTGTTTTCGCAGGAATAAATATTGCAGGTTGGATCATTGGGGGCTTTGCCATCCTGGTTGGTGGATTTGGTATTGCCAACATCATGTTTGTTTCAGTTAAGGAACGAACGAATATCATCGGTATTCAAAAGGCACTGGGTGCAAAGAACAGATTTATACTACAGCAGTTCCTGTATGAGTCCATATTGCTTTCGCTTGTCGGGGGTATTCTGGGACTTCTGTTAGTCTTTATCGGGACATTGATCGTCAACGCAAAATGGGACCTGCAGATGCACCTGACCCTGGGAAACATTATACTGGGTATAAGCATTTCAGGGATTATCGGAATGGTTGCAGGATACACTCCAGCAAATACCGCTGCCAGGCTCGATCCGGTTGAAGCGATCGGGACGACCTTTTAACCCTTACAATATTCCAAACAGCAGTTTCCCGAGCATCAGGTAGATAAAAAGCCCGATAATATCATTCATCGTGGTGATGAAGGGACCCGTTGCCAATGCAGGATCAATCTTAAATTTATTTAAAATAAGGGGTATGGTTGTTCCAAAAAGGGCGGCAAAGATGATTACAATCAGCAGGGCACTACTGACCGTAACGGTAAGTGCAAGGGAGTCATTGAAAAAGAAATTATAGCTAAAGATAAGTGCTGCCAGGATTACGCCATTGGTAAATGCAACCAGGAATTCCTTGAATAATTTTTTTGATACACTCTCCAAACCCATTGATTTACTGGCGATTGCCTGTACTACGATGGCGGAAGACTGGATCCCGACATTACCTCCCATAGCGGCAATAAGTGGGATAAAGAATGCCAGTTTAGGATAATTTACCAGGGCGGGTTCATAATGTCCGATCACCAGCGCGCCAAGAATTCCTCCTGCCAGTCCAATCAGCAGCCAGGGAAGTCGTGCCCTGGTTAATACACTAATTCTATCCGTTGTTTCAACATCTTCTGTAATACCGGAAGCCATCTGATAATCTTTCTCAGCCTCTTCGCGGATGAAGTCGACCACATCATCAATGGTAATGCGCCCCATGAGGCGACCTATGCTATCAAGAACGGGTAATGCAACCAGGTCATACTTGTCCATGATGTTGGCAACCTCTTCAGCCGGTGTATCTGTCTTAACCGACATGACATCATAATTCACAATGTCTCTGATAATGGTTGAATTCTGACTCAACAGCATCCGTTTTAAGGAAACGGTACCTTTCAGTTTGTTACCATCATCGATTGCATATACATAATAAACCTCATCCACGTTTTCTGCCTGTTTACTCATCTCTTTCAGGCATTTCAGGATATTCCAGTTCTCATTCACGGCAATTAGTTCCTTTGCCATTAACCCTCCAGCTGTATCTTCATCGTAAGAGAGCAGATCCACAATATCTCCAGCCTGTTCAACATCATCGATGTGTTGGAGGACCTCTTCCTGTTTCTCTTCGGGGAGATCGGCCATCACATCGGCGGCATCATCCGAATCCATCTGATCAATGAACTGTTTGGCAATCACTTTTCCGGGCAACGCTTTGAGGTACTTCTCCCGGTCATCTTCATCCAGTTCTGCCAGCACATCTGCTGCCGTTTCTCCCTCCAGCAGGGTAAACAAAAATTTTGCCTCTTCCATGGATAGCTCATTGTATATTTCAGCAATGTCTGCTGCATGGAAGTTTGCCAGCATGGATTGGACAGTAACCTTATCCTCTGCTATAATGGCGGTTTTCAGCCCTTCAATGAATTCTCTGGTTATTTCAAACTGAATTGACATGTGTCCTGTTTATTGTGTCCTGTATTTTAATCTCAATTCAATCACTCGGGTCAGTTCTACAAATTCATCCACAGATAGCTGTTCAGGTCTCCTGCTCATCAGCTGGTGATTCAGGTCCAAATTTAGCAAAATAGTTTTTAATGCATTCCGCAGGGTTTTTCGTCTCTGATTAAAACTGGTTTTCACAACGGTAAAAAAAAGTTTTTCGTCACACGCCAGTTTTTTAGTACTATTGCGTTTTAGTCGCACTACAGATGATTTAACCCTGGGTGGTGGTACAAATACCTTTTCGCTTACCGGGAAAAGGATTTCCACATGGAAAAAAGCCTGCAACAGAACACTCATTATGCCATACACTTTTGTCCCCGGACCTGACCGGATCCTGTCCGCAACCTCTTTCTGAATCATACAAACCACACGGTCCACATATTCTCTATTCTCCAGGATCTTAAAGAATATCTGACTGGAAATATTGTAGGGGAAATTGCCAATGATCATGACCGGTATGGAGAATCGCTTTCTCAAATCAAACTGCAAAAAATCTTCCTGGATAATTTTCTTCTCCAATTCGGGGAAATGCTGTTTCAGGTATTCAACCGATTGATGGTCAATCTCAACCAGGTAAAGGTCAATGGTATCCCTCTTAACCAGGAACTGTGTCAGGGCACCCATACCAGGGCCTATCTCAATCACCGGGCCATAGACTTCAGTACCAAGTTCATTAACAATTTTCGCCGCAATGTTACGATCGATCAGGAAGTGCTGTCCCAGGCTTTTCTTTGCTCTGATTTTGGTAGCCATATCTCATTCAGGGAATTACTTACAAACAATAGCTTATGGTTGTTTATCCATATATTACATGACCTGCAATGGAATTTATTGAATAATATGAGCCAGCGTTTCTGTTAGTTTAGCATCAATCTTTTCATTTAGTCTCTCAATATCATTCTGGATTTGATCAATCAGTTGAAGCATTGCCTGCTTACTGTATTTACTTTTCTCATTCAGGGTTTTTAAAAACCCGTTAATTGACTTGATCAGGATCATTCGATCGTGCCACTCGCCAATGTAAAGTGCAGTTTCTTTAAGCGATTCGAAGGCTTCACTTCCAAATTTTTCCGGACAGGCTGAGCAAAGCAAGGAAAGAACAGGTTCCATTGCTTTCAGATTCATGCGTATCCGGTGAACATTATTAGGATGTTGTTTTTTCTGTAACAATTGCTCAATTGATATTGCCTTCATCCGGATATATTGATCCATTTTATCCAATAATTCCGTTTTACCGATTTGCTCACAATAGGCGTTGATCATACCGATGGTGTGGTCAAAGGATATTTTATCGAAACTTTCTACTCCTTTTTTAAGGTCTCTGATGGTCTTAACCTGTGATTTTTCAAGTTTTACGCTATACAGCATGAAGGCATCGGTGTGCAGGTCATACGCTTTCATTAATTCAAGGTTCACCTGTCCCTCCCTCAGTTTACCTGCAGATTTGAAGATCTCCCTCATGGGTTTCAGGTGCGATTCGGCGTCAAAATTCAGTGCTGTGGCACTTTCGATCAACTGATAGATGGCATTGATTCGTTTGGCATTGACCCTGAGTTGATGTATATCCTGAATATGATACGTTTTCTCTGCCTTTTCCAGGTAAAATAAAAAAGACCGGATCTTCTCCTCAAACAGTTCAAATAAGAAAGTCCCATTTTCGGTTTCAGGCATAGCGGTTATTTCTCGGTATTACAATCAAGGCAACAAATCTTCTTCCCAGCTTTCGACCCAGGATGTTGGTTCTTCCTGTAACAGCGAAACGAATGCCTCCAGGGCTTTTCTCGCATCACCCAGTGGATAATAAAATGCATCCCAGTTTTCGCTATCTTCCCCATCATGATTTGGAATCACGTGCTGGAAGTGATGTGCCTTCTTCAATTCACGGTAGGCACTTGAGGCTCTCCGTTCAATATTTTTCAGGTCTTTCAGACTTATTTCACTTTTCTGTTTCCTTGTTCTTCGCAGTAGTTTCTTTTGCATGATATCGGTAAGGAGATCCGGCAGTGAGATATTCTCTCCGGATGATCGGAGGAACAATATTTCTTCACGCGATAAAGGTGACATAAAAACGCTCAATTTCTTCACATCCTGCAGGGCCGGATGGGTTAACAGTGTATGGCCGATAAATGGATTCCCTTCAAAAAAAACATCTCCCCGTTCAAGTTTCCCGTTCAATTCGTCCAGATCAAGAGCTTGAAGGTCACCCCGAACATCGATAACAACATACCGTTCATTTGATTTCAGCGACTCAATGAAAGAACGGTTCCGGAAGTGATAGTCAATCCCATCCGATTCACCGGGCCGGATATCCCGGTCATTGTAAAGCACGATAAATTGCAAACCATTTCTGAGTTCGGGATAGAATTTTTTCAATGCCTTATCTAACGGGCTCTTCCCAACACAGGAAGGGCCGGCAAGAATAATAAGTCGGCCAACAGGTTCATTTTTCATTCAGCTTCACATGAAATTTTCGAAAAGAAATTCCACTGATTACCAACACCATGTTTTCATACAGTGAATTACAGGTCAACCCATTATCAAATTTAATAAAAATCCGCGTTTATTATCATGTATACCAATTATAAGGTTATAACAGGATCAGGCAAATAGACTAAACGTGATAGAGGTGAGTTAATTAATTTTTCAAATGTAAAAACAATCCGTTAAATTTACCCGTCTTATTTATTTTGCCATGAGATATCTAATATTCCTGATTGTCATTTTTATGTCTTCCGGATGTCGTGATCAGGAGGCAACAAAAAACCGGAATTCAACTGAGTTAAACGAAACGGAAAAACTCAATTATACAGATCGCCATGGATTAAAACAGGGTCCATGGGAAATCTATAGTAATGATATACTGGTTGCAAAGGGTACTTATATGGATGATAAGGAAGAGGGAGTATGGATGTACTGGTATGAAAATGGCAATAAAAGAGCGGAAGGAAATTTCAAGAAGGGGGAAAAAATTGGAATGTGGGTTGAATGGTATGATGATGATGTATTGATGTGGAAAGGAACCTGGAAAAACGGGAAAAGAGTTGTGCATTATGAAGGAGATAAACCAATCATCCGATTTCTGGATAAGGAAGTAAGCAATAATGAACTTAGTGCAAATACCGAATATCGAATACAAATTAGAATTCCTGGTATACCGGTGCAACATCAATTCATTGAAGCAGTAAACGGAGAAATCCTTAAAACGGAATCACCGGATACCTATGTTTTAAAAACCGGTAAGACAGTCGAACTCACGCTTGTTATTGGCTACTATCCGGATAAAAACCTGCTGGATTATAGAGATTTGATCGAGAAGCGAAACTTTATAGTACACGTTTCGGATCCACCGTTATAGGCAGTATTGCCGCTTCTTCTGTAAACTTTGATGAAAGCCACACAAAAGGGAACGATCGATACGTACATCAGAAGGATGACGTATATTTTAGGCTTGATCGCCATTTGTTCCCTGATTCTGGATTATGGATTTTATACTTCGGAAAAGATCAATTTTTTCCTTCTTGTACTGGATGAAGTTCTTGCAGCACTTTTTGTCATATCCATATTGACCCGTTTTTTTCTCAGCAGCCGGAAATTACAATATATTAAGGAATCACCCGTGGAATTTCTCCTCCTGGCCATTTTTATCCTTTCCATTGTGATCGAGGAAATATTTGCCGTGGAGGAGCCTCATTATCTAATTACCCGTTCCACCTCACATAATTTCATTAAACTCTATTTTGTCCTGATCCAGGTATATATTGTGGCAAATGCCATTGTTACGATAACAAGATCTCGCGACAGATGGCTTTATGTATCTCTGAAACCCGCCAGGATTATTGTATTATCCTATTTCCTGGTGACCTTGTTGGGCTCCTTTCTTTTAAAACTTCCCAGGGCCACATTTGAAGGCATTTCATGGATTGATGCATTTTTTACAGCTGCATCTGCAATATGTGTAACCGGATTAACCACGCTGAATGTGGCGGATAAATTTACCGTTGAGGGTCAGGCTATCATCTTATTCCTGATACAGGTTGGCGGTTTGGGTATCATCACAATTACATCAATTATCACACTATTTCTTCATCGGGGACTGCGGCTCAAGGATGAACTGATTGTGCAACAGATCCTCGAGGATAACAATTTTAATTCATTAACATCGATCCTGAAAGCTATTATTCTTATTACCCTGCTTTTTGAACTGGTTGGGGCAATTGGTTTGTATCTGGCCCTGGATCCTATGCACTTGTCAGAATTCGACCGTCTGTTTACTGCAGCCTTTCATTCAATAAGCGCTTACTGCAATGCCGGATTCAGTAACCTTCCGGATGGTTTTCAGTCTCCGGCGATTTCGTCATCCACTCCTATCCTGGTTATTGTGATGATATTAATTATCGCAGGTGGTATAGGTTTTTATACCATAACCGATCTGTTCAGAATGAAGACGAATTTATTAGTCAAAAAGAAAGGCCTATCACTACAAACCAAAATAATTATCTATTCATCCCTGGGCCTTATTATCGTTGGAGCCATTTTGATCTGGTTATTGGAAATGCCCCAATGGAGCAATTTGCCGGCAAAACAACAAATACTGAATGCCGTTTTTACCAGTGTTACATCCCGAACAGCGGGTTTTTCCGTTGTAAATATTCATGCAATGCTTATTCCCGCTTTATTGTTTGTCATCTTTTTAATGTATATCGGAGGTGCTCCAAACTCGACTTCTGGCGGTATAAAAATCACAACTGCTATAACCCTGATATCAAGTTTCTGGGCTTTTGTCAGGGGGAAGGACCGCGTGGAGATTGGCTGGAATACAATCAGCATGCTGATCATCAGAAGAGCTTTCAGTGTTTTTGTACTATCCATCCTCCTACTGTTTATCAGCCTGCTGTTGCTAACTATAACTGAATCATTTTCATTCTTCGATCTCTTTTTTGAAACCGTATCAGCTTTTGGAACCGTTGGACTATCCAGGGGGATTACCCCTGATTTGTCCGTGTGGGGAAAATTCATTATCATCATCGTTATGTTCCTGGGAAGAATCGGGCTGTTTACGGTTGCAATTGCACTCGGAGAAGAGGTCACTCAAGCACAATATCGATATCCTGAAACAACGTTAAACGTAGGTTAACATCATGGCAACAAAACAAAGATTTATTTTGATCGGTTTGGGTGCGTTCGGCCGGGAAATAGCCCAAACACTTAAAAACAATGATTCTGAACTGATTGTAATGGATTCCAATCCACCTGTAGTAAACCAGATGAAACAGGCCGGATTTGAATTTACTGTCCAGATTGACAATACCGACCCAATTGCCATGGCAAACTTTATCCAGCCAGATGACATAGTGATATTGTCATTGGGAGAAGCTTTTGAGGCAAACCTTCTTACCATTGAGATAGTAAAGGAATTAGGAGTGAAACGGATATATGCCCGGGCCACCAAAGATATCCAGGTGAAAATTCTTGAACGTATGAATATTTCTCAAATCCTTTACCCGGAGAAACAGGAAGGGAAAAGATTTGCCCTGCAATTGTTAAATAAGGATGTTAAATTTCTTGATGAACTTGCTTTGGATGTTTTTATCAGTGAAATTGAGGTTCCTGAAAAATTTCTCGGTAACACAATCCCAGACCTGAAAATCAGATCCAGATTTGGTGTAAACATTATTGGGATAAAACATAAAATGTTATCACAGGATGGAAAACAAATCACCAAGATGGACCCGGTGGGTTTTGAAAAAACAGTATTAACCAAAGATCATTCGCTTGTTGTTATCGGGAAGGAGGAAGACATTAAAAACCTGGCTTCTGAATAGGTGTCGGGTTAATGGATCCTTTCAGGGCTGATATCCTGATTTTCGAAAATAAATACATCAAACCTTTAAATCTTCCCACGTTATCGGTTGCAGATCCTCGGTTTTTATACAATTTTGTACAGCCTCATAAATTGAGTAATTTGGGGGCACAACAATCGGCATAGATGACCACCGTACCTGCCATTAAGCTTATCCTTGAAGATGGCACCGAACTGATGGGAAAATCATTCGGTGCTGAACGATCTGTCTCCGGTGAAGTTGTGTTTAATACCGCCATGACCGGTTATCCCGAGAGTCTAACTGACCCATCCTACAAGGGACAGATCCTGGTTTTGACTTATCCGCTTGTAGGCAATTACGGTGCCCCAAAGGAAGAGTTAGAGAATAACCTGCAAAAATTCTATGAATCTAGCTCCATTCATATTTCCGGCCTGATTGTTTCCGACTACTCATTCGAATACAGTCACTGGAACGCAGAAGACAGCCTTGGAAACTGGTTGAAAAAACATTCCGTGCCCGGCATGTTCGGAGTGGATACCCGTGCCTTAACCAAAAAATTGCGGGAGAAAGGGACCATGCTTGGCAAAATCATCTACGGTAGCGAGGATGTTGATCTCTATGACCCCAATAAAGAAAACCTGGTGGCCCGGGTAAGTGTTGCAAAAAAAGAGATCTATGGAAACGGCAGATACAAAATATTGCTGGTCGATTGTGGTGTTAAATACAACATCATCCGTTCCCTTCTGGCAAGAGACACCACCGTAATACGGGTTCCATGGGATTATGATTTTTTGAATGAGCGCTATGATGGCCTCTTTATTTCCAACGGGCCCGGAGATCCGAAACAGTGCCAGGTTACCATTGATCATCTCGCCAGGGCTTTTGAAAAGGATATTCCCATATTCGGGATATGTCTTGGTAACCAACTGATGGCTCTTGCATCCGGTGCTGACACCTATAAGCTGAAATACGGGCACCGCAGTCATAACCAGCCGGTATTGAAAATGGGGACCAACAGGGCCTACATCACATCACAGAATCATGGATTTACCGTAAACAATGAAACCCTGCCGGAGGAATGGGAACCGCTCTTCATTAACATCAATGATCAGACCAACGAAGGAATGATCCATAAGAGAAAGCCCTTTTTCTCCACCCAGTTTCACCCGGAAGCAGCAGGCGGACCAACCGATACAGCGTTTCTTTTTGATGAATTCATTGAAAAAATAAAAATGACACATGAGTAATCCCCATTCACCAGAAGAAACCATGCCTCCCATCAAAAAGGTGATCATTCTTGGGTCGGGTGCATTGAAGATCGGGGAAGCCGGAGAATTTGATTATTCCGGTTCACAGGCACTGAAAGCCCTCAGGGAAGAAGGGGTTCAGACGATTCTTATCAATCCCAACATTGCTACCGTTCAAACCTCTGAGAAGTTAGCTGACAAGATCTATTTTCTTCCGGTTACACCCTGTTTTGTTGAAGAAGTAATCAAGAAGGAAGAACCGGATGGTATCCTTTTGTCCTTTGGAGGCCAGACAGCATTGAACTGTGGAATCGATCTTTTCAATTCCGGGGTATTCCGAAAATACAATGTAACCGTGTTGGGGACACCCATTCAGGCGATCATGGATACCGAGGACAGGGAAAAATTTGTAAACAAGCTATCAGAGATCGGGATAGTTACACCACAAAGCATTGCGGTGCATAATGTTATGGATGCCCTGAAAGCAGCAAGGGAACTTGGATATCCGATCATCATCAGGGCCGCTTTTGCTCTTGGTGGCCAGGGTAGCGGGTTCTGTACCAATGAGAAAGAACTCAGCACACTGGCCTCGAAGGCATTTTCCCATAGCGACCAGATTCTTGTTGAAGAATCCCTGAAAGGATGGAAGGAAGTTGAATATGAAGTTGTACGGGATCAATATGATAACTGCATTACCGTGTGCAACATGGAGAATTTTGATCCACTGGGTATTCATACCGGTGAAAGCATTGTTGTCGCTCCATCCCAAACCCTGACAAACTCCGAATACCATAAACTTCGGGAACTGTCTATCCGGGTTATCCGGCACATCGGGATCATTGGAGAGTGTAATATACAGTATGCCCTGGATCCCTCTTCAGAAGCATACAGGGTTATTGAGGTAAATGCACGATTGTCCCGGTCCAGTGCACTGGCATCAAAAGCTACAGGTTACCCCCTGGCTTTCGTTGCTGCAAAACTGGGGTTGGGATTTGGATTACATGAACTCAAGAATTCCGTAACCAAGACTACCACCGCTTTTTTTGAGCCTGCATTGGATTACATTGTATGCAAGATCCCACGGTGGGACATGAACAAATTCGACGGTGTTTCAAACCTGATCGGAAGCAGCATGAAGAGTGTGGGTGAAGTGATGTCGATCGGCCGTACATTTGAAGAAGCGATTCAAAAAGGATTGCGTATGATCGGCCAGGGAATGCATGGATTTGTTGGCAACCGCAATATTGGTTTTAAAAACCTTGAGAAAGAGCTGGCTGAACCAACCGATATGAGGATATTTGTCATCGCCGAAGCCATGGAAAAGGGATTTGATGTGGACCGGATCCATCACCTCACAAAGATTGACAAATGGTTTCTTTACAAACTGAAGAATATCATCAACCTGAAGAATGAACTGGTAAAGTATGATGCTCTTTCCAGGATTCCTGAAGAGAAGATCCGCGAGGCAAAGATACAGGGATATTCAGATTTTCAACTCGCCCGGTTTGTTCTCAAATCCGGTGTTAAAGAAATCGATAATGATTTACTGAAAGTCAGGGAATACCGGAAAAAAAAGGGTATTATTCCTTACGTAAAACAGATCGATACCCTGGCTGCTGAATATCCGGCTCTAACCAATTACCTCTATCTTTCATATAGTGGGTCGGAGCATGATGTTGAATTTCGTAGCGATACGGAATCAGTGATTGTCCTGGGTTCCGGAGCTTACCGCATAGGAAGCAGTGTGGAGTTTGACTGGTGTGGCGTGAATGCCCTTGATACCATAAAGCAGCAGGGATACCAGTCTATCATGATCAACTACAATCCAGAGACAGTTAGCACGGATTATGACATTTGCGACCGCTTGTATTTTGATGAGCTTTCACTGGAACGTGTTCTGGACATTGTCGAGCTTGAAGATCCGAAAGGTGTTATTGTTTCCACCGGCGGACAAATCCCGAATAATCTCGCCATTCGACTGTATAAGCAGGATGTGAATGTTCTTGGAACCTCACCATTATCGATCGACAATGCAGAAAACCGCCATAAATTTTCGATGATGCTTGACAAGTTGGAAATCGACCAACCACGATGGAAAGAGCTTACCAGTATTGAAGATATTTACGGTTTTGTTGACAACATAGGATTCCCGGTACTGGTCAGACCCTCTTATGTATTGTCAGGTGCCGCAATGAATGTGGTGTCAAACAGAGAAGAGCTCTCTCATTTCCTGACCCTTGCTGCCAATGTTTCGAAACAATACCCTGTTGTTGTTTCGGAGTTCATTGAAAATGCAAAGGAGATCGAAATTGATGCCGTGGCCGACAGGGGTGAGATCATCGCCTATGCCATCTCCGAACATGTGGAATTTGCGGGGGTACACTCCGGCGATGCCACGATGGTATTTCCGCCTCAGAAAATATACTTTGAGACGGTCAGAAGGATAAAACGTATTTCGCGGCAAATCGCGAAACAGTTGGATATTACCGGTCCGTTCAACATGCAATTTCTTGCAAAAGACAATGATATTAAAGTTATTGAATGCAATCTGAGAGCGTCCAGAAGCATGCCGTTTGTATCCAAGGTGCTCAAATCCAACCTGATCGAGATGGCTACGAAGGTCATGCTGGGTATTGAAGTGGAGAAACCCAATAAATCGATCTTTGATCTCGATTATATCGGGGTTAAAGCACCGCAATTCTCATTCGCCAGGCTCCAGAAAGCCGATCCTATCCTTGGTGTGGATATGTCATCCACCGGTGAAGTGGGTTGTATCGGTGAGGATTTTTATGAAGGAATTCTTAAATCAATGCTGTCGGTCGGATATACCATCCCAAAAAAGAACATCCTGCTTTCCACCGGACCTGCCCGCTCGAAAGTTGAATTGATCAATAGTGCAAAAGCACTGGAGGAAAAAGGGTATACCTTGTATGCAACGCGCGGAACGCAAGAATTTCTCGCAAATAGCGGCATTAAAGCCACGGTCCTCCACTGGCCTGACGAAGATAAACACCCGAATACCCTGGATTTCCTGAAGAAGAGAAAGATCGACCTGGTCATCAATATTCCAAAAAACCTGACAAAAAGTGAATTGAGTAATGACTATCTGATTCGCAGAACAGCTGTGGACTATAACATTCCACTGATTACCAATGCGCGCCTTGCCAGTGCGTTCATCCTGGCATTCTGTAAATTAGATTTGAAAGATATTGCCATCAAAAGTTGGGATGAATACAAAACCAACTAAACCGGGATGCTATTATTCTATTTTCTTTCGCTTGCCACAGGGATTGGTTATTTTATCCTGATCATGCTCTTTCTTTGGGGGTGGAGAAGGACAAGCGTTGTTAAACGATCCACCTGTCGCGGGCAGACAGTTGTCTCCGTTGTTATTGCACTCAGGAATGAGGCGGTAAATATTCCACAGCTTATCAGGATGTTGAAATGCCAGGATTATCCGGGCAACCTGCTGGAAATCCTGTTTGTGGATGATCACTCGACGGATACAACGAAGGAAGCCATTCATTTCTACATGAAGGGTGTAACCGGTTATTTAGTTATTCCCAATTCAGGAGTTGGTAAAAAGGATGCCTTGCTGTGTGGATACAGAAGAAGCAGGGGCGATCTCATCATTACCACCGATGCCGATTGTACATTCGGAGAGGAATGGATATCATCCATCGTTTCTTTCTTTGAAAAGGACAGGTCTGATCTTATCATTGGTCCGGTTAGTTTGAATGAGGGACAGGGGATCTTTCAGGATCTCCAGGCACTTGAATTTCTGAGCTTAACCGGAACATCGGGGGGATCATCCGGAATTGGCAAACCCGTTCTCTGCAATGGTGCAAACCTGGCTTTCAACAGAAAAACAATCGCTCCGGATTCCGAAATCATGAATTCACGTTTTGCATCGGGGGATGATATATTCTTGCTTCATGGAGTAAAAAAAACGGCCGGATTAAAATCCCTGTTTTTAAAATCGCGGGAAGCGGTGGTTATCTCAAAAGCCCAGCCTGATCTTAAATCTTTCTGGAACCAAAGGAAGCGGTGGACATCCAAAAACAGGGGTTATCGAGATTTTGATTCAATTGTCACTGCAATTATCGTCTATTTGATGAATTTGTTATTACTTCTCTCCCTCTTCCTAACTGCTTTCATACCTCAGGGAATCGTTGCTTTTACCGGTCTTTTTACGGTAAAATTGGCTGCAGATTTCCTGTTCATCCATTCTGTTGCCGGTTTTTTCAGGAAGAAACATCTACTGAAATATTTTTTAATCCTCCAGGTGGTTTACTTTTTCTATGTAAGCATCATTCCTGTTGCAGGTACTATTGGGAAGTTTTCCTGGAAAGGCCGCGTGTATAAATAATACGGGTTAAATATCTCTCTTCCGAATAAAAATAAATATGAGGGAGCTGAAAACTGCAATATAGGCCAGAGCCAACAGGATGGTAAGGTAAAACGGCAAAGGATCCGGTGCAATACCGATAGCATTCAGATCAAGGCTGCTTTGACCTGAAGCATCCAGCATGGATTCGTCTGAAGCAATGGTCAGGAACTCGGGTCTTGGAGTAAGGTTAGAGATAATTTTTACCGGGAAATAGAGTCTGGCTTCCCGGGGAAACATAAGCCGGATGATGGGTTCGATTAAGATAAAATAAAGAAGGTACATGACGATAGACAATGCAGTGTTCCTGAAAAGCACAGCAATCAAAAAACCAATGGTCATGTAACCGATAGCCTGGATAAAATAAACAACCAGCAGGTATGATTTTTCAAAGACCACAGAAACGGAGAGCCCCCTGGTAAAGATCAATCCGGAGATCGTACTGGTCAAAAAGACCAGCAAAACACCATAGAGAGCCACAAGAAGGACAACAAGGCTTTTCCCGACGATCAGATCATTTCGGCTTAATCCGGTGATCACCTGTTGCCTGAACGTTTTATAAGAAAATTCATTTCCGACAAGGAGTATCAGGATTACGGCAAGCAGCAGGTTGAACCAGCTTGCTATCCAGGCAAATGATTCCCAGACATGCGGAAACTGAAACAGGTTTTTCATCGTTAAACCGGGTACCGAGATGTCGATTTGCGAGGCGACAAAGATAACCAGTAGAAAAAGTAAGAAATGGAGGATCAGAATCACCCTGAACGAGGCATAATTCCATATCTTAATCAGTTCTATTTTAAAAAGTTTCTTCATCTATTGCTCAACAGTTTTAATTGCCACGCATGAAATACTATCGAACCAGTTCAAGGAACTGGGATTCAAGACTCTTTTTCCTTACTTCAAGCCGTGAAAGGGTAAACCCGTTTTTAAAAGCAAAAGCATTCAGGTCTTCGGGTGTTTTTTCGTCAACCAGGGTTAAGGTTATTTCCTGCTCATCACATTGGCTCGTTTTTACAAATCCGGCCCTGACCAGAACCTCATGCAATTCATTCATCCTTTCGGAAGATATAATTATCGTATCATCCTCCACCAACAGTTCATTCACTTTCCCGTTGGCAATCAATTGCCCCCATTTTAAAATCCCAACATGGGAACACACCTTTTCCACCTCATCCAGTATATGACTGGCAAGAATGATTGTCTTTCCTTTCTCAGCTTCCATTTTAATAATGTTTCTAACTTCGGCTATACCTTCAGGATCCAGCCCATTTGCCGGTTCATCCAGTACAAGCACTTCAGGGTCCCCCAGCAGGACGGATGCCAGAGCTAGTCGCTGTTTCATCCCCAGTGACAGGGTATCAAAACGGGATCCCTTACGGGATGTCAGACCAGTAATCTCCAGTACCCTTTCAATATCCTTCTCAGGAACATCCTTAATCAGGCAGTGAATTTTCAGATTGTGATACAGGGAGAGATAAGGATAATAATAGGGGATCTCAATGAGCGAACCGATTTTCCTGTTTAACCATTTGTTCGGTTCCTGCTCGAACCATCTGTAGCTGCCCGTTTGAGGTTTTAATATCCCGGCAATTATAGAAAGCGTAGTTGTTTTTCCACTTCCATTGGGACCGAGTATGCCAAACACCGTGCCTTTTTGTACTGTTATTGAAAGGTCCTTAACAGCCTGGATCTTTCCATAACTTTTACTGATGTTGTGTATTTCCAATATGGTCATTGGGAAATGAATGATTTTTCATTGCAGGAGTGAAGATAGTAAAAAAGATGATAAGGATATATATTTAATTGGAACCTGTGACTGGAAATTTGGTATTCAGAACCTCTCTTTAATTTCCCATTTCCGAAAAGAATTTGATTCTCATCAGCCGGATATCCTCTTCGGAATATTCATCTTCCCCAAGTTCCTGCAGAGCGGCTTCAATGGATTCCGTTTCGGCATCCTCCTTGAAGTAGTCAAAAATTTCCTGTTGACGATCCTCATCCAGCACTTCATTGATATAGTAGTCCAGGTTTATCTTTGTTCCGGATTGAACAATGGACTCAATCTCTTTAAGGAGGTCATTCATTTCAATGTTTTTCGCATCGGCAATATCTTCGAGTGATCTTTTTCTGTCGATACTTTGAATGATATAGACTTTCAGTCCCGATTTATTAATTACTGATTTAACCACCATGTCCTGTGGTCGAAGTATATCCTTCTCCCCGACATACTTTTTTATGATTTCGACAAATTCCTTTCCATACCGTTGAGCTTTGCCCTGGCCGACACCGGTAACGTATTGCATCTCTTCCAGGGTAATCGGATACTGGATAGCCATATCTTCGAGGGAGGGATCCTGAAAAATAACAAACGGGGGTAAATTTTTCTGTTTCGCAATTTTCTTTCTCAGATCTTTCAAAATATTGAACAGTTCCTCATCAACGGTACTTGTCCTTCCACCGCTCGCGATTGTTTCATCCTCTGCCTCATCCTCATAATCGTGATCCATTGTCAGTAAGAATGAATGGGGATTATTGATAAACGCTTCACCTCTTTCAGTGATTTTCAGCAGCCCATAATTCTCGATATCTTTTTCAATGAACCGGACAATCAATGCCTGGCGGATGACAGCGCCCCAAAATTTTTCATCGTGATCACTTCCGGCGCCAAAAATTTCCAGCTGATGGTGTTTATATGATTTAATAGCGGAATTCACGGTACCACTTAAGATCTGTGCAACGTGTTCGGATTTGAATTTTTCTTTGACCTGCTTAATGGTCTCAAGCACGTCAAGGATGTATTCCTGACCTTCGAACTGGATTTTTGGGTGTACACAATTATCACATGTTTCGCAATTCTCTTCATTGTATACTTCACCAAAATAGTGCAGCAGCTGTTTCCTCCTGCAAACCGATGATTCGGCATAGGAAACCGTTTCCAGGAGCAGTTGTTTTCCTATCTCCTGTTCTGCGATGGGTTTTCCCTGCATGAACTTCTCCAGCTTTTGCACGTCATTATAGCTATAAAAGGTGATGCAGCGGCCTTCTCCGCCATCTCTACCTGCTCTTCCGGTCTCCTGATAATAACCTTCCAGGCTTTTGGGCATGTCGTAATGAATAACAAACCGAACATCGGGTTTATCGATTCCCATTCCAAATGCAATGGTAGCAACGATCACATCGATCTCCTCCATCAGGAATTTATCCTGCGTTGCTGTCCGGGTAGCGGAATCCATTCCGGCATGGTATGGCAAGGCTTTTATACCATTCACTTTCAACACTTCAGCCAGTTGCTCAACCTTTTTCCTGCTCAGGCAATAAATGATACCTGATTTACCGGAATTATTCTTGATAAACTTGATGATCTCCCTGGAAGGATGCGATTTTGGCCTGACCTCGTAGTAGAGGTTTGGCCGGTTGAAGGAGGACTTAAATACATTCGCTTCCAGCATGGCCAGGTTTTTCTGGATATCATGCTGCACTTTGGGAGTAGCTGTTGCGGTGAGTGCAATCAGCGGGGCGAGACCAATGCGATTAATGATGGGTCTTATCCTGCGGTATTCAGGCCTGAAATCATGTCCCCATTCCGAAATACAGTGTGCTTCATCAATGGCATAAAAAGAGATCCTGACCTGTTTCAGGAAGGTGATATTCTCTTCTTTGGTCAGCGATTCAGGGGCAACATAAAGCAAGCGCGTAATGCCAGCCAGCACATCCTGCTTCACCTCCTGGATGGCTTGTTTTGTCAACGAGGAATTGAGAAAATGTGCAACACCATCCTCAGCACTGAAATTTCTCATCGCATCTACCTGGTTCTTCATTAAAGCGATAAGCGGTGAAATAACAATCGCTGTTCCGGGTTTTATCAGCGCAGGAAGCTGGTAACAAAGCGACTTACCACCTCCGGTCGGCATTAAAACGAAGGTGTCATTTCCAGCCAATATATTGCGAATGATTATCTCCTGATTTCCTTTGAATGTATCAAAACCAAAATATCTCTTTAAATAATCATTCAATGATATGTCTGCTCCAATACTCATTTTTCCTCACCAGTTTATAAATCATATCACTATAAAAGAATACTGGTTTTGAGATTTTTTTTCGTTTACTCGTTCACGTGAAGGTGGCTTCCTTTTCTTTTATGTAGATAATAGTTTAAAATAAATACATTTGTATCATAAATATACATTTTTTTTTTGTGAATTAAAATGGTGTCGAAAGATAAAAACGAAATGACATTTCTTGAGCATTTGGAAGAGCTCAGGTGGCACATTATCCGATCGGTCTCTGCGATTCTGGTTATTGCCATTGTTGCTTTTATTTTTCACCGGATAGTTTTCGATATCATCATTCTCGCACCGAAGACACCTGAATTCTTTACCAACAGAATGTTTTGCAAATTTGGAACGTTGGTAAATGTTCCGGCACTGTGTATCAACAGAAATGAGTTTGAAATCATCAACATCAACATGGCCGGGCAGTTTACAACCCACATTCTTGTATCGATCATTGCAGGGGTAATCCTCGCTTTTCCCTACATCTTTTTTGAATTCTGGATTTTTTTAAAACCGGCGTTATACCAGAAGGAAAAACGGTATGCAACAGGTGCTGTATTCTCTTCTTCCCTGCTTTTTATCCTGGGTATATTATTTGGCTATTTCCTCATTACCCCATTATCCGTTCATTTTCTTGGTTCCTATAAAGTAAGTGATCAGGTAGCCAACCAGATAAACCTGATATCCTATATATCTACCGTATCATCGGTAACCCTTGCAAGTGGCATTGTTTTCGAACTGCCGATTATGGTCTATTTTCTCACAAAGATCGGGTTGCTGACACCGCAATTTTTACGAAAATACCGAAAGCATTCTGTCATCATCATCCTTGCGCTCTCCGCAATCATTACACCCCCGGATATTTTCAGCCAGGTCCTGGTCTGTGTCCCATTGCTTCTTTTGTATGAGATCGGGATCGGTATTTCGAAACGTATAGTGGCTAAAGAAGAAGCAAAACTGGCCGGTTAAGCATGAACAATCAGGTATACCTTATGAAACACATAAGGAATTTTTCTCCCGGTTCTACACTCTTTCATCGACTCATTTGTGGCAGTTTACTTGGATTACTGGTTTTCTCTTTCGCGTCGGCACAAACCACAAAAATCAGGGGAAATATAAGTGATGCTGAATCGGGCGAACCGTTGCCCTTTGTAAACATATCGTTTGTCGGCAAACCGATCGGCACTATTTCCGATTTCAATGGAGCGTATTATATTGAAACTCAAAATCCCTCTGATTCCATCACAATATCCTATCTCGGCTATATACCCCAGACTTATCCGGTCAAAAAAGGAATCTTCCAGACCATTGATGCCAACCTGGAGAGGGGGCATATAGAGATCGAAGAGGTCATCGTTCACCGGGGGGAGAATCCGGCACACCCAATCCTCCGTAATGTTTTGCTGAATAAGCAGAGAAACAATCCACGCAACCTCGATTCCTATTCTTTTGAGACCTATAACAAAATCCAGGTTGACATTAATAATGTTGACGAACAGTTTAAAAATCAGGCCATTCTAAAACCGTTCCGGTTCGCATTTCAGTACATGGATACCTCAGCCATTACAGGAAAACCCTATCTGCCGGTCATGTTAAGTGAAGCAATATCAGATTATTACTACCAGAAATCACCGTTCGAAGAAAAAGAGATCATTAAAGCCAGCAAAGTATCAGGTATTGATAATGAAAGCCTCTCTCAGGTTACCGGAAATATATTTCAGGACCTCAATATTTATGATAATTATCTGAAAGTGATTGACCAGGGATTTGTCAGTCCGATCTCAGATCATGCCCTGATCTATTACAAGTATTATTTAGTCGATAGTGCATACATCAATGACCGCTGGTGCTATGAACTCAGTTTCCAACCTCGCCGAAAACAGGAACCGACCTTTACGGGAAATTTCTGGATCCACGATACCACTTTCGCTGTAGTCAAGATCCAGTTACGGCTGGCAGATGATGTTAATGTAAATTTCATCCATGACATTGCAGGAGAAGAAGAGTATCAGATGATCAATGACTCACTCTGGTTTCTGAAACAGCAGAAATTGTTTGTCGATTTTAACCTTCGGGATCAGGCTACCGGATTTTTCGGGCGCAAGTTGACCACCTATGGGAAGATCCGGATTAACGAACCGTTTCCCCCTGAAGCAATAGCAATCAGAGATAAAGTATGGGTTCCACAGAGTGCCCTGAGGGAAAATGAGAACTTCTGGGAAAAAAACCGACCGGTATCCCTTACCGGCAAGGAAAGAAATATCTATTCCATGGTAGATTCTGTCCAATCTGTACCGGAATATATCCGGCTGGAAAAACTGATTGAAATGTTCGTTACCGGATACTGGGTTCAGGGACTGGTGGAACTGGGTCCCTATTACACCTTTTACAGCTATAATGAAATTGAAGGGAAACGATTTAAATTCGGAGCAAGAACAAGTAACCAGTTCAGTACCAATTTAATGATTGAAGGACATATCGCTTACGGGATCAGAGATGAACGCATGAAATACGGAGGGGGATTCCTCTATCTGTTTAATAAAAATCCCCGCGTTGGTGTGGCCATGCATTATAAACACGATATTGAACAGATTGGAGAGAGTCCCAAGGCATTTCTCAATGACAATTTTTTTGCCTCTTATCTGCGGCGCAACCCAAACTATAAATTAACCCTGGTGGATGATTTTACGGCTTATTACGAGAAGGAATGGATACAGGGATTTTCCAACACGGTAACGGTCAACCACAAACGGATCTTCGCAACCCGGTATATCCCGTTCATGCTGCCGGAAGATACCGGATACCTGTTTTTACCGAAAATAATAAATACGGAATTATCACTCAATACCCGTTATGCCAAAGGAGAACGATACATCATGGGGGAATTCCTGAGAACCTCCATCGGAACCAACAATCCTGTCATAAACCTGGATGTTGCTTTGGGTTTGAAAAACGTGCTGAACAGCAAATACAACTATGTTAAAGTGAAGTTTTCCATCTCCCAGAAAGTACCTCTTCATCCCCTTGGTTATTTCAGGTATAATCTGGAAATGGGGAAAATTTTCGGAACACTGCCTTATCCCCTGCTCCACCTGCATGAGGGAAATGAGACCTATCTGTTTGACAGGTATTCATTCAATATGATGAATTACTATGAATTTGCCAGTGACCAATACCTCACCCTTTTTGTGGAACACCATTTTCAAGGATTATTATTCAATAAGTTACCCCTGTTCAGGAGGCTTAAGTGGAGAGAGGTGGTCAGTGCCAGAGGAGTGATCGGCAGCCTTGATCCCAAGCACGAGATACTGATGCCTTTCCCCGAAGGATTGAACGGTCTGGGGGGGCCTTACCTTGAAACCAGCCTGGGTATTGAGAACATACTGAAATTTTTCCGTATCGATGCAATGTGGCGACACACACACCGGGATAACCCGGATATTCAGACATTTGGCATCAGGGGCAGATTCCAGTTCATCTTTTAGGCAGATATTGACTCAAAATGACTATTTTCGCAACAAAGATAACATGTTGTGAGGTTATATACTGAAAATCTGGTAAAACGGTACCGCTCCCGTACAGTTGTTAATGATGTATCCATTGATGTGAAACGGGGTGAAATTGTTGGACTCCTGGGACCCAATGGTGCCGGTAAAACCACCTCCTTTTATATGATCGTAGGGCTTATTGCCCCAAACCATGGGAAGATCTATATGAATGACGAAGACATTACGGGATTACCGGTATATAGACGGGCACAAAAAGGAATTGGTTATCTGGCACAGGAAGCATCGGTTTTCAGGAAATTGAGTGTTGAGGATAATATCAAGGCCGTTCTGGAAATGTCGAACTTAGCCAAAGATGAACAAAAAGAACGGCTTGAGTCCCTTCTCAGGGAATTCGGACTTGACCGTATCAGAAAAAGCAAAGGATTTCAATTATCGGGAGGCGAACGCAGACGAACGGAAATTGCACGCGCCCTGGCAATTAAACCAAAATTCATGCTGCTGGATGAACCATTTGCAGGCATCGATCCGATCGCTGTTGAAGATATTCAGGAGATTGTGAGCCGGCTTAAAGAAAAAAACATTGGTATTCTCATTACTGACCATAATGTTCATGAGACCTTATCCATCACCGACAGAGCGTACCTGTTGTTTGAAGGAAGTATCATGAAATCGGGAACATCAAATGAGTTGGCTGATGATGAAAAAGTAAGGCGGTTATATCTCGGTAAAAAATTTGAACTCAGAAATTAATACGGTAACGTGTATCTGGTACATAATTCAAATTTAATATCTTTGCGGTGATTTCAGGCGGATGTGGCGTAATTGGTAGCCGCGCTAGATTTAGGATCTAGTGCCTTCGGGCGTGGGGGTTCGAGTCCCTTCATCCGCACGATCGTTCCCAAAACCGCTTTAACTTACGATGGTTATATCGGCAGTTCTGGCGGTTTTTACTGTTTTTAATACATTAAGCGTAAAACAATGAACATTACCAGAGAGAATATTGATCCATTGAATACCACAATTAAAATCGGGATTCAGAAAAAGGATTATGAAACACGGGTTGAAGAGGTACTGAAAGATTACCGGAAAAAGGCACGACTGGACGGGTTCAGACCCGGGAAAGTGCCTTCCGGGCTGATTAGAAAAATGTATGGGAAAGCGGTACTGATTGAGGAGGTGAATAAGATCCTTTCCGAATCACTCTCCAGCTACATTACGAAAGAAAAACTATCGATTCTTGGTGAACCCTTGCCCAATGAACAAGAACAACAACCCATCGATTGGGATCACCAGGAGGAATTCGAATTTGCATTTGATCTGGGTCTTGCCCCTCCCATAGAAATCAACCTGTCGACCCGGGACAAGATCCCCTATTATACCATCTCTATTGATAAAAAAATAAAAGAATCCTACAAGGAGGAGTATCTCCGAAAATTGGGGTCATTTAAATCCGTTGAACAGGCTGGCGAAGAGGATCTGCTGAAGGGTGGCATAAACCAACTGGACATGAACGGGGAGATCGTTGAAACGGGAGTTTCGGTTGAAGAAACCTCCTTCTCCCTGGGTGCAGTCAAAGATAACGAGATGGTAAAAAAATGCAAGGGAAAGCAGGTGAATGATACAATAGATTTTGATATCAAAAAAGCGTTCCCAAATGATACTGAGATATCCTCTATACTCAAGATTGATAAAGACCAGGTTTCATCCATCGGCCCCAATTTCAGATTCAACATCAAGGAGATCAGCCGGTTCGAAAAAGCTGATATGAATCAGGACTTTTACGACAAAGCATTTGGAAAAGGAAATGTTACATCCGAAAAAGAGTTTGAACAAAAGATTGAGGAGGAAGTCGCTGCCCAATTAGCCAGTGAGAGCGAGTTCCGGTTTGCAATCGATGTGAAAGAAAAAATGATTAAGAAAGTAAAGATTGACCTGCCTTCGACATTTTTAAAACGGTGGCTGAAAGCTGTAAACAAAGACAACGTTACAGAGGAACAGATCGAGCAGGATTTCGAACACTTTGAAAATGATCTGAAATGGCAATTAATCAAGGACCAGATCATTAAAGACAACGAAATCAAGATCTCCGATGAAGAGATCAGGGACCATGCAAAAAAATATGCAAAAATGCAATTCCAGCAATATGGCATGGCGAATATCCCCGATGAATACCTGACCAACTATGCCAAAGAGATGCTGGGACGGGAAGAAGATGCAAAGAAGCTATATGGAAGAAAATATGAAGAGAAAGTAATTGAATTCATCAAAGAGCAGGTAAAACTGGATCAGAAGAAGATCTCTTCGGACGAATTTAATAAACTGTACGATCAAAAGTAATCCTCGTGAATTAACAAACCAGTCATAAATATTTTTATAATTTTGGATTCTAAACAATTAAAAACTCCTACTATGGATCAAAAAGATGATTTCAGAAGATATGTCACCGGACATCTCGGGATCAGTAGTTTACAGTTGGATAAATACCGGTCCATTTATAACAATTACATCTCTCCCACCATTATTGAGGAGAGACAATTGAACGTTGCATCCATGGATGTTTTCTCACGGCTGATGATGGATCGTATCATCTTCCTGGGACTGCCAATTGATGATTACGTTGCCAATATTATCCAGGCTCAATTACTCTACCTGGAATCCACCGACCCGACCAAGGATATCCAGATTTATTTCAACACACCTGGTGGATCCGTGCATGCCGGTTTGGGGATTTATGATACAATGCAATACATCAGTTCAGATGTGGCAACCATCTGTACCGGAATGGCTGCATCAATGGGTGCTGTTCTGCTCACTGCCGGAAAGAAAGGCAAGCGCTCAGCGTTAAAACATTCCCGCCTGATGATACATCAGCCAATGGGAGGAGCAGAAGGTCCGGCATCCGATATTGAAATCACAGCAAGAGAGATTCTTAAGCTTCGAACCGAGCTGTATTCCATCATTGCAGAACACTCGGGGAATACCATTAAAAAAGTGGAAAAAGATGCCGACCGGGATTATTGGATGACTGCATCAGAAGCCAAGGAGTATGGAATGATCGATGAAGTGCTTCTGAGAACCAAGCAAGAGAACTAAGAATCGGCATCTGAAAAACAGCTGGTAAATCCAAACGGTTTTTCACAATGCTTCGCTATGGTAACCACCTTAGGAACAATTTTGTATATTTGTATACGCTAATCAGACACAAAAGAAATCGCACTATCGCTATATTATGGATAAATGTTCATTCTGCGGACGTGAGAAAAAGGATACCAATCTCCTGATTGCCGGGATTTCCGGGCATATCTGTGATCATTGTATCGAACAGGCTTACAGCATCATTCAGGAAGAGACCAAGAACAGGAGTGAATTCGATGTAAGCCAGATTCAGTTGCTCAAACCCATTGAGATCAAAAATTTTCTGGATGACTATGTTATCGGTCAGGAGCAGGCAAAGAAATACCTTTCCGTTGCCGTTTACAACCATTACAAAAGACTGATGCAGAGTTCCCGGCGCGAGGAGGACGATGTTGAGATCGAAAAATCGAATATCGTACTGGTGGGCGAAACGGGTACCGGGAAAACACTGCTGGCACGAACCATTGCCAGGATGCTTCATGTTCCTTTCACCATTGTCGATGCTACTGTACTGACAGAAGCCGGATATGTTGGTGAAGACATCGAAAGCCTTCTAACCCGCCTGTTACAGGCTGCAGATTACGATGTAAAGGCAGCCGAAAAAGGGATTATATTTATCGATGAGATTGATAAAATTGCCCGAAAAAGCGATAATCCCTCTATAACCAGGGATGTGTCAGGAGAAGGAGTACAACAGGGCCTTTTAAAACTCCTGGAAGGCTCTATTGTGAATGTTCCACCCCAGGGGGGAAGAAAGCATCCGGAGCAAAAAATGATCCCGGTAAATACCCAGAACATACTCTATATTTGTGGCGGAGCATTCGACGGGATTGAGAAAAAAATCGGTCAGCGACTCAATGCCCAGGTGGTGGGATACAGTGCCAGTAAAAACAGAGATAGCGTGGATAAATCGAACCTGCTCCAGTATATTGCACCACAGGACCTGAAAGCCTTTGGCATGATTCCGGAAATTGTCGGCCGGCTTCCTGTCATCACCTATCTCCAACCCCTCAAGCGGGATGCATTACGGAATATCCTTACTGATCCAAGGAATGCCATTGTAAAACAATACATTAAGCTCTTCGGAATGGATAACATCGAACTCACCTTCTCCGAGGAGACACTCAATTATATCGTAGACAAAGCCATTGAGTTTAAACTGGGTGCACGGGGATTGCGTTCAATCTGTGAAGCCATTATGATGGATCCGATGTTCGAACTGCCATCCAACAATGAAC